>CAKNRV010000030.1 GCA_930991035.1 uncultured Clostridium sp. | reverse complement strand
GAATGAAGTAAAAAAAATACAAAATAGAAGTTTAAAGAGAATAAGGAAAAGTATTTCAAGAAATGTAGAAAAAGAGACAGTTGAAATATTCAAAATACTACGTAATTTTGATACATCAACCATCTCTAAGCCAAGATAAATCAATGGATATAGGCATTAGAAAAATTTTTTCATGTCTTTATCCTGGGAAAAAAGTATTAAAAAGGCTAGGACTTGCGCTCCTAGTCTTTTTAGAATATAACAATCAACTGTTAATTTGATTTATATATATATATCATTTGAAATCATATTACTTTGTATATATTTATTATTATTAATTGTTGAATTACTTTTCATTTGGAAAAAAAACACTAAAATTCCTACAAAAATAACAAAGATTAATCCAATTATTAATTTTATTTGTAATCTATCAAGTTTCATAAATTAAAATCCTCTCAGTTTGTTATAATTTTTAATATTTCCAAAGACTAATAAAAAGATATTTATCTTTTTATTAGTCTTTGATAGGTTTACTTGTAGAAATACTCTACATTACCATTTATCCATATACCTGAATAATTCATATTAACGGAATTACCAATAGCAGATTTACTACCATCCCAGTAAGTATCAATTTGATCATTTACCAAAGCTTTACAGCTAACTCCCCAGTTTCCAGCATCAAACACATAATAAATTTCAATTCTAACCTTACTATGCGTTGCAAATGCCTTTTCTATGAGATACCACTGTTGCTCTGATTGACCTACCATAATTGTCGATATTACTCCTTCAATGTCACCAACAGGAACCGCTCCAAGAGGGGTAGCGCTAAACAGTGAATCAATCACATATTCTCGGCCAGTACCTCCAAGAGCATCTTTTATTAATTGCCAAGCATCCTTTGGGGGATTATGAAGTTGTAATAACTTCTTTTGCAAATTTGCATCTGCCCAAATAACAGTAGCAAGATATTGTACAGTTTCATCATACTGTACAGGATAACCTATATATCCATTATTGTATACATTTATAGGAGTAAAGTATTTTTGGCGATTTTTTTTAGTATCTTCTACCATCGACCAGTACATACTTCCGTTGTCATTTTGCCCCCAGTCACGAGACCACATAGCTCCAATTATATTATCTTCCACACTAAAAACTTGAAAGACTTCTGCCTGTGTATTATCCTCATGATATTGAATAAGATTATTACCATCGTATCCCTCATTACCAGACACATTTAGCAATTTATCAGATTCAACATTTTTAATACAACATATAGCAGAATCATATCCATTCCGATTGGTTTCGGTGAAAAAATACCATTTTGCACAATCTCCACTATGAGTAGTCCATTGAGCTGCTTCTGCCCAGTCTTCGTGTGAGCCATTGCGAATTTCAATCACCATTTCGCTTTCACCATGAACGCGAATTTGATATTGAACATGACCACTTTTGTCAACATCAATCGCTTTTAGATAAAAGATTTGATTTTGATTTCCTTCTTCATACCGCTGAAGTTGAATACGTGCTCCGTCTACTTCATTTCCATTTCTATCAATCCCCAAATACATTCCAGAGGAAGGATGGTAAATGCGAACGTGCATTTCTCTAGGGTACCAGAAATAGTTTCCAGGGAATGCATATGCTTTTAGATTAATATTAGTAGTTAAAGTCAGTAAAACAAAAACAAATGATACAACGACTGATAAAATTCGTTTCATAAAGCTACCTCCATTAGATGTCCACAAGAGAATAACATTACTGCCAATGAATATTTCCATTTTTCAAGTACATTGACAAATCACATAAAACTCACTCCTTTCACTAATCAAATAGATTAATGATAACTATAACTTTAATAATTTACGTAATAATTATACCAAAATTTTTATTAACTGTAAAGTAATATTTAAATTCACAATAAATGACCGTTTATCCAAAGTTTTTTACTTTTTCAAAACGGTCTATAATTTTATTCTAATTATTGTATAAATAGTTCTGTGGGTTTACCACTGATCCATTTACTCTTACTTCAAAGTGTAAGTGATTTCCTGTTGAATTACCTGTTGAACCAACTGCAGCTATAACATCTCCTGCCTCTACTGTTTCACCAGCAGATACATATAATGCACTACAATGTCCGTAATATGTCTCTACTCCATTTCCATTATCCATTTTAACTACATATCCATATCCACCACTGTATCCAGAAAACGTTACTGTTCCATCAGCAGCAGCTTTAATTGGTGTTCCAGCAGGTGCTGCTATATCTAGCCCTGTATGTCCACTTGTTCTAATACTTTCTCTATTTCCAAATCTGGATGTTATAATTCCTGAAACTGGTGTTACTTCTAAGTAAACTCCTTGAACAGTATGAGATTCTATCTCTCTTTGCTCTGCTTCTTCTTTTTCTTTTTGTTCAACAGCGTCTTCTATCGCTTCAGTCACATCAGCTTTTGCCACTTTCACACTACTTTCATTTTCCTTATCCGTTGTAATTATATCTGTTATTCCTATATCTAATTCTATATCATCTTCATAAGTCTCTGTCATTTCGTCAACTATTTTTTCAGCTTCTTCTAAGCTTGCAAGAACGGCTTTTTCTTCACCATTCAATGTCACGGCATATAATTTATAGGTTGTTTCAGATTCATCTTCTAGTTTAGCTAATATTGCTTCTTCGTTAGTTTGCTCACTTTTATCGACTAAAGTAAGCTTATATTCTGGCATATTTTTTATTGTTGTAAATAATTTTGCTTCTTCTTCTTCATTTATTATTCCGTTTAATTTTTCTTCAAATTCATCCTTATTAGCAATATATCCTACGCTTTCACCATCAATGGTCACTTCGCATACCAAATTGAATTTGAATAGTATAATTGTCATCATTATAAACAGTGCAATTGCTACTATATTTATAAGCCTAAACAATTCTTTTGTGCAGTATTTAATTTTCCTGTTTAAAATAAATTTTCACACTCCTTTTGCAACGTGACAAATTTTATTATACTATATATTCTATTCAATTTCAAACCATTTATTCTATTTTCTCACATTTTTAGTAATTTTAAGACATTTCGACAATTTTTTATTCTAATTTATCTTATGGTTTTCTCGCTTTTCCTCCATTTTTCTCTGTTTTTCTCGTTTTTTCAGCTATTGACAACTGACAAAAATTACTATCTAAGGCTATTTTTGCCATTTTTTAATTGTTATACGAATACACCCTCTTTCCGAATTTTACTTCGTTTAATCTCTTTTGTGCTTCCATAATTATCAATGGTAAAATTGAAATTCCTATTGTATACATCCATTGTGTAAGATTTAGTGGCACTAGTTTGAAAATTTGTGCAAATGCTGGCACCATTACTACTACAATGGTAAGAATTATACCTAATATAAATGCTCCAATTAAGTATTTATTTTCCAAAAGTCCAGCTTTAAAAATTGATTCGTCACTTTTAACATTTAGACTATGTACTAATTCTAGCATGCAAAGAGCTGCAAATGCCATACTTCTTCCTGTTTCTACACCATAAAGGTTATTTCCTATGCTAAATGCAATTAAAGTTAGCATTCCTAGCATAACACCTTCTACAATTATCTTTCCCCATAGGCCATCGGCAAAAAGGCTCTTCTTTGCATTTCGCGGTTTTTCATTCATTATGTTTTTATTCGGTGGCTCTAGTCCTATTGCAATTGCTGGTAATGAATCTGTAATTAAGTTAATCCACAATAATTGAATTGCGAGCAGTGGTGCCTTTACACCTAGAAGTAATCCAACAAATATGGTTACTATTTCTCCAATGTTTGTTGCAATCAAGAAGTGTACAGCTTTTTTGATATTTTCAAAGATATTTCTACCTTGTCTTACAGCTTCCACTATTGTCACAAAATTGTCGTCAGTCAAAATCATATCTGAAGCATTTTTTGCAACATCAGTACCATTTTGTCCCATAGAAATACCAATATCAGCTTGTTTAAGTGCTGGAGCGTCATTTACTCCATCGCCAGTCATTGCAACAACAGCTCCTGTTTTTTGAAAGGCTTCTACTATACGCACTTTATGCTCTGGTGATACTCTGGCAAATACAGAATAATTAGAAATATTTTTTTCTAACTCTTTCTGAGAAATTTCGTCAACCTCTTTTCCTGTAATTGCTAAGTCATTTTGTTTTAATATTCCTAAGTCTTTTGCTATTGCCTTGGCTGTTACAATATGGTCTCCTGTTATCATTACAGTTTTTATTCCTGCTCTTCTGCAAGTTGCAACCGCTTCCTTTACACCTTCACGTGGTGGATCTATCATTCCTATTAATCCAGCAAATATAAGGTTTTGCTCTAAAAAGTTACTATCTATTGTAGTTGGTAGCCTTGGCATTAGTGAATACGCTACAGCAATTACTCTTAATGCTTCCTCTGCCATTAAACTATTTATTTTCTCTATTTTACTAATTGCAGAATTATCAAGTAGATGTATCTCTCCATTTTGAAAGTATTTTGTACAATGCTTTAGAAGCACATCTGGGGCACCTTTTGTTATAACCAGGTAACCAGTTTCGTTTTTTAAAATAGATGCTAATCGGCTATTTGAATCTGTCTCAGTGCTTTTTTGTAAATTACCTATTTTATGTATCGTGCTCATCATTTTTCTGTTTGAATCAAATGGTATATCATTAATTCTATTAAATTTTTGATACAGCCTTTCTTTATATTTTCCTTGTTCCTTTGCTGCATTTACAATTGCAAGTTCGGTTGGTTCCCCTACATTATCTTCAACATCTGTGCACATTGTTCCAAGTTCTAAAATTAAGTCTCTTTGTAATCCTAGGCTCTCACCTTTTACATCCATCACTTTTGTTACTTTCATTTTGTTTTGTGTTAATGTACCAGTCTTATCCGAACAAATTACACTACTACTTCCAAGTGTTTCAACTGCCGGCAGTTTTCTAATTATTGTATTTTTTCTTGCCATTCTGGTAACACCTATTGAGAGCATTATTGTTACAATTGCCGGAAGTCCTTCTGGAATTGCTGCTACTGCTAGTCCTACCGATGTCATAAACATTTCAATCGGCTCTATCTTTTTTAGAATTCCTATTACAAATATAAACGCACAAATGGCTAAGCAACCAACTCCTAGTGTTTTACCTACCTCACCAAGTTTCTTCTGTATTGGTGTTTCTGGCGATTCATTTGTAATAATCATTTTAGCAATTTTGCCTACTTTTGTATTCATTCCTGTATCTGTAACAATTGCCTCTGCGTGGCCATTTACTACAATTGTATTTGCAAAAGCCATATTTAATGTATCTCCTAAAGCGGTCTTTTCGTCGAGAAGCACACTCGCATCTTTTGTTACTGGTACTGTCTCACCAGTCAGACTTGATTCTTCTATTTTTAAATTAGAGCTATTAATTAGTCTGCAATCAGCTGGCACATAATTTCCCGCTTCTAGAAAGACAATATCTCCAGGTACAACCTCTATTCCTTTAACTGTAATTAGCCTTCCATCTCTTCTAACCTTTGCAACAGGTGCCGACATATCCTTTAATGCTTCCAAAGATTTTTCTGCTTTTGCCTCTTGAACCAGTCCCATAATAGCGTTCAGCACTACTATTGCAACTATTATAATAGAGTCTATATAATCATTTTCCCCTTGCATAAAGGAGACTCCTGCCGAAACCAGTGCAGCAATTAGTAAAATTATTATCATAAAATCTTGAAACTGTTTTAAAAAACGCACTAGCAAACTTTCCTTCTTTTGCTCGTCCAACTTATTCGGTCCATATCTTTTATACCTTGTTTCAACTTCTTCTTTAGTAAGACCTTTGTCTATGTTTGTCCTAAGTTTTCTTGCAACTTCTGCTACATTAAAAGACTGCCACATATATATCAACTCTCCTTTGTTTTGGTTATATTAATATATATGCGTCAGTCTTTTAGTTTATGACTATTTTTTAAGCAAGTTTCATAGAAAGTAACTTACTTACTCCGTTTTCTTCCATAGTTACACCATAGACTGTATTTGCAGCCTCCATCGTTCCTTTTCTGTGTGTTATTACCAAGAACTGTGTTTCTTTGCTAAATTTCTTTAGATATTCTGCAAATCTATACACATTTACATCGTCAAGTGCTGCTTCAATTTCGTCTAGCACACAGAATGGTGCTGGGTTTATTTTTAGTATTGCAAATAAAAGTGCTATTGCAGTAAATGCTTTTTCCCCTCCAGATAAAAGCATCATATTTTGAAGTTTTTTTCCTGTTGGTTGTACTTGTATATCTATTCCACATTCCAGTACATTTTCTTCGTCTTCTAATTTAAGCTCTGCTTTTCCGCCACCAAATAGCTCTACAAATACTTCATTAAAATTCTTATTGATTTCTGCGAATTTTTCTACAAATTGTTCCTTCATTGTCTGTGTCATATCTGCAATTATTTTTCTTAATTTTGCAGCCGTATTTTCAAGGTCTAAACGTTGTTCACACATAAAGTCATATCTTTCTTTTGTCTTTTTATATTCTTCAATTGAATCTACATTTATGCTTCCCAGCTCCTTTATTTGATTACGCAAAACATTTACATCTCTTGCAGCTTTTTGCGCATTCTGTGGTTTTGGATATTCGCCCGCATTGTTAGGAGTTAGTTCATATTCTACCCACAAATTATTTACCACTTGTTCCAAATCTTGTTCCAACTTTGTTTTACGTACATCTAGTTTTACAAGCTGACCTTTTAAATCCTCTATCACATTAAATTGCTCGCTTATGTTAGCTTCTGATACTTTTAATTTTTCACTTTTTTCCATTCTGTCATTCTTTAAATTTTCTACTATGTTAGAACTATTTTCCACTTCTGATTTAATCTTAACAATCTCTGCTTCTAGTTCTTGAATTTTTTGCTCTAAATTTGAATTTTCTTCAAGCACTTCTTTAATATTGTTCTCTTTATTTTCAATAGAAGTTCTATTGCTCTCTATATCTTGTTTTATTCTTTCTACCATTTCGTCAATTGATGTTCCACTTTCGTCAAAAGAAGATACAGATATTTTTAAATTTGTAATATCAAAATTTAAGTCGTCAATATATTTCTGATTGTCTTTATTGTTAAGCGCAAACTCTTCTACTATTTTGCTTAGTTTTTCTATTTCTTCATTTAAATAATTTGTTTCTTCTTCTTTTTGTTCTTTTTCTGTTCTATTATCAATTTTTTGTTTTGCAAGTTCCTCTAATTCGCTTTTTAACTTTTCTCTTCTAGCTTCTAATTTAGCAATTCCTTCTTCTATGTTTAGCATTTTTTGATTTTCTGCTGCAAAACTTACTTCAATATCTTGAAGCTCCTTTTCAAGCCTTGTTACTTCCTCTATTACATCTGTTACAGATTCTGTATATTCTTTTTTTTCCTGCGTCAACTTTTCTATTTTAGCATTTATCTCTTTTAATGATTTTTCTAAATCTTCTATTTCTCTGCTTCTTCCCAAAATATTTACTGTTTTTGTTTGAATAGAACCACCAGTGATGCTACCTGTATTGCTTATGATATCTCCTTCTAATGTTACAATTCTAAAAGAATATGAATTTTGTTTTGCCATTTGAATTGCAGTATCCATATTCTCTACAATCAAGGTTCTTCCTAAAAGATTTAATACAATTTGTTCATATTTTTTATCACATTTTACTAAATCTGATGCAACTCCAATTACACCTTCTGCATTGTTTCTAATTATTCTGTCTAGTTTTTTTCCTCTAATTGAAGAAACTGGCAAAAATGATGCTCTACCTAGTTTGTTATTTCTTAAATGCTCTACTAATTTTTTTGCATCTTCCTCTGTATCAGTTACAATGTTTTGTAACGCTTGCCCTAAGCACATTTCTATTGCTGTTTCGTATTTTTTATCTACTGAAATGAGATTTGCTAAAACACCATTCATACCCTTATTTAAGTTAGCATCTTTTTCGCAATCAACAAGTAGTGCTTTTACACTTCTTAAATATCCTTCTTTTTCCTTTTCTGTTTCTATTAAGAATTTTAATCTAGAATCCTTCATTCGAGACTCATACGTCAAATTATTTAAGCTAGTATCAAACTCTTTTATTCTAGCCATACTTTCTTCTTTTTTAGCTGACTTTTCTTGCAAAGTTTTAGTCATTTCATTTTTCTTATGCTCAATTTCGTAAAAAGCTTTTGATTTTTCTTGCTTATCGCTTCTTGCGCTATCTATTTCGAGTGTCAAGCCATCTATTTCTGACTTAGCTTGCTTTTCTCTTTTTTCTATATTTTCATAATTTGTATCTAAACTGCTTATCTCTGATGCAATTTCGTACTTTCTGTCAGTATGCTGTTCTATTGTATGTTTTTTACCCTCAATTTCTAGCTCTTTATCTGATAATTTTTTAGTTAGCTCCTCTAATTCTTTTTGCTTTTCGTCCAATTCTTTTTGAAACTTTTCTCTGTTTTGAGTTAAATTTTCTTTCTTGTCTTGCTTTTGTTTTTGCTCTTCTTCAAGCTCTGCAATTCTTACCTTTACTTCTTCAATCTCTTTTTCTAATCTTTCTCTATTTGATTTGTTGTTTTGTATCCTTTCCTTAGAAATACCAATTTCAGAATTTATTTTTTCAATCTTGTTTGTGCTTTCAAACCCCAAATTTTGCATCTGCTCTATCTTAGAAGTTATCTCGTCAATTTGCTCCTTTAGCTCTTCCTTTGCATTTTGCAAATTTAGCATTCTCTGATTTTCTGCCTCATTTTGTCCTTCAACAATTTGAATATCTTCTGCCAATTTTTCCAACTTTTCTTTGTATTCGCTAATATTGTATAAAAACAAACCAACTTCAATATTCTTTAATTCCTCACGTAAATCTAGGTATTTTCTTGCCTTTTCAGACTGCAACTTAAGAGGTTCAATGTTTGACTCAATTTCAGACAAAATATCATTAATTCTAAGCAAATTTAACTTTGTTTGCTCCAGCTTTTTCTCAGACTCGGCTTTTCTAGTTCTATACTTTACAATTCCCGCCGCTTCCTCAAAAATTCTTCTTCTATCTTCTGATTTATTACTCAAAATTTCGTCAATTTTACCTTGTCCAATAATGCTATATCCATCTCTTCCAATACCTGTATCCATAAATAGCTCTAGCACATCTTTTAACCTGCAAGGCACTTTATTAATAAAATAGCCTGTCTCGCCACTTCTATATATTTTTCTAGTAACCGTAACCTCACTATACTCAATAGGAAGTTTGCCATCTGTGTTATCAATTACCATAGAAACTTCTGCAAAACCAAGCGACTTTCTTGCTTGAGTACCAGCGAAAATAACATCTTCAGACTTTGAGCCTCTTAAAGACTTCATACTTTGCTCACCAAGCACCCACCTTATAGCATCTGAAATATTGCTCTTTCCAGAGCCATTTGGTCCAATAACAGAAGTAATACCACTTTTAAATTCTAACACAGTTTTATCTGCAAAGGACTTAAATCCTTGTAATTCTATTCTCTTTAAATACATCTTTTGCTCCTTCTTTTTGCTACCTTGAACATCTGGGACACTCCTTTTTGTTCAAGCTTTTGAACGTTTTGGACACTCCTTTTTGTTTAAGTTCTTGAACTCATTTTGTGTCCTTTACTTCTTGCTTTGTAAATTATATAGCACTTTAGGCTTTTTTTCAATGGGATACGCAAAGTTTTTAGTTTATTTTAAACTGCGAATAAGGTATGCAATTTCTTACATACCTTATTCGTTACACTATATTTTTATGAATTTTACTATTATTATATTAATATGAATAATCATAATTAGCTAAACTGTCCATTGTCTCTTTAACCTCATCTAATGTTACTCCGTCTTCTTCCATAAGTTGTTTTCCTTCTTCAATAAGTTGTTCTGGTGTTTTTCCATAAATATTTACCATCATTGCTTCTTCGTCATCATTTCCAGCTAACGCTGCTGTCATAGCATCTGTGTATGTGTGATATAAAAGTGCATAACTGAAATAATAGGCTTCGTCAGAATCTCGTAATTCATCTCCTAATTCGTCCATTAGCTCTTCATAATTTTCTGCTGTGATTGTTTTGTTTAGTGCACTAGTATTGAATACGAAGAAACATACAACTGAAGCAATAATAATTATAACCAAAATTACAATTGCTGCAACAAAACCTTTACTGTTTTTTGGCTTGTTTTCCATTTCTTCTAGCATAGTTTTTACCCCCTTTTTTATTTATATAAAAATAATATCATAATATGTCAGATTATGCAAGAATTATTGTAGAGATAATAATCATTAAATTTTATTCACATTTCCACAAAATATGCTATAATATTCCTATGGAAAATGTAGAAAGATATAAACACTTAAATAAATATTATAAAGAGAAATTTGGAGAACGTACACTAAAAATCTGCATAGACGGTGGCTTTACTTGTCCAAATAGAGATGGCAGTAAAGGAATTGGTGGATGTATTTTTTGTAGTGAAAAAGGTTCTGGCGAACATATAACTTGTCCTGTGCAAAACAATATGGAAGATAAAATATCACTTAGTTCAAATTGTCTATTAAAAAATGAAAGTTTAACTAATTTTGAATTTATCTCCCAACAAGTAAAAAATTACTTTAGTAGCTATAAGGCACAAAGAGCCAACAAATTTATTGCATATTTTCAAAATTTTACTAACACTTATGATAGTATAGAAAACTTAAAAAAGAAATATGACGCAGCTTTAATTGACAGTAGAATTGTAGGACTTGAAGTTGCTACTCGCCCAGATTGCATTAATGAGGATGTTGCCAAATTATTAAAAAGTTATACTTATAAATATTACGTATGTGTTGAACTCGGTTTGCAGACTGCCAATGAAGAAACTGGCAAATTTATAAATAGATGTTATACTAATGAAGATTTCTCAAAAGCTGTTAAGATATTAAATAAATATGGCATTGATGTAGTTACACACATTATGATAGGTCTTTCTGAAACAAGTCAAGACGTCGCACATACCGTTGATTTTATAAATATGCACAATATTCAAGGTTTGAAAATACACTCTTGTTATATTGTAAAAAATACTAAACTTGAAAAATTATATCAAGAAGGAAAATACGAGCCTTTGCAGTTGAATACGTATTTAGAGGAATGCGCTTATGTGATTACTCATATTAGCCCTAATATAATTATCCATAGAGTATCTGGCGATGCTCCAAAAGATTTGCTTGTTGCGCCATCTTGGAATTTACATAAAAAGTGGATTTTAAACGGATTAGATAAACTTATGCGAGAAGAAAATCTATGGCAAGGAATGTCTTATAATAGTGATAAATCTTAAACAAGTATGTGAATTTTTCAAATTCACATACTTGTTTTTCTCTTTCACCAGTTAAATAAATATTTTTTAAAAATTTTTATTATTTTCGACTGCTTTCGACAGTTTTTACAATTTGCATATGATATAATTATGTAAAGTACAAACAATATATACTTTCAACAATCTCTTTAGCTGTTAATAGCTAAAATAGACTTTTTATTCCAGAAAGTATCATTGCCAAATTTTTAATTTCTAACATCGATACTTTCTTTTCTTATTGTGGTTTATTTTTATCAAGTTTTCATTTTAATTTAAATAAAATCGGAAACAATTTTTCCAACCTCGTTATATTTTAGCAATTTTTACTTAGTTTTTCTTGCCATTCTGCCTCTTTAAAACCTAGTAAAATAAAATTATCACTAACAAATATTGGCCTTTTTACAAGCATTCCGTCAGTTGCAAGTAATTTTATTTTTTCTTTGTCCGACATATTAGATAGTTTTTCTTTTAACTTTAACTCTTTATATTTTAATCCACTCGTATTGAACCAACTTTTAATTTTTTTTCCACTTTGCTTAATCCATTTTTCTAGCTCTTGTTCTGTTGGATTTTTTTCAATTATATGCCTGTCAACAAATTCAACATTATTTGCCTCTAACCATTTTTTCGCCTTTTGGCAAGTTGAACACTTTGGATACTCAATAAATAAATTTTTCATAATATAGCTCCTTTCATAATTTATTATTACACATAAAATAATAAATTTCAATGTAATATATAATTTTATAATAATACCAACAATATAATTATTGACAACAAGTATAAGGTGAGATATATTTTTACGTGTTACATACGCACTTGCTCTTTTTAATAAAATTTATTTGTAAATTATAATATGGAGGTACTATGCTAAAGATTTATAATATAAAGGACAAAACAGAATTTTTGAGAGAAGTAGCTACACTTACGCAAAAAGAATGGGGCAGGAAAACAAATTCTAAAAAAGAATTTGAAGAAAAAGTAGATAAAAAAATAGATAAAATCGTTCACAACTTTGATAATCCATTATACTGTAAATTAATTTTATTAAAAGGAGATATACTTGTTGGATTCATTTCGATCTTTCCAACAGATGGAGAAGAAAAAAAAGATTTATCTCCTTGGTATGCAACTATGTATGTAAAAGAGGAATTTAGAAGAAAAGGATATTCAAAATTACTTAATACAGCTATTCTGCAAGAAGCCAAAAAACGAGGCTTTAAAAAATTATATCTAAAAACAAATTTAGTTAATTACTATGAAAAATTTGGTGCTAAGTTTTTAGATACCTTAAATAATGGAGAAAAATTGTATTGTTTTGAATTGGAGTAGGCAAAGATAACCCATAGTTTTTTAAGTGTTCTAAATATTATTGCTTAATATTTTTTATTAGAAAAACATTTAAGCAAAATTTACGTTATTTCTATGGATTATCTTTTCATTTTAATCAATAGCATAAATTTTCCATCTTAAAATTTGCCTTTTTGAAAATCTTCCCAAGTTTTATTGTTCAATCTATTTGCAATTTCTTCGGTTGATGGTAGTGTATGTGTATCCAACATTTCAGACAGATTAAATAGTTTACTTCTTTGGATTGCATTTTTACTATTTTTCCTAAAATCTATTTTTATAAAGTTTTCTACTATAAAATAGTTATGCAACCTGTCACCTATATTATATCCATATTTTTTAGACTTTTCCATTGCACATTTTATTCTATCTATCTCGTCTTGTGTTGGGCTTTCTCCCATAATCGATTCACTATAGAATTCATTGTTTATATTTGAAGCTTGTACTATTTTTAGCAATTTTCCTATTGCCTTTATAGCTTTTTGATTATATAGACCTATATATCCGTGCTCCGAGTAGCCTCTACTTGCATCATCATAATACAAATTTAATTCCAAATTGTCTTGTAAAGTAGTTCCTGCTGCAATTGCTCTCATCCATTTATCTGAATCTGGAATCAAATTTTCCTCAAGGCAATAACTTTTATAGTCTTCTATTATATCCTTAATTGCATAATCATTACTTTCTATTATTTCATCCATCGAATTAATTAAGTCTTTAAATGTTATATTTATGTGCTTAACCGGTACTTTTCCATAATTTTTTTCATTATAGATTTCTAAATATTCATTGAATTTCTTGAATAAATCATTTTTCATTGGTTTTGGATCTAACGTTAAAATAACCTTTATATCTTCATTGTTAAATTGGTTCAAATGTTTAATCAGTTGATTTTCAGCGAATTGATTATATAGTTTTGTTTCAACTACAACTTTAAAACTTTTTTGGCTTATAATGGCATCCGGTATACTTTCATTTCCGTTTATAGATTGTTGCAAATCAAAAGACAATTCTGGTGTCTCATCTTCCTTTAAAATCAAGTTATTTAATAATATAAAGAATTTGTCTGGATTATATTCATAAAATCTTGATAGCATCAACATTGTATTAGATGTATCTACATTTTCTTTTTGTTTGTATCTTTGAAAATAATGTACTTTCATACTTATTTTACTCCTTTCATTTTTCATATTGATAGTTATACCACATTTTTTAATTTTCTTGTTTATGATTTAGTATTTTCTTTTCTAATTTATGTTCTACTTGATATAGAATTAGATTATAATTTATTTTACTATATATTTAGTCTTTCCTCAATATGTTTATGGATTTTTGATTTTAATTTTATAACTAACTTTTTTATGGTTTTCATTATAATTTTTATGATTTGTTTAATAGAACTTTTATTGCTTTGGTGATATATTAGTTGGTTATTGTAGTAGGCTGCTATTCGTATTGGCCTTCGGGTTATGAGCGAGACCTGACCACATTTTGTAAGTTTGTGAAAATTAGAGTTTTTGTTGGTATTTCAACATTTACAAGAGTTTTAGTTCACAGAACATTTGTGCATTTTTATGGCATTTTTTGAGAAGATTTTACCCAATTCATATAGCACATTTGTTCTAGTAATTTAAGCTCTTATAAATGATAATTTTATTAATAAAAATTTTAATTTTGGGAGGATTTAGATTATGAATAATTTTAGAGAAGTTAATGATGATATTTTAAGAGATTGGTTAAGTTTTAGAGAGGAAATGGTTTTAGGCACACTTACTAAAGAAGATAGAAAACATTATATTTATTTTGATGAGATTGCTGAAAATATTTTAAAGAATGTTCCTAAACAGAATCAAAAATATGTAAGAAATCAATTGGATAGACTTGATAAGAATTTTATGGATTATATTTGTTATTGGAATGAGAAGTATTATAGAAATGGATTTTGTGATGGAGTTGAATTAATTATTGGTTGTATTGATAAATAATTAAAATTAATCCAAAGTTTTTTCAAAATTTAGAAAAAACTTTGGATTTTTATGTACTTTTCTCAAATTGTTGAAAATTTAAATGTCAAATTTTTTATTCTGCTATTTATAATTTATACATAAATAAATGATTGAGGTGCTGTCTTAATTCCATAACTAGATAATTCTTTAGGCTTATTATATTTTTTTATATCTGTTAATTTATATGCTACAGCTTTAGTTCTATCTTTAAAATATTTATGATAAAATTCTAAATCTATTCCCGAATATTTTTTAGTTTCCTCCCATATCATATCTGGTGAATCTACTAAAATTTTCTCAACTTTTGCTTCTCCTACTACTTTCATAATTGGTGCAGTGGAATATATTATTATTTTATCTATATCTTGTCTGCATTTTATTTTTCTATATTCATATCTTTTACTACCATTAAAAATATTTTCTACATGTTCTGGATTTATTGAAATTAACATATTACACATAACTTATTTACTCTCACTTTCTAATTCTTGAATTTTATTTTTCCAATAACTATTATCTACCTGTTTATCCTTAGCTATTCTAATAAAATTTCTTAAATATTCATTTTTCATAATATATTCTGCTATGTCGACTGAAACTTTATATTTATTTGGACTCTCTTTAGCTACCAAATCATAGAACGTATTTTTTTCTTCTTTTTTTAAATCAAATACTTTTATTAATTTATCTAATTTATCCTTAGATGGAAATCTATTTCCTTTTTCAATATCCAATAGATAAGCTGATGTAATTCCTATTTCATCTCCTAGTTCTTTTAAAGTCCTTTTTCCTCTATATTCCTTCACCAATTCTCCAAATTTCTTACTCATTTTTTCTCCTTTTAACAAATATGCTTATAAGCATATTTGTTAATATTATATATAATAATTATTAACTTGTAAATACTTTCACAAAAAAAATACACTGTTTTAAGTGTATTTTTTAGCATATTTCAAACATATTTTGTGTTTGGCTTTGTTCAATTATTTTTTCCAAATCTTCCTTTTCTATACTTATTGGTGCTTGAATATATCCGTTTACAATTCCATTGTTATACAAAAACTCATAAGTTATTGGATTTTTGAATGTAATATAATGCTTAAACATTATAACTAAACTATCTAATCGTGCAACTTGCTTTAATTCTTCTTCATCATAAGCTGTTCTTTTTCTAACTATATTAAATATTTCTTCTTGAGATTCGAATTCATTCCAAGTTGTTTCTACTATTCCTAATGTAGTTATTGCTTTTTTATCTTGAGATGCATAAAACAGTATAATATCTCCAGATTTTATCTTTTTTCTATTGGCATTAGAGATAAAAGCTTTTTTTATTGCATTAGCAGATGTATTTTTTCCTTGTGTATCATCAATGCTTATTTGATATTCTCTTTCAGCATCTTCAAACAACAATTTATGATATTGGGGTATAACGGGAAAAATAAAAATTCTTTGATCCTTTAGTTGAACATATGGGTATTGACTTTTATCTTTCATATTTTTAACATATATAGCTTCTTTTTCTTCCGTATCATCACTTTTCGTAGTATTTTTATATGTAAATAATTCAAAACCATATTGCTTTAATAAATATATTAATGACTCTTGTTTTTCAAAAGTAGTTACATATATTTCATCTACATTCTTTTGTATAGCTTCATTCACCATTATTTTTATAAAGCATTCTCCTATTTTCTTTCCTGTATCAGCCACTTTAAAAGTAGATACTTTTATTCTTTTAGCAGGACTAAAGGGTTTCTCAAAGCCTGAATAATCTTCGTTTTCATCCTCTTCTTTTAACATTAGGAATGATGTAATTTTATTATCTCTTGTCTTCGTAACATATGCCATTTCGCCATTTCTTTGCTTTTTAATAAACCATTTATCGAAACCTTTATAATCAAATCTTAATGTGGTAAAAAAATCGTCATTCAAATTCATGTTATATAAAAATTCTTTTTTTATAAATACAGGTGTTTCAATAACTACTTTTTCTTCTTGTTTGAATTTCTCTATTGCTTCATCAATTGATAAAACTCTGTCTTTTATATTTATTAACTCTGCTTTTTTTAAAAGATGTTTATCATTTGTAACAAAATAACTAACACAATTTCTTGCTACAGCATATAACATTTCATTATCTATGATGTCATTTTCATTTTTGCATCCAACACATTTGTTAAACTCCTCCGTTGCTTTTGGTGGATTATCTATAATCTTATATACTTCTAATTTTGAAATAAATATATCTTTTCTATTTTGATCTTTTATTTTCCTTGCTTCTTCAAATGTTTTTGGATGTATTGCTATTATATATTTATCAGAATCATATAATATTTTAGTTAATTTTGAGATTTTTTCATCTAATATATGATCGTCTAAAAGATATATCATCATATTTGTATCTAATAATACTTTTTCCTTCATATTTACCCCTTTTTAATTTTTATTTGTATTCCTACAACTCCATATTTTTCTTCTTGATTCTTTGTGTAAAACATATACAAATCTTTTAAAAATTTTTCTTCTGATTCACTTTTATCAGAATATTCACTAACATCTAGATTTCTAATTAATTCTTTAAAGTTTCTCTTTACTATTAAATTAACTATTTGAGTGTTTATTTCTTCTTTTAACTCTGGTTCTTTTTGAAATATAATTGTGTCTCCCACTTTCATACTTTTTCTTTTTTCATCATTAAGTCTAACTTCTACTCTTTTAGTTCCGTTTTTTACATATTCAAAATATTTTGGATTTAATTTCATTATATACTTCATACTATTTTCTCTCTTTCGAATTAATATTTTAAATAATATCTAATCATTTCAATATATTGATCTTGTGCATTTAAGCAAGTATCTATTAAATAACCTTTTTCATCTTTATATTCTTTTAACCCTCTATAGTAAAATAATTTATTCTTATCTAATATAATAAATGGAATAATATTATTTTTTAAGCATTCCTTAAACATTATAATTCTACCTATTCTACCATTTCCATCTTGAAATGGTAGAATACATTCAAATCTATAATGAAATTCTATTATATCTTCTATTTTTATCTTTCCTAATGAATTATACCATTGCAGTAGTTTTACCATGTCTTTTTGTACATTTTTAGGTAATGATGTTTTCATATTTCCAACTTCATTTGCTAACTTTTTATAGTTGCCAACATTAAACCAGTCTTTTCTACCATCTGATGTTCCCTCTTTTAATATTTTATGAAATTCTTTAATCATTTCTTCTGTTAGTTCTTTATCTGCTGCATCTAGCATATAATCAACTAATTTAAAATGATTAGCTGTTTCAATAATATCATCTATATTGGTAATTGTTTCTTTTTCTGTTAATAAAGTATTTGTTTCATAAATGTATCTTGTTTGGTCTTCTGTTAGTTTGCTTCCTTCAATGTGGTTTGTATTATAGGCAAAAATTATCTGTGTATTATGATATAAATTTCCTTTTAGTTTCATTTCTTTTTGCTCTCTTAAGACTTCTAGAACATTAATTTTAGAAACATCGAACTCATCTTCTTTTAGTAATTCATCAACTGAAATTCCAAATAATTCAGCTAACTTTTTTAATGACTCAATATTAGGCTCTAAAGTTCCGGCTTCGTATTTAGATATAGTAGCTGGCTTTACTCCTAATACGTCCGCCACTTCTACTTGAGTTATTTTCTTTTCTTCTCTATATTTTTTTATTTTTTCTCCTAACATAATAAAAACTCTCCTTTTCTTTATAATATTATTATATCATATTATTTCCAAAAAAGAAAGTTTTATGATTAATTTTCTTTTTTAATTTCCGTAATAGAATTAGATATTCCCCTTATTATATTTATATTATTACTTCATCAATTACTTTATATCAATTTATAAAACTATTTTTATTTTAATTCATAAAAAATATCGCTTAAAAGCGACATTTTTTTCTCTAAAGCGACATTTTTATTTAAAATTCAAAGTTATATATTTTGACTTTTAATTTTTGTGTATTTTTTTCAATTTTGCAAAAATAAAAATCAAAAATCTCTAATTATATTATCAGCATTGAAAATCAATATTTTTAACAAAAAAACTTGCTATATATGGTATATATCAATGTTTTTTGCATAAAATACTATTAGAATTGTTGACAATTCTTGTTACTATATAGTATAATAATTACAACTCAACTACCAAGATGTAGTAGGAGATCCTGGAAACGTCATTGATATTCTTAAGTCAATGGCGTTTTCTGCATCTTATATTTTTCGTATTTCTTTATATATTTTTCCATTGCATTATCATACTCAATATAATATCCCGTTATTAGTAAATTATAATTCTGTCTTTTTTCTATTATGACCAAAAATTTTACGTCTTTAAATAAAAAATATGCTCTAACATTCTTTTTATAATATTCTTCAAAATATAAAATTTTTTCACAGTTATTGCAATTCTCATTACATTTATAATTTTCAATGATTGCTCTATTCCACCCTATTCTTTCAGCTCTTCTTGGATCTGGTATTCTATCATTCGGATCATTAGATTTATGGAATTCATCTTTATGCGTTAAATGTATAAATGTATGTTCATATTTTTCATCCATAGGTGCTTTTCTAAAATTTACTCCTTTACCTTCAAATATTGGCTTACTATCTATAAAGTCTTTTTTAAATATAGAGTATAGAATGTCTAAATATTCATTCCATTTATTATAATCTTTGCATTCCACTATTTTAGGTAGCCATTTGCAGTTATCCAATGTTATCACCTGCTTTCAAATTGATGCAAAACAAGTTGAATTTTTTCTCTGATAACATTGTGTTTTTTGTTAATGAATATCCACTTTTATTGATAATATGCATCATTAGTTCTTTTTTTGCCCAACTAGAATTTTCTTCATCATAAACTTTTCTGTTCCTATATCCAATTGCTCCAATAAATAAGTCAGCTAATTGCATTATTACACTTTCTTCCGAATTCATGGATTGTATATTTTTTATTACATTAAATTCATAATCCATTAATTTAAAACTTAAGTATTTTTTTACACCTTCTACCTTACTAGCACTTTTTGTATCTTTAATATCCAAATAAATATAATTTTCTTGTTTTGGTTCAACTAAATTAATTAATAAATAGTAATACATTTTATAATACCAATCATCATGAGTTTGGTTAAATAATTTATGATTTAATTGAGTCTTATCAATAATTATTGCTCTAAATCTTAAATTTTCGTTTTCAAAAAAATAATCTACAAGCTCTTTATAATATGATAACTTTGAAGGCGAAACTTTATTCCATTTTATTTCAGCTCTATCTGGAACATTATATTTTCTTTTTATATTTAATATATCTCTCTTTATACATTTTCTGCTACTTTTTTCACAGATTATCCCACCTAATACCATATATTTTTGATTATCGTGTTCCAAATGACAACTTTCGTCACAATATATATTATACTTCATATAAAGTTCCTCCTTACTTTTTATATAAATAATTATTAACTAAATCACAATTTATCTGACTAAATTTCTATATCATCGACATTTATTTGTCCATTCATTAAAAGTGGTAATATGAATTCTTTTAATGATTTTAGTCTTTGATTTTCAATTTTATTTTCTGAAATTATATCAAACATTGGCCTAAGCAAAATATTAAATTGGCTTATTTCTTCTTTTTCTGGTATATATATTTTTTCTTGTTTTAATAAATCTTTTTGTAAATGTTTTAATCCAGAACCATGAAAAAACTTTCTATCTAACTCTCCTCTAATGGATTTAAAGTATAAATATAAATAATCTGAAAAATCTCCATTAGTAGTAACACACCATGTATCAGTCGAATACATTGCTTTACCTACATAATATTTAACATCTGCATTTCCACCTGTATTAAAAAACAAATTTCTTCCTTCAACTAAATAATCATTCCACTCTAATATTGATTCTCCACTTGTAAAGAATGGATATTTTCCTTTAACTGTTTTCGCATCACTTACCTTTATTTTTGATTTTTCATTTTCTTTTATAATGTCTCCTATTGTTCCATTCAGGATTTTTTTAGTAAACCTTTGTAAAAAGATACTATACGCTAATTCCTCTAAATTATTATTTATCTAATCTTTATGCAACTTTATAATCTAAATT
>CAKNRV010000029.1 GCA_930991035.1 uncultured Clostridium sp. | reverse complement strand
CAATAGGAGATACATTGTTTGACGAAAAAATAAAAGGCAGTTTTCATTTTACACCAGGAGATAGTTTAGAAGAAAGCGATAATGGTAACCGTTCAAGTATTCATTGGGATATAGTAAATATTCAAACACCAGAATATGGTGGAGGGGAAATATGGTTTGATGATGTCTTAGTGAGAAAAGATGGCATTTTTGTATTGGACGAATTGAAACTATTGAATCCAGAAAATTTGATATAGGTCTAAAATTATTTTTTATAATAATAAATAATAGAGACAAACCTAATTTGAGAACAAAAAGAAGCAAAATTAAAAAATTGCTTCTTTTTTTGAGTTAAAAATCAAAGAAAAATTCATCATAATTTTTATTTTCTATAATTAAAGCTCCGTCATTATATATTTTATTTACTTCCTCTTTCGAAAAAGTTAATGCTCCATTATATTTATGAATATCTTTTATTTCAAAAGAAGATAATATGACTTTTTTTACTATTGGAAGAGAATTAGGAGTAAGCCCTAAAATTAGACCTTTACATACCTTTATATTGTCTGACCAAGGAATATTTACTACAATTTGAACCTTTTCAAGCATATTATTCTTGTGTGAAGAATTATGAAGTGTAAAATATGCTGTAGTCCTATTAGATTCAAAAGTACCTTCATAATAGTATGAACAATTTTGATAATTAGATATGTTTTTTATACCATTATAAAATTTACACATATAATTACCATTTGAAATTGACAAGTCAATGATGGATGTCATAAGCTTTTTGTCTGTGTAGTAGTACATAAATAATTGATTAGTTCCAAACGGATTAAATAATGTGTTAGAATTTATATTTTTTTCTTCTGTAATTGGTAGAAAATCATTTATGGAAATATTTAAGCAATTACATAGTTCTAATAAAGTTATTGCATCAGGAATTATTTGATTACTTTCATATTTAGAAATTGTAGCTTTTGACTTATTAATGGATTTACCAACATCTGATAAAGTCATTTTTGCTAGTCTCCTATAGTATTTTATTTTTTCACCAATATTGAGATTATCAATTTTATAAATAAATATCACCTGTTTCCCAAAAATATACTTTTTTTGTAATATTTACCAAATATAGCAAAATCTTCATATATTTTACTATATTTTTTATAATAAATCAACTAATGCGAAACTTTTATATAAAAAAGTTTCACTATAAGAAAATAATACAAATTTGATTTATACATTACAAACAATTAAAATTAATATAAAATTTTTATATAATGTACTTAAATATTATTAATATTAAGGGAATGGGAGAAAAACAGAATGGAATGCTTTTCAGAAGTAACAAAAATTAAAATAAAAATATTGGAAGAAGGAGTTAAATTTGAGCCACTTTCTTTATTTTCAGATATTATAAAAGAAATTAATTTTAAAAATAAAACTATTTATAAAAAGCCAATATCTGATGGCAAAGAGGTATATGACTATTCATCTAGAAATGAAATAATTCCATCAGAGATATTACTAAGTGATAATAAAAATGAATCAATAGTAAAATGTCGCTATAATCCAAAATCTTCAATAGAGTTAAGATGGAAAAATGGAAAATTAGAAATTTATCAAAACAACAATAAATCAAAATTAAATGTTAACTTTATAAAAGAGTATGATATTTTACAGCAAAAAATAGATGATGAATTTTTAGTAGGAGATTATGTTGATGTAGTGGGTATGGATAGAATTTCCTTATTACTGTTTGAAGGATGCTATAATTGGATTTGTGGTAAGCAATGTAAATTTTGCGATTTACATCCTAAAAAAGTTTCCGACAAGGTATGTAAGCCAACTTTAAATAATTTATATAAATATAATAATGTAGATGAATGGTGGAATTCGCAGAAAGATTTATTTTTTAAGAATACAAATTTATCATTAGATAAATTGTTAAAGAATACAAAGCTAAAGCATAAACATCTCTTTATTATGGCAGGTAATTTAACTGACTGTAAAATAGTTTGGAAATTTTTAATCGAGTTTGTAGAAAACTTAACGAGACAATTTGACTTGCAAGATTTTGACACAATTACAAATGTATGTCCACATGATTCAATAGCATCATTAAAAAAATTAAAGAAATTGGGAATAAAGCAGGTTCAATATAATTTGGAAATTGCAAATAAAGATTTATTTACATCTACCTGTCCTGGCAAAATCAATTATGAGGAATTTGTAAGTAAGCTATATGAAGCAGTAAATATTTTTGGAAAGGGCAATGTAAGGAGCAATTTTGTATTAGGATTACAAGATTATAATGAACTAATAAATGAATGCGAAAAATTTGCAAAAAAAGGAATTGTCACTGATTATTCAGTTTTCCAACCGAAGAAAAATACACCATACAGTAATTTAGAAGCACCAGAAATGAAAGATGTAATTAATTTTACAAAAAGATTGGTAAAGATATATGTAAAATATAATCAACATCCTATTTTTTGTTCATTAAGTAGTCGCTCAAGTATAGTTAATGAGGTTTATTATGATAATGTTAAATAAAATTTTTAAAAAGAATATTCAATTTTCGAAATACGGAAGATCGGGAGCTATTGTTTTAACAAAGAATAAGAGTACTGCTAAAGAATTAAAACAAGCAGGATGGAATTGCTATTTAAAAGATGAAACATACAGACTTAATCCACCGACACTTAATTTGGTAGATGTTGTTGATATAGAAAAGGCTACGCAATATCAAAATTTAATATTTAATTATGCTCTGTTTAAATATATACGAATTTTAAATCAAAAAAGAATATTAAATGACTATTGCTTAAAGGCAATGGAGTCACATAAAATATTTTTTAAAGATTTTACATTTCATCTTTCAATTGGACCAATTTTAAAATATGCAGTAAAAATTGAAGGGAGTGACAACAGAATTTATAAATTAAAAACATATTTGCTAAATTATATATTAGATGATAGAGAATTTATTGAATTATATGCTAAATATAGTAATCTATTTAGTAAACTACCAAATATAGAACAAGAATACATAAAAAACAAGAACATTAAATTACAAGAAAACTATATAAAGCAATACAAAGCTAATAGTTATAAATGCAAAAAAAAATCTTTTAAAATAGATTTCAGCCAGATAGAATTAGAACAATTCGATTATTTTATTTTTATACTAAATGGGTGTTTTAAGATAATGCCGTATTTTGATTTGGATAAATATAAAAATAAAGTTATATTTTGGGAAGTTCATATGGACGAGGCAAAAGGCTTAAATAAATTTAGTGATTTAGAGAAATTAAAGAATAAATCTGTTTTAGTTATTGATAGCATTTATTCGGGAAAAACAATGTTATACATAAAAAAGATATTAAAAAATGTTACAGATAAAATTAATATTTTAGGAGTATTTCCGAAAAGTGATAGTGTAGCTAATATATGTGATTATATTATTGTTCTTAATAAAGTAATTAAGGAAACTGAAAATGGATTTAATATAGAGAAAGAAATATTAAAAATTCTAGGAGGATAATTTGAAAAAAAATGATATTCAAATAAAATTTAAAATTGTAGATGTAGATGTGTTTTTAGAAAAACTTAGAAAGAATAAATACATTTTAATTGGAGGAACTTTTGAGAAAACAACTAGATATGATTTTGAAGATGAAAGATTAGCAAGACAAGGCATTTTTATTAGGACTAAAAACGGATTTGATGATACAATAACAATAAAAGAAAAAACACCTAATAAAACACAAAAAAAGTATTTTGAAAGAGAAAATGCAACATTTGAAATAGAAAATTGTGATTCAATGAAATATTTACTTGAAAAAATTGGCTTAACAAAGACTTATATTATGGAAAAATATAGGATAATTTGGAAAAAAGGAGAAGTAGAGCTACATTTAGATGAATTACCGTTTGGCATTTATTGCGAAGTATGTTCATCAGAAAAAGAAATTGATAAAATAGTAAATAGACTTGGCGTAGATACTATATATAATTGTACTTACTGGGAAATATATAATCAGATAGAAGATGATAAAAAAGATATTAAATTTGAAAAAGACCATATTTTTTTGACAGATTCTTTAATTTAAATATATTTAAGGAGAAAATGAAGAATGAAAAAAATTAAAATAGAATTGACAAATGGAAAATCAATTCCATCAATAATAACTAATGAAGAACTAATATATGGTGTTACTGCAATTGCAGTAGGAATGAAGAATGATTACATAGATATTTTAAGTGATTTAGGAAAAGTAGAAAATGTTTTTGCTAAGCATCCGCTAACAAATGAAAGCTTACCAATAATTGTACTAGATAATAACATACTAGAAAAAAACTCAATAATGCTAGTACCAGCTCATATTCAAGAACATTTTGAATTAGCAAAAAAGTTTAATTTACCATATAAACAAGTTGTTGCACCTTATTTTAAAGGTGTAGGAGAAGAAAGTCTAAATACAAATGTCGAAACTAAATTTAGAACTAGTGTTATAGCTGTTATAAAAAATGAAGAAGATAATACTTATCTTTGCATTGATGCTTTAAAAAGAAATTGTAGATCATTTGTACTTGGGGGAATAGAAGAAGGTGAGACTCCAGAAGAAGCAGCAGTTAGAGAAGTTAAAGAAGAAACAGGATATATTGATATTACAATTAATAGAAAAAGTATTTTTGAATTACATAATCATTTTTATGCTGCTTATAAAGGAGTAAATAGATATGCCATTTTATATGTTATATTTGGGGCATTAAACTCTAAAAAGAGAGAAAAAATTTCTGAGGATGAATTTAATAAACAAAAATCTATATGGATAAAGAAAGAAAATTTGAAGGATTTTCTGACAGTTAATAATAATGTATTTGTAAACAATTATCTTTTAGATGGAGATTGTGCTTATGAGGGTGATGGAGTAATGATTAATTCTGGAAAATTTAATGGAAAATTAAGAAGTGAGGTACAAAATAAACTATGTCAAAAAAGATAACAATAGACGGTTTTAATGGAACAGGAAAAACTACACTTGCTAAAGTATTAGCAAAAAGACTAGACTTTACATATATGAGTACAGGAATTATATTTAGAAGTTTATCATATTGTTTAATAAAAGACGAAATAGATGTTAAAGACATAGAAAGAATCGGTCAAATATTTGAAAACATGCAGCTTAAGTTACCAAACAATAAGAGTAAATTAGTTGTGGTGAATGGAGAAGATATAACAGAAGAAATCATGGATATGCAATATGCCATTTTAGCAAGTAAAATTTCCAATAACGATTTATTACAATCGATGGTAAGAGATTATATTAGACAATATGCAGAAGATAAAGATATAATTATAGATGGGCGCGATACGGGTAGATTATTATTTCCAAATGCAGATTTAAAGTTAGCTTTAATTGCTGACATTGAAGTTAGAGCGAAGAGAAGAATGGAACAAAATAAGAAATCAACACATACATTACAACAAACAATTGAGCAAATTAATGAAATAGATAATAAACTTATACAAGCAAATTGTATTCCACCAGTAGATGCCATCGTAATTGATACTACAAGACTTAGAACAGAAGAAGTCTTGGACAAAGCAATGAAATTATGTAGAAATAAAAATATACATAGAGAAATTCAAAAAGAAGAATTCACTAGATGAATCATGTATGCCCAAAATTAAAAACCATATTTAAATCTAAAAAATATGGATAATAAAATTAATTTATATATGAGTCTAAAATGTCCTTTTTTAGTAGCTTTGAAGCTTTAAAAATAGGACGTTTTTTAAATGCTTAAATCAAGTTATTTCAAGTATTATGGCGATTTTTAGGACAAATTTAACTAAAGAGGGTAGGTGTATGAGAGCGTAAGCTATCATATTCCTACCCAAGTTCCATTTAGTGAAAAATTTATGAAAAATTAATAATATGGTCGGTTCTTCTTGTAAAAATGTAAGTATATATAATAGGAGGCAAAGTAAAATTATTTCGAAATTAAGTTGGGATTTTTGAGTCAACGGTATATAGACATTGTATAAAAATAAATTTTTTAAAAAAATTTAAAAATCAAGGTAGAAAAATTTAAAGTAAACCAATGTATATATAATAGAAGGTTTTTAAAATTTGCCAAAATAAATAAATAAAGAAGGAGAGGTGATTGATATGCTTATTAAAATAAAATGAAAGTATAAGTTATGTGTCCTTCAAATTTTAACTCTTCACATTAACAATATATATGTTTAAAGCCAGAATAATAGAATTTATTAAGCATATATATTGAATAAATCATTTAGAATCACAGGAGGAAAGATGAGCGATTTATTTAAAATTAATGAGCAGTTTGATGAAAAAGGTGATGAGTTAGAAAAAATAATATCATACTTCTTAATTAGTCAGTTAGAAAAATATTACACTATTAAGAAAAATAAGATTTAAAAAAACCTAAAATTTGAATTCAAAATAATTAGAATAAAATAATGTAAAAAATAAATATGTTGAACATTGTATTAAAAGGAAAAAATAGATATAATTAGAATTGAATTCAAATTGTTTTTATCAAGCATGGGAAGGAGGATAAATGCTTGAAAAAATAAAGAGAACAATATACAAGGTCGCAATATATATTAGATTATCAAAAGAAGATATAGATAAAGGATATGATGAAAGCGAAAGTATAACAAATCAAAAAGCATTATTAACTGAATATGTAGAAAAGCTAGGTTGGGAATATG
Source organism: uncultured Clostridium sp. (assembly GCA_930991035.1). Taxonomy (GTDB): domain Bacteria; phylum Bacillota; class Clostridia; order TANB77; family CAG-508; genus CALXVA01. Next base: position 14,289 of record CAKNRV010000029.1, on the reverse strand, counting down.
AGCTTGTAGATATTTACATAGACCCTGGATACACAGGAACAAATTTTAATAGACCAGATTTTAAGCGAATGATTAAAGACATAGAATTAGGCAAGGTAAATATGGTTATAACAAAGGATTTATCTCGTCTTGGTCGTGATTACATAGAGACAGGAGAATACATAGAAAAGTGGTTTCCGGAGAATAATGTTAGATATGTTTCTGTAACAGATAATATAGATACTTTTGCTACAAACAACGGGAATAATGATATTGCACCTTTTAAATCAATATTAAATGATATGTATTCAAAAGATTTATCTAAAAAAATAAAAACAGCATTACACACTATGCAAAAACAAGGAAAATGGGTAGGAGGTAAAACACCTTTGGGATATATGAAAGATCCAAAAGATAAGAATCATTTAATTATTTGTGGTGAAGAAGCAAAAATTGTCAGAACTATTTTTAATATGGCGTTGGCTGGGAATAACGTAGGTGTAATAAGAGATTATCTAAATAACAATAATATTCCAACAGCTAACCAAATTAGGTATAATAGAGCAACTTTTTGGGAAAATAAAACTGTCAAACTCATATTGCAAAACAAAGCATATATTGGTGTTACAATTCAAAATAAAAGGAGTAGGATAAGCTATAAAAATAGGAAACTTCGAGCAAATCCAAAAGAACAATGGCAGATAGTTGAAAATACCCACGAGCCAATTATTGATAAAAATGTTTTTGATAGAGTGCAAAAAATGGGTATAGTACAGAAATATGATAGAAATGAAAAAAAGAATCATTTTTTGTTAGATGGTTTGCTGATATGTTATGAATGTAAACACAAAATTGGAGTTAGAACGAGAAAAGATGGAAGATTAGACATGATATGTAATAATTACCGTAGAAACTCAAAGCTTAACCTATGCACATCCCACGGATTTAGTTATGAGCGATTAGAAAAGCAGATAATTTCATATATAAGGGAAATATTTATGGATATTGACAACAAAAAAATTATGTTAAACATTAAAAATAGTAAAACAAAATATGACTATAAAAAGTTGTTAGACAAAATAGAAAAAGAAATTGAAATCATAAATAATAATATTGATAAAATGTATATTGATAAATTAAATAACAAACTTAGTGAAGAAATGTATGAAAGGCTTTTTAAAAAACTGAAAAAGGCTGAAAAGGATAAAGAAACAGAGTACATAGATTTAAAAAAAGAAGCAGAGAAGAGCATAGATGACAATGATGATGAAATAGAAAAAATTGTAAAAGAATTTCTAAAACTTGAAAAACCAACTCCAGAAATTATGAGAGTGCTTATTAACAGAATAGAAATACATCAGAACAAACAGGTGGATTTATATTTTAATTTTAAGAAGTTAAATAATTTATCTGTTATAAAGGAGAATAATATTATTTAAAAATGCTAATATTTTGACAAAACAATTTAAGACTATACAAAAGTTATTTTGAATAAACAAAATAACTTGGCAAAGAACGATAGTTATTTCGACAGGACAAAATAACTTGACAAGAAGATAATTAACATTATAACTGTCTACTTTAGAATCAACCAGAAGGAATATCAATGGCAGTGCCAATGAAAAATGGAGGAATGAAACCATCAAAAGTAATCTACTATGTAGTTTTATCTGGAATAACAACAGGAATAGGAGCATTTTTTGGAGCGATAGTAGGTGGAATATCACAAGAAATAATAGCTTTATGCTTAGCTTTTTCAGCAGGAGCAATGATATACATTGTATCTGGTGAACTAACCCCAGAATCAAGCAAATTATATCAAGGAAGAATGTCTGCAATAGGATATATTCTGGGTTTTATTATAGGAGTATTTGCAATGAATATTTAAAAACATAATTAAACCAACAAAACTGTTGAAAAAGCTACAACAGAATGATAGAATATTGCTGTCAATCAAAAATCTAGAAAGTATATAAAACAAATAGAGGAAGAAAATAATGAAAAACATATTAAAAGAAAAAAAGTATACAATTATTTTAATAGCAATATTGCTGGTTGGAATAATTACAAGAATAATAGGATTTGGAGAAATACCAATAGGAATAAATGTAGACGAAGCGGGAATAATGTATGATGCATACTGTATTGCAAACTATGGCACAGATAGGTACGACAATAGTTATCCAATATATATGATAAATTTTGGCGGAGGGCAAAGTGCATTATATACATACCTAGCAGCAGGATTAATAAAAATATTTGGATTTAGCTTAACAGTAGTAAGACTGCCAGCACTTATATTTTCAATATTATATTTGATTTTTGCATTTTTAATAACAAAAGACTTCAAAAACAAAAAGTTAGCAATTTTAGTAGAATTTATTGCAGTAATAATACCGTGGCACTTTATGCAATCAAGGTGGGCATTTGACTGCAACTTAATGTCCTCAATGATGCTAATTTCTATTTATACATTATTAAAAGCAAAAAAGCCAATAATGTATATTTTAGCAGGAATTCTATTTGGAATAACGTTATACACGTATGCACTAAGTTATGTAATAATACCAATATTTTTATTACTAATATTAGGATATATGCTTTATACTAAAAAAATAAAAATAAGAAATATAGTTGTAATGTTTATACCTTTAATAATATTAGCAATTCCACTATTATTATATTTAATGGTTAACTTTGGCTGGATACCAGAAATAAAAACTCCATATATTTCTATATTAAAAATGTGGGAATTTAGGTCAAATGAGATAAGCATAAGCAACATATTTACAAATTTCTTAAAGATATTCAAGTCAATGTTTGCATTTGACAATAATGACTTTAATGCATTTCCAATATTTGGTACAGTATATTACATTAGCATTCCATTTGCTATAATAGGTTTTGTGCAATCAATAAAAGCAGTAAAAAGAGATATAAAAGAAAAAATGCTTTCATTGGACATAGTAATGTTAATAAACTTTGTAGCTGTGTTTATTTGTGGTTTGATAATTGAACCACAAATATATAGAATTAATGCAATATTTATTTCAATTATATACTATATTGCCGTAGGAATAATGTACACTTCAAAGGAACGAAGAAATATATTAATAGCATTTATTGCAGTGTATGTAGTAATGTTTATATGGTTCTTATGCTATTATTTTGGAGTTTATGGAAAAGAAAATAAAAATAGCTCATTTAATGAATCTGTAATGGAAGTGACGAACTATATTGAAAGTAATGAAAAATTTGATGGAAAATATATTAGTATGAGGGCGTATGCAGCCCAACAATATATTTATACCTTACTTGCAAATAAAACACCACCAAAAGAATTCATAGAAACGGCAAAAATAGACGATTTGGTTTTTGGATATGGTAGATACATTTTTTATGAATTAGAAATAAACCCTGATACAGTATACGTGTTAGAATCAGAAAATGAAATAAAACAATTGTTAGAATATCTGGGCTTTACTAGAGAAAAATTTAATGATACGATTGACATCTTTTATAAGGAATAAAAATAATACTTGACACATAGCATTTGTATTGATAATATATAAATGTAAAAATAAAAAGCAAAGGAGAAAAATACAAAAAATGGAAGGCAACAGAATGACAAAAACACATAAAACCGTTGGCACTGTAAGAGAGAGAGAGAGAGAGAGAGCAATAGATTAGAAAAAGTTGCTCAAATTTGTGATGCTAAAAATGTAAGTGTAAATAATAAAATAGATAAGCAAAAAAGGATAGATTATATTGCAAATAGAAGGAAAGAAAAACTTCTATTTACAGGATAGTCTATCCTTTTGGCGTGTGAAAAAATAAACTTAACAAAAAGAAAACTAATAAATAACGAGGAGGAAAAATTGAAAATGAGTAAAACCAACAAGAAAATTAAAGAAAAATCTGAAATGGAGAAAAGCAATTTAAAAGTAATTTTAGAAAATTGTTCAGGAAATTTATTAAACTCAAACAAAGAGCCACAAATAAAATCAGCAGGAATAACGCTAATAGCATTAGTGCTAACAATAGTAATACTAATAATATTAGCAACAATAACAATAAACTTTGCATTTGGAGAGAATGGCTTAGTAAGCATAACAGAGGATGCAAGAGACATAACAACAGAGACAACAGAAAAAGAAGGAATAGAGATGGCAGTAGCAGATAGCAAAATAAAAGATATAACAACACCAGATAGAGAAAAAGAAAATTTGGAAGAATCGCTAAGAAGTCAATTTGGAAATGATGCAAATTTCACAGTAACTGAAAATGGAGATGGAAGTTTTTTAATAAATATGAATGACAGCCAAAGAAGTTACTATGTAGAAAGTACAGGAGAGATACTAGCACAAAGTGAAATGATAGAAATAGGAACAGCAGAAGAACTAAAAGCATTTAGGGACGAAGTAAATAGTGGAAATACATTTGAAGGAAAGTATATTAGATTAACAAATAATATAACATTAGATATAGGAGAAGAATGGGAGCCAATAGGATACTATTCACAAGAAAGTACGGATCCAAATGAAGAAGTGAATAAACCATTTCAAGGTACTTTTGACGGACAATTTTACACAATTAGTGGAATATATACAAACAGCAATTTAAAAAACAGAGGATTATTTGGATTAATAAAAAATGCCACGATCAAAAATTTAGGGATTAATGATAGCAATATACAGGGAGAATCAAGAACAGGAGCAATTGTTGGGTATGGATATGATAAAAGTGTAATAATGAATTGCTATAATTTAGCTGATATAAGAGGAATTGATAACTTTATAGGTGGAATAGCAGGTTTCATAAAAGATGGAACAATTATAAATAGTTTTAATATAGGAAATATAAATACTACTAAAGATAACGTAGGCGGGATTGTAGGAGGTATAGAAGATTCGTCAATAAAAAATTGTTATAATATGGGTACGATAGTAGGAAATTATGTAGGTGGAATTTCTGGAAGAGTATATAATAAAGCTATAATAGAAAATTGCTATAATGTGGGAGTTTTAGAGACCTCAGAATATGCTAAATCAATAAATGGTTCAGACAACTCAAATGTTACTTTAAAAAATAACTATTATTTAGAAAATACAGTAAATGGCTCAAATGATACAATTTTACAAAGAGAATGTACAGTAAAAAATATCCAAGAAATGAAGTCATTAGCACCAGCATTAGGTGCAGCATTTGAAGAAGACAAAGACAATATTAACAACGGCTACCCAATTTTAAGTTGGCAACGGAACAATAAAAAAATAACATAAAAATCCTTTATAATATAAAACAAAAAACAAACCAATGGTATTGAACATTGGTTTGTTTTAAACGTAATATGTAAATTATTGATGTTTGTATAATATAAAAATAAAATTTTATATTAATCTACAAGGCTTTGTCATTACAAAAAGAAGTATGCAATCCAATTTTTTACATATAATAAAGATAAATCTAATAAAAAACACCATATTGTATAATAAAAATCATAGAATAAAATTAAAAAAACACGGAACAAAACTAGTAAAAATCACGGAATGAAAAACAAAAAAGTCACGGAATAGAATTGACAAAAACCACGGAACGATATAAAATATATGATATAAACTAATACTTAATCAAAATTTAAGATGTTAACATTTTAGTAAAGTGAGGAAAGAAAAATATTATGGAAATAAAAAACTATAAAAGAAGAATTGTAGACGACAAAATTGAACATTACTTAAAATTATTTGGTGCTATTAGCATAGAAGGACCTAAATATTGTGGAAAAACGTGGGCTGGACGCTATCATTCCAATAGTGAAGTTCTTCTACATAAGACAACAGGCGGACAATCTAACAACGTGGAGCTAGCGAAAATGTCTCCATCATTAATTCTTCAAGGAGAAAAACCAAAACTAATTGACGAATGGCAAGAAGCAACAAATTTATGGGATGAAATTCGAGCAGATGTTGATAGAACAGGACTCAAAGGACAATATATTTTAACAGGTTCATCTACGCCAAATAGAAAAGGAATATCACATAGTGGTGCAGGTCGATTTGGCAAAATTTATTTAAGGACTATGAGCTTATATGAATCTGGAGATTCTACTGGAGATGTATCGCTTAAAGAATTGTGCAATAATAAATTAGAACAAAAACTAACAGGAGAAGTTGATTTAAGACATTTAGCAGGTCTAATAATTAGAGGAGGATGGCCAGGAAATATAGATTATTCTCCAAAAGACTCTTGCGAAGCAATAGAAGAATATATAAAACTTATAATTGATGACGATTTAATTAGGCTTGATGGAGTAAATAGAGATAAACACAAGGTAAAATTATTACTAAAATCTCTAGCAAGAAATGAGAGCACAACAGTATCTAATATGACATTAAAAAAAGATATAAGCGAGATTGATAATGAAGATATAGACATTGATACGCTAGCGTCATACTTGAATGCATTTGATAAATTATATTTATTAGATAACGACGAACCATTTTCTTCTAATATACGTTCATCTATAAGAGTAAAACAATCAGAAAAAAGACATTTTGCAGATCCTTCTATGGCGTGTGCAATACTTAATATAAAGGAAGAAGAAAAGTTAATAAATGATTTGGAAACATTTGGATTCTTATTTGAAGCTATGGTAGAAAGAGATTTAAAAATATATGCAGATAGTTTTAATGCTAAGTGTTACCATTATCAAGATTATCAAAATAGAGAAATTGATTGCGTTATAGAGCTTGAAAATGGAGAATGGTGTGCTTTTGAAATAAAACTTGGAGCAAATAAAATAGAAGAAGCGGCAAAAAATTTATTGAAAATAAAAGAAGAAATTGAAAAAGAAAAAGGAAAAGCACCATCAGTTCTTTGCGTAATATGTGGACTATCAAATGCAGCTTATAAAAGACCGGATGGAGTATATGTTGTACCGATAACAGCATTGAAGAATTAACATAAAAATCATATAAATTAAAAGTAAAAAATCCTATTGAATTTGTGATGGAGGTGATGTAAATGGCAGTCACTGTTAAAGATTTTGAGAAAATCAGACAAGAAGGTCTTAAAGCTCTAAGAGAAAAATTAGGATCAGTTGGTATGATAAAATTTATACAAATGTATAGTGATGGAGAAGGTGACTATACTGAAGAAAGAAGAAAAAACTAAAGGACTTAAAAGAAGAAGACTTACAGAAATTTCTACGAGAGAAATTAAAATAAAACTTGACACGTAGCATTTGTACTGATAATATATAAATGTAAAAATAAAAAGCAAAGGAGAAAAATACAAAAAATGGAAATAACTAAAATTGGAAAAACAACTAAAACCATTGAGGTTGTAAGAGAGAGAGAGAGAGAGAGAGAGTAATAGATTAGAAAAAGTTGCTTTAATTTGTGATGCAAAAAATAATGAATATAATACAGAAAATATAGATAAAAATAGCTCAAAAAATAAAGGTAAAATACAAAATAATTCAAAGGAAAGTACACTATTAGTATGCGCTAAAAGTGCATATAAAAGAGAAATAATAAAAGAAGATAAGCAAAAAAGGATAGATTATATTGCAAATAGAAGAAAAGAGAAGCTTCTATTTACAGGATAGTCTATCCTTTTTGTGCGTGAAAAGGTACAAATTATAATGCTAGATTTTTTTATAAATAACATAAACGTGAGACCAAAAATGAAAGGCGAATATTAGATATTAAATAGATTAGAAATTTTAAGCATTTGGCATAATGGTTAATAAGAAAAAACAAGGAGGAAAATAGAATGATAAAAACCAAAAAGAAATTTAAAGACAAGAAAAGTAATTTTAAAGAAACTTTAGAAAGCTGTTCAGAAAGCATATTAAAATCAAACTCAAAAGACAGCAGGAAGATGGAAGGAATAACGCTAATAGCATTAGTGTTAACAATAGTAATACTAATAATATTAGCAACAATAACAATTAATTTTGCATTTGGAGAGAATGGATTGATAAGAAGTGCAGAGAGTGCAAGAGACTTTTATGCGAATGATACCAAATACACAGAAGAGTCAATATCAAATGTTGAAAGTTATATTGACGGAATAATAAATGATGCTTCAATAGAAGTAGAACAAGTAACAGATGGAAATCCAGGACAGTTAGAACAAGAAAGTGATACTACTTTAGTTATAAACAGCATAGAGGATTTAGTATTCTTTTCATATGATGTAACAAACAATGAAAATACTTATGAGGGAAAAACTGTAAAATTAGGTTTATCATTAGACTTTAATTCTGATAAATCATATGTAGATCCTAATAGTACAGATTATATAAAATATGGATATAATGGACCATTAAAACAATCCCTAGTATCAGGAAGTGGTTTTATACCGATAGGTGATCAAAGAGAAGATGGAACAAATTATTTCTATGGAACTTTTGATGGAGATAATAAGGCAATATGTTCATTATATATAAATATTAATAGTAATCAAGGTGTAAATGCAGGATTTTTTTCAAAAGCTCGTGGAAATATCAAAAATCTGGGATTGGTGAATGCAGATGTAATCGTAGTAGGAGCTTTAGCAAACGTAGGTATTTTAAGTGCTTCCGGAGGTACATCTGAAAATAATATATTTAACTGTTATGCTACCGGAAAATTAAATGTAACAGGGAACTCTTGGATGTGTGTAGGTGGATTATGTGGAGTAGCGAGTGCAAATATTGAGAATTGTTATAACTTAGTTAATATAGAATGTAAAGATACTTATTCAGGACAAGAAAATATGTCTAATATTTCTTGTGGAGGAATAGTAGGAAGATTTTCAGGAGTAAATATAAATAAATGCTATAATAAAGGTAATATCATTTGTGATGGTGGAAATAATGCAATTATAGTAGCAGGTATTTGTGGATCTGCTACTAACCAAGAGGGGAATATAAAAAATTGTTATAATAATGGAAAAATAGAAACAATGGGACAGGGAACTAGATCTGATAAATCATTATCTGGAATTGTAGCAAATTCAAATTTATCGGATATAGCATATTGCTATAATTTAGGGGAATTGGTATGCAATGCAGAAAATTCAAATATTGGAGGAATTGTAGCAATTCAAAATAAAGCTCTAGAAATAAGTAATATATTTAATATTGGGAAAATTGATGTAAAAGAAGAAAATATAAAGTATTTAGGTGGAATAATTGCAACAATAAGTGCAGCTGAAGCTAATGTTAATATGAATAATGCATATAATACAGGAATAATTAATGTGGAAAATCCAGTTATTCAAGAAATAGGAAGTATAGCAGGATATAATTGGAATAATCTAATAACATTTAATAATTGTAATTATTTATTAGGAACTTATGATAAAGGAGTGGGCGTAATTTCGTCATATACAGGGGTTATAGAATTGGATAGCATTGATAAATTCCCTAGTGTATTAGAAGTAGTTAATGTAGAAGGAGCATTTGAGGAAGATAGAAGTAATATAAATAACGGATACCCAATTTTAAGTTGGCAACATAATAATGTCAAAGAATAACATAAAAAATCCTTTATAATATAAAACAAATAGCACCCCATTGCAATTAAGCAGAGGGGTGTTTTAAAGTGCAATAAAATATTTAAAAATTTAGCAAAAAAGTATAAAACCCAGTTTATAGCATATAACAATACAAGCAAATTCCAACTAAATCAAAAATACAAGAGTGTTGGAAAAATATTTCCAATACTTGTTGACAAAAAATATCTACTAACAATGGACAGAGATTTGGAAGCAGATTATAATGGAATAAGGAAAATAAATATAATTGATTGGTTATTGGATACAATAGAGTAAAAATAGCACTTGACACATCAGTCTTGCAGGTCGCTAAATAAGTTAAAAGGAAAAATATGGAGATTGTAAATGTCAATAGATTCATATGAAAAACATATTGAAAAGCATAGAAAAATATAGTAAAATATGATAAAAGTAAGTACACCTTAAAAAATTGGAGGGATGTAAGTGGACTTTGAAGGGATAGGAATAGGAATAAGTGATTTTAAAGCAATAAGAATGAGAAAAAACTATTTTATAGACAAAAGTATGTATATAAAAGACATTATAGACAATCAATCAGCAGTGGTGCTAGTAACGCGTCCAAGAAGGTTTGGAAAAACGCTAAATATGAGTATGCTAAAATACTATTTTGACTGTAACGCAAAGGACTCAAAAGAGTTATTTGAAGGCTTAAAAATAATGGAGCAGGGAGAGAAATATACATCAAAATTAGGAGCATACCCTTGCTTGTATTTGACATTAAAAGATGTAAATGACTCAAATTATGAAAATATGATATTGGATTTTAAGACGGCAATACTAGAGATGTATAGAGAGCATATATATCTACTAGATAGTGATAGAATATACCAATTTGAAAAAGATAAAATAATGGATATACTATATGCAAGAGAGGACGAAGTAGCATTAAAAACAAGTGTAAGAGAACTAAGTAGTTATTTATATAGATGCTATAACAAGCCAGTAATGCTATTTATAGACGAATATGATGTACCAATACAAACAGCATATATAAAAAAATATTACCAACAAGCTATGGACTTTTTAAAAGCCTTTTATGGAAGCACATTTAAGGACAACCCATACTTAGAAAAAACAGTGCTAACAGGAGTAAGCAGAGTAGCAAAAGAAAGTATATTCAGTGGGGCAAATAATTTTAAAGTATTTACAGTGCTAGATAATGAATTTGCAGACGACTTTGGAATTACGTCAGAAGAAATGGACAAGGTAATGAAGGACTTTAATGTAGAAGACGACAAAGACGAAATAAAAAAATGGTATGATGGATACCGAATAGGAAATGTAGAAGGAATATATAACCCTTGGAGTGTATTTAACTATTTAACAGATAAACAACTAAAACCATACTGGGTAAATACAAGTTCAAATGACTTAATAAAACTAACAGTAAAGAATTCAATGACAGTAAAAGAAAAAATGGAAAGACTACTAAAAGACGAAGAAATAGAAGTGCCAATAAAATTAGAAACGGAAATAGATGGAATAGAAAATAACGAAGACAATATATGGGGACTAATGCTTGGCACAGGGTATTTGAAGGTAGTAGAGCAAATAGACAGAAAAATGTATAAAGTAAAATTACCAAATTACGAAATAAAGACATTATTTGAAGATATGGTTGACGAGTGGTTTAGTGATAAAGTACAAGGAAATGATTTAAGAAGTATATTAAAAGACTTAGTGGAGTTAAGATTAGACGAATTCCAGAAAAAATTTAGAGTGCTAACAAAAGAAATGTTTAGTTATATGGACGTAGGAGAAAACACCGCAGAGAATTTTTACCACGCATTTGTACTAGGAATGTTAGTAGGATTAAGAGATACATACTATGTAAATTCAAATAGAGAATCAGGCTTTGGAAGATACGACATAATGCTAGAGCCACACGATAGAAACGGAAACAGCTTTATAATGGAGTTCAAAGTGGCAGATAGCTTTGAAGACGAAAGCATAGAAGAAGTGATAGAAAGTGCAAAAAAACAAATAGAAGAAAAGGGCTACGAAAGCAATTTACGAGAAAGAGGATTTAACAATATAACAAAGATAGTATTTGCATTTAAAGGAAAAGAATGCAAAATGGAAGTAGTGGAATAATGAAGAAAGAAACAAGAAACTTGAACAAAAGGGACACTCCTATTTGTTCAAGTTTTTGAACGTTTGGGACACTCCTTTTCGTTCAAGAAATAAAAAATGCTTGACAAAGGAAATAAGCATTGATAATATATATGTGTAAAGTAAATTAAAGGAGAAAATACAATAAATGGAAATAACTAAAATCGAAAAAACAACTAAAACCGTTGGTACTGTAAGAGAGAGAGAGAGAGAGAGAGAGCAATAGATTAGAAAAAGTTGCTCAATTTTGTGATGCTAAAAATGTAAGTGTAAATAATAAAATAGATAAGCAAAAAAGGATAGATTATATTGCAAATAGAAGGAAGGAAAAGCTTCTATTTACAGGATAGTCTATCCTTTTTGTGATGTAAAAAAGGTAAACATAACAAAAAGAAAAAATATCAATAAGAGAAAATTAATAAATAACAAGGAGGAAAAATTGAAAATGAGTAAAGCCAACAAGAAAATTAAAGAAAAATCTGAAAAGGAGAAAAGCAATCTAAAAGTAATTTTAGAAAATTGTTCAGGAGATTTATTAAACTCAAACAAAGAAACGCAAATAAAATCAGCAGGAATAACGCTAATTGCGTTAGTAATCACAATAGTGATTTTAATTATTTTATCAACAATTACAATTAATTTTGCATTTGGAGAGAATGGATTAGTAAGTATGACAGAGGATGCAAGAGACATAACAACAGAGGCGACAGAAAAAGAAGGAATAGAAATGGCAGTAGCAGACAGCAAAATAAAAGATATAACAACGCCAGATAGAGAAAAAGAAAATTTGGAAGAATCGCTAAGAAGCCAATTTGGAAATGATGCAAATTTCACAGTAACGGAAAATGGAGATGGAAGCTTTTTTATAAATATGAATGACAGCCAAAGAAGTTATTATGTAGAAAGCACAGGAGAAATAATAGCACAAAGTGAAATGATAGAAATAGGAACAGCAGAAGAGTTAAAAGCATTTAGGGACGAAGTAAATAGTGGAAACACGTTTGAAGGAAAGTATATAAGATTAACAAATAATATAACATTAGACATAAATGAAGAATGGGAACCAATAGGATTGTATCCAGCAGAAAATACTAGTCCAGCAGATGAGACAAATAAGCCATTTAGTGGAACATTTGATGGATGTGGATATGAAATAAACGGAATAAAAATAAATGCAACGGAAAAAGGACACGGATTATTTGGATTAATAAATAATGGTAAAATACTGAATTTGGGTATAGGAGAAAATAATAGCATAACATCTACTAGAGGTATAGGAACAATTACAGCGGTTTTATACAATAATTCACAAATAGTAAATTGTTATAACAAAGCAAGTATAACTGTTACAAGATATAGTGGAGGGATAGTAGGAAGTTGTCAGTTAAATTCAACAATACAAAACTGCTACAACCTAGGAGATATAACCTTAATTGACTCACAAGCAGCAATTGGAGGAATTTGTGGGCAAATAACTAATGGATCACAAGTATATAATTGCTACAATGATGGAAGTATAAATGTAAATAATATTTCTTCAGAGCAGATCGGACGGAATAGTAGGAAATGCCGATGGTGATGTACTAATAGATAGATGTTATAATAAAGGAACTGTAAATGGAGACACTTCAGTGGGAGGAATATCAGGAGCTTTATTTAATGGCTCTAAAATACAGTTACAAAATTGTTATAACACTGGTAATGTGAATGGTGGTTTAGCAATAGGAGGAATAGTTGGATTAAACCAAGGAGAGTTTACTAATTGCTATAATACAGGAGATGTCAACGCTAGTAGACAACTTGCTGGCGGAGTAGTAGGAAATAATCAAGGTATATGTAGCAACTGCTATAATATAGGAAATATAAGTGGAACAGCAAAAATAGGAGGAGTATCAGGATCATTATCAGGTAATGAACCAGCAATATTGAATAATTGCTATTCATTGGAGGGAAAAAGTAGTGATATTGTTGGAGATATAGTTAATGGTACGGTAGAATCAAGTTCAATAAAAACAGAGCAAGAAATAAAGTCATTAGCACCAATATTAGGCTCAGCATTCAAAGACGATTACGGAGAAGAAAGTATAAACGATGGCTACCCAATTTTAAGTTGGCAGTAAGAGATAAGAATGGATAATTAATGCTTGAGTTAAAGATACAGAGTATTTTAGATTTGGCTACTCTGTATCTTTTTATTGTGGTTTGTCGAATTATGTCGAACGATTTTTCTTGCAATATAGTAATAAATATGATATAAAATTAAACATAATAAATTTCAAATAAGAATTAGTAAAGTAAATTGGAAAAATAAAAAAATGCTTAGAGCTTAGAAATATATATTTATTTCAAATTAATTGTATATACTAATTTTGCAGTCTATAAAGTTCATACAAATACATTCAAGAAAGTTAATTTTTTAACTGAGAATTTCTAATTTTTATAAAACCATTTAGTAAATCTATAATTTTGTATAAAAGAAAAATATTCTCTCCCCAAATTGCTAAAAACTCTCTCAAAGGAATTAAAATCTTATAATACCCAAAAGTAGTTATAAAACAACAAAGTATAAAATTAAGAGAAAAAGTATTGATATCAAATAATTTATTTGATAAAATAAAGGAGGAAAATGAA
>CAKNRV010000028.1 GCA_930991035.1 uncultured Clostridium sp. | reverse complement strand
AAAACGATATCTTATGTAAACGAGGATATTCGTTGGACAGTCTGGAGAGAGAGAGCAATAGATTAGAAAAATATGCTCGTAATTGTGATGCAAAAAAATATAAGGATAGGCAGTTGAAAGAAGTAGAAAAAAGTTCAAAGAAAAGAACTAAAAAGGAACGTTTATCAAACTGCTTGTCCTTTTTGTATGTAAAAGAACAAGCAGGAATCACATTGCTAACACTGGCAATAACCATTTTGATAATAATAATCCTGTCAGGGGTAACAATAACGGCCATTGTAGGAGACAATGGACTACTAGGACAAGCAAGCCAAATAAGTGACGAAGCAGAAGCAGGAGAAACGAGCAGAGAAGAAGAAATGAACTCGCTGTTGCAATATTATGCAAATGTAATGGCAGAAGATAGCGAACTATCATTACCAAGTATAACAAAGCCATATTTAGATAATGTACTAGCAGTAGCACCAGATGTAGAAGACGGAATGATACCAGTAAAGTGGAATGGAGATAATTGGGTACAAACCACAGTACAAGATAGTGAATGGTATAATTACGAAGAAAAAGAATGGGCAAATGTAGTTTTAGAAAATGCAACATTTAATAATGGAATATTAGACGAAACAAAAACATATGTAATGCTAGTATGGATACCCAGATATGCATATAAAATAACAAGCCAGTATCACCAAAATGGAAGTGGAGCAGGCAATATAGATATAGTATTTGTTGACTCAGATAACAAAGATAGAAATAATAACACGTATAGCGAAAGCTACCCAACAGCAAGTACAGGAAGTGGAATGGGAGACTATGTAGTACATCCATCATTTAATTATGGAGGAATAAAACTAAACGGATTTTGGGTAGGAAAATACGAAACAAGTAACACAGACTGTACAACAACGTCGTCTAGTGGAGAATACAATGGAACAGATAAAACAGTGCAAGTAAAAGCTGGAGTTGCAAGTTGGGGTGGAATAAGTGTAAGTAATATATATGCAGTATGTTCTAATATGAATGTAACTGATAACATTTATGGATTAACAGCCACAACAGATCCACATCTAATAAAAAATAGTGAATGGGGAGCAGTAGCATATTTAAGTCAAAATGCAAGTTATGGAAAAGGTGAACAAATCTGGATAAATCCAAATAGTAATTGTATAACGGGACAAGCAGGTAGTAATGTAAGTTCAAGTTATACAACTTCAACAAGTGCATATAATACAGAAAATGGACAGCAAGCAAGCACAACAGGAAATGTAACAGGAGTGTATGATATGAGTGGTTGTAGAACAGAATATGTAGCAAGTTATGTGAATAATGGGAACAGTAGTTTAACAAGTTATGGATCAACATTAATACAGGCAAGTGATAGGTATAAAGATGTGTACAAAGTAACGACAGATAATAAAACTACAAATTATAGTAATGCACAGCCAAGTGAAGGGCTTGGACAGCCAACATCAACTACTGGACATTATGGAGATGCAATATGGGAGACATCTAGTGGAACATCAAATAGTAATAATGTTTCTAATTCTTGGTATGAGGACCTTTCAAATACGCCATACAGTGATACACCATTCTTTTTAAGAGGAGGTATGTATAATAATACTTCTGATTCAGGAATTTTTTATTTTCATTATGGAGATGGAAATGCAAGTGCTAATAGAGGATTCAGAATAGCTGTTGCATCATTCTCAGACGAGCAAAACCCAGAAGAACCAGATGATGGAAGTATTACTGCTGATGCTATATCAAAAAATCCAACAGCATATTATGGAGCAGAAGTAAAAGGCTATACTTGTCAAAGCAACGGAGTAGATAAGTGGAGAATATTTTATGCAGACGAGAACAATATATATTTGATGGCACACAATTATATATCGCTTACATATGCACCAAAAAGTAGAAAAAATAATTCATTAAATAAAGGAACTTCACAATATAGATTATCTTTTAGAAATATTGTAAATGATTATGAAGGCTCAAGCTGGATAAGTCAAAATAGTTTAGCGAAAGAATGGCTAAGTAAATATCTAAATAGATTTTCAACAAGTACAAATCCTAATATAAACGCGGTAGCATACTTACTAGATACAAATGTGTGGAGCATTTATGCAGGAGAAGATGCTGAATATGCAATAGGAGCACCAACAATAGAACTATTTTGTGCTTCATATAAAGATACACATCCGAATAGATATATAGAGTATGACCAATTAAACCAGTATGGCTATTATATAAGATGGAATGATGGAACATATGGTAATATTGTATCAAGGTTAGAAGAAGACTTTAATGACATTTACAAGAAACATAGTTTGGGCACAAGTATGGCTGATGGAATGTGGATTGCTTCTCCTTCGGCATATAACAACAGTCAGTTGTACAGAATATTTGACGGAGATTTGATGGGGGGAGAACTCGATGATTATCACCCAGGGTTATGTCCAATAGTATGTCTAAAGTCTAGTGTTCATTTAGAAGCACAAGGTGACGGAACCTATGCAATAGTACAGTAATAGTTCACATAAGTAACACGCTATAAAATTGCTGGTGGTAGAAGTTATAGATAATGTATGTATACGAACGTGCTTTGTAATCGGAAGCAAATAGAATGAGGCGGAAGGAATGTTCAGACTAAATGCAGGTTTTCAGAAAAAATTGCAAAAACACTTGTATTTTATCCAGTTTTATGGTACACTTATAAATAGTCAATTCTATTAATGCATATAGGAGGTGCAAAATAATGGCAAAATGTGAAATTTGTGAAAAATCAATAGCACACGGAAATAAAATAAGTATAGCTCGTTCACACGTAAGTAGAAGAACATCAAGAACATTTAGACCAAATTTAAGAAGAGTTAAAGCTATTGTAAATGGAGATGTAAAAACTATATCTGTATGCTCAAAATGTTTACGTTCAGGAAAAGTTAAAAGAGCTTAATAAAAAAATTAGAAAATATAAAAATTGAGTGTTCTTAATATGTAAGATGGATGATACCATTTGACATATTAAGAACATTCAATTTTTTTGAAATAGAAATTTTGTAAAATAGCAAGAAGTTAAAAAACAAGTAAAAAGTAAAGAAAACTTTTACTTTTCTAATATGCCTTGTACAACTGCACCAGCTATAAGAAGTCCTGCAACAGAAGGAACAAAACTAATACTTGCAGTAGTATGCTCTTCAATTTTTTTAGGCTCTTCTTTAGAATAAAGTACTTTTAAATGAGGTATTTCCAATTTTCTTAATTCCTTTCGTATTACTTTAGCAAGTGGGCATACAGAAGTCTTGTTTATATCAGTAATTTCAAATTTGCTTGCATTTAATTTATTTCCAGTCCCCATACTTGAAATCAATGGAATGTTATTATTATAGCAATATTTTATTATATCTAATTTTGAACTAACAGTATCTATGGCATCAACGACATAATTTATTTTAGAATGAATACCATTGCTTTCTGCAATATTTACTTTTTGGATGGTACTTGACATTTTACCTGCTTCTCTCATTATAAAATCAATGTTATTTGCATTTACAAAATCCTTAAACTTTAAAATATTAGCACTTGGATTTATGTTCTTTATTCTTTCTTCTTCTACATCTACTTTTGCTTTACCAATTGTGGTAGTATCTGCAATAATTTGCCTATTAATATTAGTTATATCTACAATATCCTTATCAACTATGCAGATACTTCCAATTCCAGATCTAACAAGCCCTTCAACAACATAAGAGCCAACGCCACCTAATCCAAAAACTACAATATTTGAATTCCTTAATTTTTCTATATTATCTTTGCCTATTAATAATTCTGTTCTATTAAGCCAATTATTTTCTTCCATAAATTTCACATCACTTTCTAGATTAGAATTATATCACAAAGTAAGTTATGAGACTAGCACTTTATTCTAAAAAATATAATACAGTTACATTTTAACATTAAAGAGAATCGTAACAACCTATATTATATATTATACAAACAAATTTTTGTAAAATACTTGCATTTTTTTTAAAATATGATAAAATGTAAAAATATTGAGAAAATAATTTAAAAACAATAAAAATTTATAATATATTAAATAAAAAGAAAAGAGGAATAAAAATGTTTTCATATATAAAAGGAAATTTAGAAGGAAAGAATATTGATAACATAATTGTTGATGTAGGTGGAATTGGATTTAAAATATATATGTCTGCTAATTCAATAAATAGAATAGGAGAAACTGGAAATGCTGTTAAAGTATACACATATATGAGAGTTATGGAAGACGACATAAGCTTATATGGTTTCTGTACAAGTGAAGAATTAAAAATGTTTGAGCAATTAATAGGAGTAAGTGGGGTTGGCGCAAAACTAGCATTGTCAATTTTATCTAACATTACTCCATCAAGCTTTGCGTTAGCAATAATTTCTGCAGACACTAACACATTAAAAAGCCTACCAGGCATAGGAGCAAAGTCAGCGCAAAGAATGATACTAGAGCTTAAAGACAAAATGAAAACACAAGATGCAATTGCAACCGAATCTGCACCAATTTACAACGATATAGTTAAAAATGATAAAATGAGAGATGCAATAGAGGCTTTGCAAGTTTTAGGATACGCAAGAAAAGATATAGACTTAGCAGTTGCAAATATAGATGCAAGCAATATGTCGGTAGAAGACATTATAAAACAAGGACTAAAGTACTTGGGAATGTAAAATTATTCAAAGTAATATAAAAAAGAAGGTGAACAACAATGGATTTAAATCAACCATTAGCATATAGAATGAGTCCTAAAACATTGGACGATTATGTTGGACAAGAACACTTACTTGGAAAAGACAAAATATTATATAGAACAATAAAAGCAGATAGATTATCAAGTATTATACTATGGGGACCTCCAGGATGTGGAAAAACATCCCTTGCAAGAGTAATAAGTAATACAACAAAATATAAATTTACAAGAATTAATGCAGTTACAGCTGGAGTTGGAGATATAAAAAAAGCAATAGAAGATGCACAAAATATGTTCTTAAACCCAAGTGGAAAATGTATTTTATTTATTGACGAAATTCACAGGTTTAATAAGTTACAACAAGATGCACTTTTACCGTATGTAGAAAATGGAACGGTAATTTTAATTGGAGCAACAACAGAAAATCCATATTTTGAAGTAAATAAAGCTTTAATTTCAAGGTCTATGGTATGTAGGCTAAATCCTCTTACAGAAGAAGATATTTTTAAGGTATTAAAAAGGGCGTTAGTTGCGGAAGAGGGACTAGGTAGTTATAATATAAAAATAGAAGACGAGACATTAAGAAAAATTGCAGAGGTAGCAAATGGTGATGTTAGAACAGCTTTAAATGGATTAGAAGTAGCTGTATTAACAACAACAATGGATAAAGATGGATATATACATATAACTGACCAAATTGCAGCAGATAGTGTGCAAAGAAGGAAGGCTGTATTTGATAAAAATGGAGATAGCCATTATGATAATATAAGTGCTTTTATAAAATCAATGAGGGGTAGCGACCCAAACGCAACAGCATTTTATTTAGCAAGAGCATTAGATGGAGGAGAGGACCCTATGTTTATAGCACGAAGAATAGTAATTTGTTCCTCAGAAGATGTAGGACTTGCAGACCCTAATGCTTTAGTGGTAGCTACATCTGCAATGCAAGCTGTAAATATGGTAGGAATGCCAGAAGCTAGAATAATGTTAGCCGAAGCGGCCATATATGTCGCTCTTGCAAAAAAATCGAATTCATCATACATGGCAATTAATAAAGCGTTGGAAGATGTATCTTTAAAAGATACTGGTGAAATACCAATGCACATTAGAAATGCACCAGCGGAAGGAATGAGCGAGTTTGGTTATCACGAAGGCTATAAATATCCACACGACTATCCAGAAAATTGGGTTGAACAGCAATATTTACCAGATAAAATGCTTGGAACGGTTTATTTAGATCCAAAGGATACATCTATTTCTAATGAACTACGAAAAAATTGTGAAGATAGAGTTACAGAATAATGGTTTTATTTTATTCTGTTGCCAAAAGCCATATGTTTCTAGCAAAATATAGCTTTTTTAATTTAGACCAAATATTATATAATTATTATTTTTGATTGGAGTGCTTAAGGTGGGGACCGACAAGTTTACAAACTGTTATGCGAATGTAAATGAGCATTTACAGTTTGTACGATGTTGGGGGCCGGAAATCAAAAATAATAATTATATAATATTTGGTTCAATAAACATATTTATTCAGAAACATACGGCTTTTGGCAATTTTAAAACTTCAAACCATTATCCTGTAACAAATTTTTACACAAATTTTCATAATTCTATTTTCTTTTTGACAGATTTAGTGTATAATTAAATTGTTGAGATTATTTTTTTCTAATAATTATCAATAATGCATATATTAAATAATGAAAGTAATAGAAGACAAATATAGTCAGATTGAGAGGTATGTTATGTGGGTATTTTGGCTAATCGCTGCTGGGATATTTTTTATAATTGAAATGGCAACAATTGGTTTTTTAGTTTTTTGGCTTGGAATTGGAGCTTTACTTGCAATGGTAACAAGTTTTATAACAGACAATCTTTTAATACAAGTTATTGTATTTGTTATAACATCTACTATACTTTTAATATTTACAAGACCACTTGTAAATAAATTTATAAAAACACCAAAAGAAGTAAAAACAAATGCATATTCTATAATTGGTAAAAAAGGAATAGTAATTTCTAATATTAATAATATAGAAGGTGTTGGACAAATAAAAATAGATGGTGATGTTTGGTCTGCTAAATCTTTTGACGAAGAAGATATTGCAAAAGATACAGAAGTAGAAATTGTAGAAATTGATGGAGTAAAAGCAGTTGTTAAAAAAGTAACTAATACTTCAGAAGTTTCAGTATAAAGATAAATAAATTTATTAAATATTTAAAAATGTTATTAAATTTAATAATATAAAAATTAAAATTTAGGAGGATATTATATGTGGTTTTTAATAGTATTATTAGTAATTATACTAATTATTGCATTTAAAACAATCAGAGTAGTTAGACAGTCAGAAGTATATATAATAGAAAGATTAGGTAAATTCTATAAAATGGCTGATGCAGGTCTTACTATAATAGTTCCATTTTTTGACCATGTTCGTAGTGTGGTAAGTTTAAAACAACAAACAATGGATATTCCACCACAAGGGGTTATTACAAAAGATAATGTTACTATAACAATAGATACAGTTGTGTTCTATAAAGTAACAGATCCAGCCAAAGCTGTATACGAAATTCAAAATTTAAAAAAGGGTATAGAATACTTAGCAATTACTACAATACGTGACATTGTAGGTAAAATGGATTTAGATTCAACATTTAGCTCACGTGATGCAATTAATGATAAATTAAGAGTATTACTTGATGAAGCAACAGATCAATGGGGATGCAAAATAGACAGAGTTGAGATAAAAGATATTACGCCACCACCAGATATAAGAGACGCAATGGAAAAACAAATGAATGCAGAAAGAAATAAAAGAGCTTTAATCTTACAGGCAGAAGGAGAAAGACAATCTGCAGTTACACTTGCAGAAGGTAAAAAAGAAGCTGCAATATTAGAGGCAGAAGCTGATAGGGAATCACGCATTAGGAGAGCTGCTGGTGAAGCAGAGGCTATAAAGAAAGTAGCAGAAGCAAAAGCAGAAGAAGTACATATGGTATATGATGCAATTATGAAGGCAAACCCAGATGAAAAATTAGTACAACTAAAATCTCTAGAAGCTTTAAAAGAAGTAGCAAATGGAGAAGCAAATAAAATATTTATACCATTTGAAGCAACAAGTGCATTATCTAGCTTAGGAGCTGCTGCTGAAATGTTTAAAAATGATAAGAAAAAAATTAATAAACCAAAAGTTGTTGAAGAAAATAATGAAACAGGAAACAATGTAACCATAAAAGAAGAATAAGGCAATAATAATTTATTGGATTATAGTGATATTTTTAATTTATTCATACCATAAGATATAGTGATTATTTTTTGAAAGCTATATCTTATTTTTTATATAAATATTATTGACAAAAAAACTCGAATGATATAAATTATATGTAGAATTTAGAAAGGCTTAATTCAAAAGAAAAAATTTAAAAGGGAGGAATTTTCTTATGATTAAGAAAAAAATTATTGCTATTATTCTTGCAGCCATATTGGTATTTG
The DNA here is from genome assembly GCA_930991035.1 of uncultured Clostridium sp. GTDB lineage: Bacteria > Bacillota > Clostridia > TANB77 > CAG-508 > CALXVA01. The sequence continues at coordinate 13,223 of CAKNRV010000028.1, read as the reverse complement.
CTGTTATTCCAATGACTGCTAGAGCAACAGATGGTACAGACGTAATTGAAGTTGCAAACTTCGAGCAATTTAAAGAAAACGTTAATACAGAAGGTGCAACATTAAAACTAACAGCTAACATTACAATGACTGAAAAAGTCACAATAGACAACACAGTGACGATTGATGGTAATGGACATAGTATTTTTGGACAAAATAATGATACATCAGTTTACTTAGAAATTATGGGTGGTACAGTTACAATCCAAAATGTTACTATTAGCCAATTTGGTGGAGCAGCTCCAACAACAGGACAATGGGGAGCAATTAAAGTAGCAGATGCGGCTGATGCAAATACAAAGTTAATTGTAAACGGTTTAAAGATGTCAGATTTCAATAGAGCTGGTATCGATATTCGTTCAGGAAACTTTGAAATAACAAATAGCCAAATTGATTGTAAAAACACTCGTGCCGACAATGAAAACACAGAAATTCTTGTAAAAGGAATCTTAGTAGGTTCTGGCTCAGTTAATGATGTAGAAGGAACAATAAAAAATGTAACAATAATAAATTCTAAATCTACTTATACAGATTGGGCTTCTTCAGGAATAGAAGTTTGGGGCGGAGCAAAAGTTACAATTGATGGTTGCTCTATAAATGATACACAAAATGGTATTGCTGTAAATAACACATATGACCAATGTGGTGATATTGATGTTACAATACAAAATACAACTGTAAATGCAACTAATAGAGCTCTTAGGATGAGCGGTAAAGTAGATGGTACAGCTAAAGCTAATGTTAGCATCTTAAGCGGAGATTATACAGGAAGCGTTGTATTTAAAGACAAAACAGATAATGAAACAATAGCACTATATGGTGGAAAATATACTGGAGAAGTAGATGTAGAAAACATCACAATTCCAGAAGGTTATATGTTAGAAAATATAGGTGAAGGTTATTATATAGCTAGAGTTGATAATACAGAACTTAAAGAATTAGTTGCACAATATCAATCTTTAGCAAAAGAAGATTATACAACAGAATCTTATAATAATTTTGAAACAGCTCTTTCAAATTCTAAAAAAGTACTAGACGATGTAAATGCAACAAAAGAAGAAATCGCACAAGCAGTTACTTCTTTAACAAACGCTTATGAAGCACTAGAAAAAGTAACAAAGGTCAATGTAGATTCTGATGTTACAATAGCAGTAGGAACAGAAATAAGCGAAATTATTAATAACAATGAAAAAGTATTAGAATATACAGAACAAGGAATAGATGTAGAGACTGTTGTAGATGTAAAAGATACAACACCAACAGCAGAAGAAAGAACTACTATTGAAAATGTAGTTCCAGAAAATGGAGTTGTAGCTAAATACTTTGATATTAGTGTATTAATAAAAAATGCAGACAGCGGAGAAGAGTTAGGTAATATTGAACAATTAGCTGAAAAAGTGAAATTCACAATAACTCTTGACAACGAATTAAAAAATGTACCAGAAGGATATGAAAGAACATACCAAGTTATAAGAATGCACAATGGTGTTGCAGAAGTACTAGATACAGTTCTTTCTGCTGATAAAAATTCAATAGAATTTAGCACAGATAAATTTTCTACTTATGCTATAAGCTATGTAGATACAAAAATAGGAGAAGCACCAGTAGACGAAGACAAACCAACAGAAGAACCAACAGATGAACAAAAACCATCTGAAGAAACTGATGGAAATAAAGATATTGTTCAAACAGGTGATTATATATACCTTGCAATTGGTATCTTTGCAGTTGTCGCAATAGCAAATGTTGTATATTTTGTTAGAAAAAATAGAAAATAAACTATTAATAGGTTACAATTTACGGCTTGCTCCGCCAAAAGGCAACTGTGAATTGCAACATAAATAGTAAAAAATCCCAAAAAAACTTTGATTTTTTTGGGATTTTAGTGTATATATAATATAGTAAATAAGTATATGCTAGGAGAGGAACGTGAACAAAAGTGAAAGGAAAGCATTTTAAAGATAATTCTAAAAAAGTAAATAGTTCCAAAAGATATAGTAGTTCTAAAAGTAATACAAACTTTAATAATAGAAGCAATTCTAAGAGTAATACAAATTCTAATGGTAGAAGTAGTTCTAAGAGCAATGCAAACCCTAATAGTAGAAGTGGCTCAAAGAGAAGTGAAAAAAAGAAAAAAAGCTTATATCCAGTTTTTTTATTAATATCCATAATTATTATGGGAATATGTGCTGTATACATATATAGATGGACACAGGATAGCAAACATAATGAAGACATAATGGATTTAGTAAAAGAAACAGTAATAGAAGATAATAAGAATGAAGATAAAGAAAACAATAAGACTCCAGAAGAAACTATAAATTTTGATAAATTAAAGGAATTTAATAGTGATGTTGTGGGATGGATTAAAGTCAATAATACAAATATAGATTATCCTGTTGTTAAATGTGGAGATAATTCATTTTATTTAAATCATAGTTTTGACAAAACATATAATGGACAAGGCTGGCCATTTGTAGACTATGAGGTCAGACTTGATGGTACCGATAAAAATATAACAATATATGGCCATAATATAAAAGATGGTTCTATGTTTGGAAGTTTAAAGAAAATATTAAATGAAGATTGGTATAAAAATTCAGCAAATTTTAATATAAGTTATATAACCGAAGAAGAAAATGCAACTTATAGGGTATTTTCTGTTTATGAGACCGAAAAAGAGCTATATTATACTAATAACAATTTTGAAAATGATGCAGAATATCAGGAATTTTTGGATGAGTTAAAATCTAGAAGTATTGTTGATTTTAAAGTTAATGTAAATAAAGACGATCAAATTTTAACATTATCTACGTGTGCGGACAACAATCAATATAGGGTTGTTTTGCACGCAAAAAAGGTAAAATATATTGCAAAATAAAATAAGCTAGTATAAAATAAATATATAAATAGAAAATAGAAGGGATTGTGCATATGAAAGAAGTAAATAAAAACAAACAAATAAAAGTAACTTTAAAAATGGCAATTGTCATAAGTATAATAATAATAGTTGTAAGTGTGCTATTATCATACTTTATAAATAAAACCCGAATTAATAAATATTATCTGGAAAATGGTACAATATTAGATTTAAAAGAATATGCAGTATCCGACACAACATATATAGAAACTTATAACAATAAAGATTATTATATTATTAAAGATGATTATAAAGGAGAATATGATATACAATTTGTTAATTTTTCAAATTACTATAACACTAATTATGATATAAAGAGTAAATTTGAGAAAACAAAAATAATGGATTTTAATGAATATATGTCTTATTGTAGCAAATGGAAAATAGAGCAAAAATATACTGATCCTACTAAAAATTATGCAATAATTTCTTATGCTGCATATGGTGTCCCAAGTATAGGTGTTAGATTAGTAGCAGTTAATTATGAAAACAATAATGCTAATATATATATGTGGGATGATACCAGTGGTGTTACAGCAGATATTTTAGCTTATGTAATAGTTATTCCAACAGAAAAAAATGTAAATAATATAAATGTAGTATCGGTTTATACTGGTGAAGAGTTTGATAATATAAAAAAGTATGGTACAACATATAACCCAAATGGCTCACTTACAATGTTTGATGCTAAACCAATAATTTATCTATATCCAACAGAAGAAACAAAAGTATCAGTAAAATTATTAAAAGATGATAGCATAACTTGTTCATATCCAAAATATGAGGAAAGCTGGGAAGTAGTTGCAAAACCAAATGGAGATTTAACATATTTATCAAATGGTAGACAATTATATGCATTATATTATGAAAGTAAGAATAATATAAAATTAGATGTACAAAAAGATGGTTTTATAGTAAAGAGCGAAGATGTAGCTGAATTTTTAGAAGAAAAATTAGAAATATTAGGATTAAATCAAAGAGAAGCTGAGGAATTTATAATATATTGGCTACCAAAATTAGAGAGTAATAAATATAATTATATAAGATTTGCAACAGAAGAGGAAATAAATGAAAATATGCCTTTGGAAATAAATCCAAAACCAGATACAATAATTAGAATTTTAATGACATATAAAGGGCTAGATGAACCAATAGATGTAGAAGAACAAAAATTAATAACTCCAGAGAGAAATGGTTTTGTTGTAGTTGAATGGGGAGGAACTGAAATTAAATAAAAATAGTAGTGCCATTTTCTTAGAAAACAGAAAATGGTACTAATGTATATAAGTGTAAAAATAATTAAAGATTACCTAAACTTGGAGGAATTATGATAGATTTAAAACAAGATGTACAGTATGTAAAAGGTGTTGGACCTAATAATGTAGCATTATTACAAAAATTAAGTATACACACATTAGAAGACCTTATAACTTTTTTCCCTAGAAATTATGAAGATAGAAGTAAACCTAAAAAGATAAATGAATTGGTTGATGGAGAAGAAGCATTAATTGACGTGATTTGTGCTAGCAATGTTATGGAGACAAGATTTGCAAGAAATAAAACAATACTTAAAATGCTTGTTAGGGATGACACTGGAGACTGTGTTCTTACGTGGTTTAATCAAACCTATTTGAAGAATAAATTTAAAGTCGGAGAAAGATATCAGTTTTATGGAAAAGTAAGTATAAAATATGGAAGAGTGGAAATGACAAAAGCAGTATTTGATAAAGAAGGGCTTAATAAAAATACTGGTAAAATTATTCCAATATATCCTCTTACATATAACCTATCTCAGAACAAGTTAAGAGGAATAATCGAAAATGGATTGAAACTTGCTTTAGGAAAATTGGAAGAAACAATACCGGACTACATATTAAAAGAGCATAACTTGGAAGATATTAATACTGCAACAAAGCAAATTCATTTTCCAGCAAATTTTGAAGAATATAACCAAGCGAGAAGAAGGTTTGTGTTTGAGGAACTTCTTACAGTACAGCTTGCACTACTTAGCTTAAAATCAAGATATGATAAAGAGCAAGACGGTGTAGAGTTCGATAAAAATGTAAAAATGTCAGATGTTATAAACTCACTTCCTTTTAAATTGACAAAGGCTCAGCTTAACGTGTTGGAAGAAATTGATAAGGATATGGAAAGCAAAAAGCCAATGAATAGACTTTTGCAAGGAGATGTTGGCTCTGGAAAAACAATTGTGTCTGTAATAGCTGCATATAAGGCAGCAAAAAGTGGCTACCAATCTGCAATAATGGCACCAACAGCAATATTGGCAGAACAGCATTTACAAGAATTTAGCAAAGTTTTGGACAAATTTGGGATAAAATGCGAATTGCTACTTGGCGGAATGAGGGCTAAAAAGAGAAATGAAGTATTAGAACAGCTAAAAAATGGAGAGATAGATGTGCTAATAGGTACACACGCCTTATTGGTAGAAGATGTTGAGTTTAAAAATTTGGGACTAGTTGTTACAGACGAACAGCATAGGTTTGGTGTAAGGCAAAGAGCAAATATTGTGTCAAAAGGTGCAAATCCAGATGTGCTTGTAATGACAGCAACTCCAATTCCTAGAACACTAGCACTTATACTATATGGTGACCTAGACATATCTATAATTGACGAGCTTCCACCAAATAGAAAGAAAATTGAAACATATCCAGTTACGAAAGAATTGGAAAGAAGAGTAGAAGAATTTATACGTGCTAATGTTGCTAAGGGAAGGCAAGCATATATAGTATGTCCATTGGTTGAGGAAAACGAAGAGTTTGAAAATTACAAGTCGGTAGTTGAGTTAGCTGAACATTATAGAGATGTAATTTTTCCTGAATTTAAAGTTGAATATTTACATGGAAAAATGAAACAGAAGGACAAAGATGACATAATGCAAAGATTTAAAGATGGAGAAACACAAATATTGGTATCTACAACAGTTATAGAGGTTGGAGTAAATGTGCCAAATGCAAATATTATGGTAGTGCAAAATGCAGAACATTTTGGGTTGGCACAACTTCACCAGTTACGAGGAAGAGTAGGAAGAGGAGAATATCAATCATATTGTATTTTGATTTATGAAGGAAACTCTAAAACAACAAGAGAAAGAATGAAAATAATGAAAGAGACTGACAATGGATTTATAGTGGCAGAAAAAGATTTGGAATTAAGAGGATCTGGAGAATTTTTTGGAACTAGACAGCACGGACTTCCAGAATTTAAAATTGCCAACTTATTTGAAGATGTTGCAGTTTTAAAGGAGGTACAAGCCATTTCAGCAAAAATAGAAGCAGAAGACCCTAAGTTGCAAAAGCAAGAAAATGCACGATTACGCAAACTTGTGGAAGAAAAATTTGAAAATAGAATTAGCATTTGAACTTGAACAAAAGGGACACTCCTAAAAGTTCAAAAACTTGAACAAAAGGGACACTCCTAAAAGTTTAAAAACTTGAACAAAAAGGAGTGTCCCAAACGTTCAAGTAGAGAGGAGAATTAAAATGAGTAGAAAAGTTTGGAAAGCAGGTACATTTATTTATCCACTTCCAGCAGTTATGGTGTCTTGTGGTACAATGGAAAAGTCAAATATAATGACTGTTGCGTGGACAGGTATTTTAAATACAAACCCAGCAATGTGCTATATTTCTGTAAGACCGGAAAGATATTCATATAATTTGATAAAGAATCAGGGAGAATTTGTAATAAATCTTACTAATGAAAAATTAGCAAGAGCGACTGATTGGTGTGGTGTAAAAACAGGTAGTAAAGTAGATAAATTTAAAGAAATGCATTTGACAAAAGAAAAAGCAAATTTTGTAAAATGTCCAATAATAAAGGAAAGCCCAGTTGCAATAGAATGCAAAGTTAAAGAGGTAAAAGAATTGGGAAGCCACCATATGTTTATTGCAGAAGTATTATCAATTGATGCTGACGAGCAATACATTGACGAAAAAGGTGCATTTGATATTTCAAAATGTAATTTAATTGCATATTCAAATGGACATTATTATAGCCTTGGAAGGAAAATTGGAAGGTTTGGATTCTCTGTGCAAAAGAAGAGAAGGAAATAATGTGTTGTGTTGCTGTTCGCTTTTTAATATTAACAGTAAATGTGTTGTTACAATACATTTGCTAAAATAGCAAAAAAACTTGACAAATGCTAAAAAAGAGCGTAAAGTATAACTGTAAGTATGTTTGTCGATTGTGTCCTTGGTTTTTATTAAGAAAGGGGATTAGTATGTCACAAATTTACGTTCCGAAGCGGTTTTATGGCAGAACTGGCTACCAGATTGTGGTAGACAGATTCTATCGTGACCAGACCCCTCTTCCATATATAGAGGGGCGAAAAGTTAAATCGTGGGATGATTGGATGCCAGACTGGCAACCTGATCCGGATGGTGTGTATCGCAACAGGTACTATTATGGAGGTAACCTTGGTGGTATAATCCAAAAGCTGGATTATATTGAAAGTATGGGATTTAACCTAATTCTTTTAGGTCCCATCAGCAAAACAAACACATACCACCACTATGATGTGGAAGATCAGACTGTAATTGACCCATATATTGGGTCAATGGCAGATTTTGCAAAACTTTGCAAAGAAGCTCACAAGCGTGATATCCTAGTGGGAGTAGACTTGGTCTTCAACCATTTTGGAAGCCAAAGTGAATTCTTCCAAAAAGCGATGGCTGGAGAAGGTTACTTCAAAGATTGGTTTGAGTGGAAGGAAAACGGTAATCCAGTATATTGGTATGGATTTACTGATATGCCAGAAACAAACAAGATGTCTGCGAATTTCAAGGAATATGTATACTATGTTCTTGAAACGTACATTAGGAATGGTGCAGATTGCATCAGGCTTGATTTAGGTGAAAATTTACCAGAAAGCTTTATGCAAGATGTAAGGAAAAAAATCAAAGATTTGAATCCAGAAGTGCTTATTGTAAGCGAAATGTGGGGATTGGCAACTAAAAAGGATAACCCTCAAATATTTGATGGTCGGCAGGCTGATTCGATTATGAATTATCCAATGGCTGATGATATAATACGATGGGTTAGAACAGGAAACCACCTACACTTCAATTATAATTTGTCTGAGATTTCTAAGTATCCTGAGAATGTTCAAAATGTTTTATGGAATATGCTGGACTCTCATGATACACCTAGAGCCAAGACAATGCTGGGCGGTGCTGGAATTCAGGATGATCCATTTAAAGGTGGTCCGTGGGATATTGAAGAACCTTGGAGATATCCTGGAGGATTCGATACTTATGCATTCCGTAAATTTGAAGCAGATAATGATTCGAATTTACACAAAGACTCTGACCAAATGCTAATGCTGGCTAGTACAATTCAGTATTTGGTAAAAGGTATACCTGTTGTCTTTTATGCAACAGAGGTTGGAATGGATGGCTACAAAGATCCATTTTGTCGTAAGCCATTTTCTTGGAACTCTCAAAACGAGACTATTAGAGAACATTACCGAAAGTTGGGAATGGTAAGAAAACAAAATGCCGACATTTTAGCGGATGGTGATATGGACATTATCTGCGATAGTGAGTTAATGTTCATTACCAGAAGAAGTAGATCTGGAAGCATTGTTGCAATTCTTAGCAGAAACAATGCTGAGATGCCTGTTGGGTTCAAAGCCAGAAAACAGAATATACTGTTTCAGCTTAATTCCAATGACCCTAATATAGGTAGCTATGGAGCAGTAGTGTGTCGGTTCTAACATTCACGTTCGGAACAAACAATCAAAAGGTGGGAGCAGAATTGCTCCTACCTTTTTGGCGCATTTGGGATAGATCTCGTTGCGCTATTTTTTTTTGGCGCGAAAAGACCTGTCCCCATTGCGCCTTTTTGGCAAATTAATTCGCAAAATATCCCTAAAACTATTGACATTTACATAAAAAAACAATATTATATATATAAATTTTTTTGTAGAATTTTGTAGAATAGGAGAGAAAGTTGATGTATACTAAAATGCTAACCTCTAAAATGGGTGGAGAATTGGTAAGCTTCAAGATGGACGGCGTAGAAAGAATTCACCAAGGCCAAGACTGTGTAGACGAAAATGGAAAAGTATACTGGAAAAGACATTGGCCAGTATTGTTTCCGGTAGTAGGTAAGCTAAAGAAAAATCAAACTATAATAAATAGTAGAATATATGAAATGCCACAACACGGATTTGCAAGAGATTTCGAATTTGAACCAATAACAAAATTAGATAATTTTCATTCTTATGTTTTAAGAAGTAATAAAATAACTCAAAATAGATATCCTTATGATTTTGAATTGTATACAACATATAGGCTTGACGAAAACAAGGTAACTACAATTTACAAAGTGGTTAATACAGGAGATGTTACATTGCCTTTTGGAATAGGAGGACATCCTGCATTCAAAATTGATGTAGAAGAACTAAAAAAAGGAAATTATTATCTTGAATTTGAAGAGGATGAAGAAAAAATACATTTCCTATACTTAGTTGATGGACTAGTAGGAACCGAGTATGCTAGAAATATAATGAAAGATAAAAGAATTATAGAAATAGGACCAGATACTTTTAACAATGATGCATTAATAATGAAAGGTTTGACATCACATAAAATCAGTTTAAAAAACAAAGCAACAAATAAAACTTTGCTTACCCTTGACTTTACAGGTTTTCCATATTTGGGATTATGGTCAAAGCCAAATGCACCATTTTTGTGTATTGAACCTTGGTACTCAACAGCTGACACGATAAAAAGCACAGGAGTATTTATACAAAAGCCAGATATAATCTCACTAAAACCAAAAGAAACTTTTGAATGTAAATATACTGTGGAATTCTTTTAAATGCTAGATGTAAAACGAAAGGAAAAAAATATGGGAATAAGTATGATAATTGACTTTATAGCATTACTCCTTTGCTTAGTGGGAGTGGTAATGGTATACGATGCCCGCGTAATTACAAAAAGACTATTTGGATTTGGAGACCAAAACCAAGCAGCTTGGGGCTTGAAAATTTTAGGATTTATAATAGCTATGATTGGCTGTTTGTTAATTTATTTTTAAAAATATACATTATATATCTACCAGCAAGATGGAACGGATTTTTAATAGATTCTTATATATACAATGTTTTAAAATTAGCTTGTATAAATCGCAAAATTATGATATATTGTGACCAGTAATTCAGAAGATAACAAATAGGAGAGATAAAAATATGTCAAGAAAAGCAAAAAGAGCGGCAGAAACAAAAGTTAAAAATAGACCAATAAGAAAGCTTCTAATAGTAGCGATTCTATTAGGTCTAGTTTATATGGTGTTAAAACTAGCACCAAATTATATAAATGATGATATTACCAATATGGCAAATTTGGTTATAAATAATAGTAACATTACAAGAGATTTGAAGCACGAAGTAATAATAGAAAATGGGGTAATATATCTATCGCAAGAAGATATAGAAAACTTTTTTGACCCATATATTTATTATGGCGAACAATATAATCAAATAATTACTACATCAGATAATCAGATTGCAAGCATAGTAATTGGAGAAAACAGTATTACAAATAATGGAACTAAAGTAAGCATTTCTGGAGCAGCCTTTGAAAAGGATGGCACAATATACATTCCGTTTTCTAACTTAGATAGTGTATATAATGTCGAAATAAATTATATTGATTCTTCAAATACAATAACAGTTGACTCTAGAAATAGAAAATATGTTTTGGCAGATAGCACAAAAGACAATAAAGTAAAAGCATATCCTACAACTTTTTCTAGAACTGTGGACGAGCTAACTCAAGGCGAAACATTTACAGTAGTACAAAATGACGAAAATCAAAATGAAGAAATAGATGGCTGGACAGAAATAAGAACAGATACTGGAAAACTTGGATATATAAAATCAAACACAGTTACACACGAATATGTTGCAAGAGAAGAGTTAGTTGACAAAAAGCAAATTGAAGGAACAGTAAGTATGGTTTGGGATTACTATCATTCAATTTTCCCAGACAGAACTGGAACACATATAGACGGCATAAATGTTGTAAGCCCAACATTCTTTACACTTGTTGACGAAGGAAGAGGAGCTATTAATGATAATGCAGGTGAACAAGGAAAAAGTTATGTTGAATGGGCGCATAGCAATGGATATATGGTGTGGCCAAGCATTTCAAATAACTCGTATATAGAAACAACATCAGAAATAATGCACGACTATAATCTAAGAAATACTTTAATACAAAACATAGTTAGCTTGGTATTAGAATATGATCTAGACGGAATAAATATAGACTTTGAATATATGCACGACGAAGACAAAGATTTATTTTCAAGATTTATTATAGAGCTAAAACCAAGATTAAACGAGATGGGAGTAGTATTATCAGTGGATGTTACAGCACCAGATGGTAGTGACGAATGGTCATTATGTTATGATAGACACGTGATAGGAGATGTTGCAGACTATATAGTATTTATGGCGTATGACCAATACGGTAGTTCTTCAACAGTACCAGGCACAACTGCTGGATATAACTGGGTTGAAGCTAACATACAAAAGTTTTTAGGACAAGAAGAAGTAGAGGCAGATAAAATAATACTAGGAATTCCATTTTACGCTTGGGTATGGGATACAACAAATGGGGTATCTACACCACGTGCAATATATATGGAAAACTTAGAAAGCTTAATACCAGAAGGAACAGAAAAAGTTTGGAACGAAGAACTTAAGCAATATTATGTAGAATTTACAAATGGAAATACAACCACACAAATATGGCTAGAGGACGAACAATCAATAGAAGCAAAACTATCTTTAATAGAAAAATATGGCTTAGCAGGAGCAGCCTACTGGGCAAAAGATAGAGAACCAGACTCAATTTGGAGTATGATTTCAGAAACACTTGGAGTTTAGAGTAAAGCATAAATAAAAAAACGGTGTATATTTTGCATTTTTTGAATACAAAATATACATCGTTTTTATAGCTAAATAGTAATAAAATCAAAATCACCTAAATATATTTAAGACAAGTAGATTAAAAATATATTGTAGGTGATTTTTTTGAAAATAGCATATATTAAAGAAAATAAATTAAATAAAAAAATATTTGGTGGGATAGAGATCGGCTTTTTTGATAATAATTATATAATATCAGTTTCTAATAAAGAAAAAACGAGAGTAAAAAAGAGATTAACAAAATTTATATTAAAGCAAAAAATAGATACTTTGATATTTTCTAAAGACCTAGAGGGAGAATTCAAAGAAGAAATTTGCAACCTTTTAAATGATAATTTTGGAATAGATGTACTAAATGGCAAAAAATTAATGGAACTAATGGATTTTGATATTGTTAAATATATTATAGATATACAACAAGTTGATATGAAGCAAGAAGAAATATATATTATTTTTAAAAAAGACAATTCTTTAAATTTGAATTTTCTAAAAAGATTTATTGAAAATTTTAGAATGACAAATGTTGTAACAAATGACATAGAAAGATTAAAAAACGTTCAAGATAATCTATTAGAACAAGACGGAATTTTGATTTCTGTTTCAAATAATAAAAGAAAAGCTTTAAAAAGAGCAAAATATGTATTAAATATGAATTTGAGTAAAACAGAATTAGAGAAATACAAAATTAATAGAAATGCAATAATTATAAACATAAAAGAAAATGTAAAGTATGAAGATGTGAATTTTGACGGGATAAATGTTAATTATTTTGAAATAACATTACCAGACGAATATGTGGAAAAATTTGAACAAATAGGAGAAAATTTTGACTATGTAAAGCTCTACGAAAGCGAGTTATTAAAAGATATGCAAGGCAAGAGTTTAGAGGATATATATACTAAAATAAAAAGTGACGAGGTAAGAGTGGATGGACTAATTGGCAATAATGGAAAAATAAGTAGAAATGAATTTTGAGTTACACTATTGGAAAAAATTAGAAATAAACCAGAAAGCTTGGGACTGTAAATGATAAAATCCAAGAAAGATTGTCAAAATTTGCACAACGAATTGGTCAAAAATTGCACAATGAATATTGAAAGCAAAAAACATAGCAAAAACAAGAAAAGAGCTATGTCTTTTGCTTTAAAAAATTTTTTTGCACAAATATGATAAAATAAACAATAAAATACATCGGTGAGCTGGAGTGGAGGTCACAGTGGACTGTACAGCATTATAATATTTTCTCCACATAGATCTTATCATTTACAGCAACAACTGTGTACTTACTTAAGTTAGGAATATCCTTTA
>CAKNRV010000027.1 GCA_930991035.1 uncultured Clostridium sp. | reverse complement strand
TGTGGACAACACTTTTTAGAAAAAAGTTGTTGCATTGGCAATGAAAATTTTGCAACACACAAAAACTTCAAAAAATACACAAAAACCACTTGACAAGCACCCATTCTATATTATAAAATAATATAGAATGGATTTTTTAATAAATAAATTAATAAAAAAAGAGAATAAATCATACAAATGCACAGAAGAAGGTTAGTTGGCAAAAACAAAATTGCCAACCTACCTTTTTGTTGTCGTCTTTAGGGAAAACATTCAAAACAAAAATGCAAAAACTATTATATATAGTATAAAAAACAAATGAAAAATACATAAACACATACTCATAAATTTTAATAATTTTCAAACCACAACAAATTCGTTATACAAATTTAGAAAGAAGAGGAATTGCGCTAATATTATCTACGTAAAATAAAGGCTTGGAGAGCAGGAAGCCATAAAAACGTAAGTATAATATTGCTGACAAGAAGGACTTCTTTATAAATCATATATATTTTAATTCTGCTTAATCTTTTTTAGGGGTGATTTTTTTGGAAGTAAAAGAACTAAAATACGAGAAATGCTCTCGTAAAACTTTTGCTAAAATCGGCGATTCAATCGAAATGCCAAATCTTATTAAAGTCCAGAAAGATTCTTATGACTGGTTCGTAGAAGAAGGACTAGGAGAAATATTAAGAGATATCTCTCCAATCGTTGATTACTCAGGAAACTTAATCCTTGAGTTCCTAGACTACTATATGGAAGACAAAACAAAATACACAGTAGAAGAAGCCAAAGAAAGAGATGCTACATATTCAACAAGATTGCACGTAAAAGTAAGACTTATCAATCGTGAGACTGGTGAAATTAAAGAGCAAGAGATTTATCTTGGAGATTTCCCACTTATGACAGATAGTGGTACTTTTATTATTAATGGTGCAGAAAGAGTTGTAGTTAGCCAATTAGTTCGTTCACCAGGATGTTACTATGATTCAGCTTATGACAAAACTGGTAAGAAAATTTACACATCAACAGTTATGCCTTTAAGGGGTGCTTGGATAGAGTACGAGACAGATGCAAATGATGTGTTCTGGGCAAGGGTGGATAGAACAAGAAAAATACCTGTAACTTGCTTATTAAGAGCAATAGGAGTAACAACAGACGAGCAAATAGTAGAATTATTTGGAGAAGAAGCGAAAATTGCTGCTACTATCCAAAAAGATCCAATAAAAACACAAGAGGACGCTTTAATTGAAATATATAAAAAATTAAGACCAGGAGAACTTCCAACAGTAGATGCTGCTAGAAACTTATTCAATGGATTATTCTTTGATCCTAGAAGATATGACTTAGCAAAAGTAGGAAGATACAAATTTAATAAAAAACTAAGCTTAGCTTCAAGAATTTCTGGAAAAGTAGCTTTTGAAGATATAATTGATCCAGAAACAGGTGAAGTACTTGTGGAAAAAGATACTGTAATTTCAGAAGAAGTTGCAGAAAACATCCAAAATTCTGGTATAAATGTAGTCGATATTAAAGTAGATGATAAAAAAGTAAGAATTATTGGTAATGGAACAGTAAATATCCATAAATTCTTACCAAATCTTGATGTAAAGGACTTACATATTAAAGAATATGTAAATTACAATGTTTTAAAATCAATTATAGATAGCACAGAGGAAGACAAGCTACACGATGTTATCAAAGAAAGATACGAGGAACTAGTTCCAAGACATATTACAACAGAGGATATTATTGCATCAATCAGTTATTTATTAAACCTAGATCATGGACTAGGTGTAATTGACGATATAGATCATTTAGGAAATAGACGTATAAGATGTGTTGGTGAATTATTGCAAAACCAATTTAGAATTGGTTTAACAAGATTAGAAAGAGTAGTTCGTGAAAGAATGACTATTCAAGACTTAGATGTTGTAACACCACAAACATTAATTAATACTAAACCAATATCTTCTTCAATAAGAGAGTTCTTTGGAAGCTCACAATTATCACAATTTATGGACCAAACAAACCCTCTTTCTGAGCTTACACATAAAAGAAGAATTTCAGCATTAGGACCTGGAGGACTTTCAAGAGAAAGAGCAGGTTTCGAGGTTAGAGATATTCACTATACTCACTATGGTAGACTATGTCCAATAGAGTCTCCAGAAGGACCTAACGTTGGTCTTATATCAGCACTTTCTTCATTCGCTATAATCAATGAATATGGATTTATAGAGACTCCATATAGAAAAGTTGACCATACAACTGGTAAGGTAACAGACGAAGTTGTATATATGCCAGCTGATGAAGAGGATAAATACATTATAGCTCAAGCTTCTGAACCATTAGATAAAGATGGAAGATTTGTAAATGACAAGATAAAAGTAAGAATGAGAGAAGAAATTACAATGGTTGACAAAGACAGAGTTGACTATGTAGACGTTTCTCCAAAACAACTTGTATCTGTTGCAGCTGCAATGATTCCATTCGTTGAGCACGATGATGCTAAACGTTCCTTGATGGGTGCTAATATGCAACGTCAAGCAGTTCCACTTTTAATGCCAGAAACACCAATTGTTGGTACAGGTATTGAATACAGAGCAGCAAAAGACTCTGGAATTACAGTTGTTGCAAAGAATGCAGGTGTTGTAGAAAAAGTAACTGGTGACGAGATTATAGTTAGAAATAACAAAGACGGATTAGATACTTACAAATTAAGAAAATTCAAAAGAACAAATGGTGGTACTTGTATTAACCAAAGACCAGTTGTTGTTCGCGGTGAAAAGGTTAAAGAGGGAGACCTTCTTGCAGATGGTCCATCTACAAAAAACGGAGAGATGGCACTTGGTAGAAATGTATTAATTGCATTTACAACTTGGGAAGGTTATAACTACGAGGATGCTGTATTAATTAGTGAAAGACTTGTTAAAGAAGATGTATATACATCAATTCATATTGAGGAATATGATTGCGAATGTCGTGATACAAAATTAGGTCCAGAAGAAATCACAAGAGATATACCAAATGTTGGTGACGATGTATTAAAGGACTTAGACGAAAATGGTATTATACGTATTGGTGCAGAAGTAAGACCAGGAGATATCTTAGTAGGTAAAGTTACTCCAAAAGGAGAAACAGAGCTTACAGCAGAAGAAAGATTACTTCGTGCGATATTTGGAGAAAAAGCAAGAGAAGTTAGAGATACATCACTTCGTGTACCACACGGAGAGCAAGGTACTATAGTAGATGTTAAGATATTTACTAGAGAAAATTCAGATGAATTAGGACCTGGTGTAAATCAAATAATTCGTTGCTATATAGCTCAAAAAAGAAAAATATCAGTTGGTGATAAAATGGCTGGACGTCACGGTAACAAAGGTGTTATCTCTAGAATATTACCAGAAGAAGATATGCCATTTATGCCAGATGGTACTCCAGTAGATATAGTTTTAAACCCACTTGGTGTTCCTTCTCGTATGAACTTAGGTCAAGTTCTAGAAGTTCACTTAGGAATGGCAGCAAAACTATTAGGATGGAAAGTTGCAACACCAGTATTTGATGGTGCAACAGACGAAGAAATTAGAGAAATGTTTAGAGAAGCTGGTTACTCAGAAGATGGAAAAACAACTCTATATGATGGTAGAACAGGAGATCCATTTGATCACCCAGTAACAGTTGGTGTTATGTATATGTTAAAACTACACCACTTAGTAGACGACAAAATCCACGCTCGTTCAACAGGACCATACTCATTAGTTACTCAACAACCTCTTGGAGGTAAGGCACAATTTGGTGGACAACGTTTCGGAGAGATGGAAGTTTGGGCATTAGAGGCTTATGGTGCAGCATACACATTACAAGAAATGCTTACTGTTAAGTCAGACGACACAGTAGGACGTGTTAAGACATATGAGGCAATCGTTAAAGGCGAAAATGTTCCAGAACCAGGAGTTCCAGAAGGATTTAAGGTACTTATAAAAGAACTTCAAGCATTAGGATTAGACGTAAGGTTATTATCACCAGATAATCAAGAATTAGAGTTAAAAGAAAATATAGACGATGGAATAGACTTTAATATGGACGACAAAAAGATGGGCAATGATGTGCTTGATATGAATGATTTACACGATGGTTATGAAGAAGAAGCCGTAGAAGCCGACGAAGAGCAAGAGGATGACGAGGCGTTATTTGAAGAATTGTCAGACGATGAGATTGAGCTTGGAGATACAGATTTAGGAGAAGATAATCTTTTGAACGACGAAGACATAATTGAGTAGTGAACGAATGAAAAGTGGCATCTTGCGTCGTTAAAATCTTAAAGAAAATCCTCGATGTACACAAAGTACACCTCCGGTTTTCTTTAAGATTTTGCCTAGCAATATACACACTTTTGCTTCGTTCACAAAAGCTAAAATATAATGTTTTGAGGAAAAAATTGCCGTTGTTGCACATCGTTTGAAATTTATTTGAGCGTACACAAAGTACGCCTCATAAATTTCAAACTCGTGCGCCTAGCCAAAAATCAATTTGTAACAGTAATATAATTGAATAGCCTTCATAGTAGCAATATATAAATTGCAAAAGAAATTGTACAGCGGTGTATATTTATGTGCTGGCTATTATGAGAAAAGTGAAAGAAAGGGATTTCTTTCAAACAAATAATTTTTTAAGGGGGCTAACCGTGGACGAATTAAATATTTTTGATAAAATCAAAATAGGTATAGCATCAGATGAAAAAATAAGAGAGTGGTCAAAGGGTGAAGTTAAAAAGCCTGAGACAATAAATTACAGAACATTAAAACCAGAAAGAGATGGTTTATTCTGTGAGAGAATATTTGGACCTACAAAAGACTGGGAATGTCATTGTGGTAAATATAAAAGAGTAAGATACAAAGGTATAGTTTGTGACCGTTGCGGTGTTGAGGTTACAAAGGCAAAGGTTAGACGTGAGAGAATGGGTCATATTGAGCTTGCAGCACCAGTTGCTCACATTTGGTACTTTAAAGGTATACCAAGTAGAATAGGACTTATGCTTGATGTATCTCCAAGAAGCCTAGAGAAAGTAATATATTTTGCATCATATATTGTAACAGATAAAGGAAATACAACACTTACAAAAGCTCAAGTATTATCTGAAAAAGAATATCACGATGCAGAGGAAAAATTTGGAAAAGGTTCTTTCAAGGCAGAAATGGGAGCAGAAGCAATACGTACATTACTTGCTGAAATTGACCTGGACAAATTATCTGAAAAGTTAAAGAAAGAATTAGAAAAAGCATCTGAGCAAAAGAAGGCTAAACTTGTAAAAAGACTAGATACAGTAGAATCATTTAGATTATCTGGAAACAGACCTGAATGGATGGTTATGAGTGTTATACCAGTTATCCCACCAGACTTAAGACCAATGGTACAATTAGATGGTGGTAGATTTGCTACATCAGACTTAAATGATTTATATAGAAGAGTTATAAACAGAAATAACAGATTAAAAAGATTACTAGAATTAGGCGCACCAGAAATAATTGTAAGAAATGAAAAAAGAATGTTACAAGAATCTGTAGATGCACTAATAGATAATGGAAGACGTGGAAGACCTGTAACAGGTGCTGGAAATAGACCACTTAAATCATTATCAGATTTATTAAAAGGAAAACAAGGTAGATTTAGACAAAACTTACTTGGAAAACGTGTTGACTATTCAGGACGTTCAGTTATAGTTGTTGGACCAGAGCTAAAAATATATCAATGCGGTCTTCCAAAAGAAATGGCAGTTGAATTATTCAAACCATTTGTAATGAAAGAATTAGTAGGACGTGGAATTGCACACAACATCAAAAATGCAAAAAGAATGGTTGAAAGATTACGTCCAGAAGTATGGGATATATTAGAGGATGTTATAAAAGACCATCCAGTAATGCTAAACCGTGCTCCTACACTACATAGACTTGGTATTCAAGCATTTGAACCAGTTCTAGTTGAAGGTAGAGCAATAAAATTACATCCATTAGTTTGTACAGCATTCAATGCTGACTTTGATGGTGACCAAATGGCTATTCACTTACCATTATCACCAGAAGCACAAGCAGAAGCAAGATATTTAATGCTTTCTGTAAACAACCTTTTAAAACCACAAGATGGTAAGCCAGTTACAGTACCTACACAGGATATGATACTTGGTGCTTACTACTTAACAATGGAAGTTGAGGGAGAGCCAGGTGAGGGTGGATATTATTCATCTCCAGAAGAAGCTATTATGGCTAACGTTAACCACGACTTAGGAATGCACGCTATGATAAATGTTAGAATTACAAAAACAATAGATGGCGAAGAAAAGAGCAAAATTGTAAAGACTACTGTTGGTAGATTAATTTACAATGAGGGTATTCCACAAGATTTAGGATTTGTAGATAGAAGTAATCCAGATAACATATTCGAACCAGAATTAAACTTCACAGTAATGAAGAAAAATCTTGGAAAAATCATTGCAAAGTGTATTAATAAACACGGATTAAGCAAAACTGCAGAACTTTTAGACTATATTAAATCAACAGGATATAAATATTCAACAACTGCGGGTATTACAGTATCTGTTGACGATGTTAAAGTACCACCTGCTAAAAAGCAAATACTTGAAGATGCTCAAGCACAAGTAGATAATGTAACAAAACAATATAGACGTGGTTTAATAACAGATGCAGAAAGATATAATTCTGTAATCAAAATTTGGGAAGATGCAACAGATAAAGTTACAGATGCAATGAAAGATAACTTTGAAAAAATGAACCCAGTGTACATGATGTCAGAATCTGGAGCAAGAGGTAACTTAAACCAATTAAGACAAATTGCTGGTATGCGTGGTCTTATGGCATCTACAACAGGTAAAACAGTTGAGATACCTATCACATCTTCATTCAGAGAGGGTCTAGACCCACTAGAATACTTCATTTCTGCCCATGGTGCTAGAAAAGGTTTAGCAGATACAGCTTTAAGAACAGCAGACTCTGGATACTTAACAAGAAGACTTGTTGATGTATCTCAAGATATAATTGTTAGAGAACACGACTGTGGAACAACTCGTGGAATTGAAGTATCTGATATTAAAGATGGAAATCAAGTAGTAGAGAAAATGGAAGAAAGATTACTTGGTAGATATCCACTAGAAGATATATATAATCCACAAACAAAAGAATTAATTGTGGATAAGAACACATTAATTACTGAAAATATTGCAGACGAAATAGTTGCAGCAGGAATTACAAGTGTTAAAGTTCGTTCAGTACTTGAATGTAGAACAAAACACGGTGTATGTGCTAAATGTTATGGTATGGGACTTGCAACTCGTGAAGAAGTAAATATAGGAGAATCAGTAGGTATAATTGCAGCACAATCAATTGGTGAGCCTGGTACACAGCTTACAATGAGAACTATCCACTCTGGTGGTGTTGCAGGTGTTGCAGATATTACACAAGGTCTTCCTAGAGTTGAGGAGCTATTTGAAGCTCGTAAACCAAAGGGACTTGCTATTATATCAGAAATAGATGGTAAAGTTAGCATTTCTGACGACAAAACAAGAAAAGAAGTTACAATTACAGGTAAAGACGACGCTAAAACATATACAATACCATTTGGTTCTAAACTTCGTGTAAGAGAAGGGGACGAAGTAAAAGCTGGAGCTCCAATTACAGAAGGTTCTATAAATCCAAATGAAATTTTAGCAATCAACGGACCAGACGGAGTTTACTTATACTTAGTACAAGAAGTACAAAAAGTTTATAGAAACCAAGGTGTTGATATCAATGACAAACACGTTGAAGTAATTGCAAGACAAATGCTAAAGAAAGTAAGAGTAGAAGATAATGGAGATACACCATTATTTGCGGGTTCACTTGTAGACGTATACGAGGTAGAAGATGCAAACGAAAAAGTTATTGCCGAAGGTGGAAGACCAGCAACATATAAACGTGTTCTACTTGGTATTACTAAAGCATCACTTGCAACAGAAAGCTTCTTATCAGCAGCATCATTCCAAGAAACAACAAGAGTTCTTACAGAAGCAGCTGTTAAAGGTAAAGTTGACGAATTAATTGGACTAAAAGAAAATGTTATTATAGGTAAATTAATTCCAGCAGGTACTGGTATGGCAAAATACAAGAATATTCATATAAATACAGAAAAACAGGAAAATGCTGAAGCAGACAAAAAAGAAGAAGTAACCGAATAAAAAGAAGTGGGTAAACCCCACTTCTTTTTATTCGGCAAATTTCCATATAAATAGAAACACTCGTTAAATTTTATGTCAACTTGACAAAAGCAAGAAAACATAGTAAAATACTATATGTTTAAATTGGAGGAATTATGAACCATAATAAAAAGGTCTTGCAAAAGATAGTTTCAAAAACTAAAATATATTTAGCAATAATAGCACTGTTATTAATCATAATATGTATATATAATCCGTGGTTTATTATACCATCTACTATAATATATATTATGCTTTTAATTTATGCTTATTGGACAAACAATAAAAGACAAGAAGAACTTACAGAACATATTAAAAACCTAACATTTAGTTTAGACAAAGTGGCTAAAATTGCGCTTGTAAATTCACCATTTCCATTAGTAATTGCAGAAACAAATGGAAATTTAATTTTCAAAAACACAAAGTTTAATCAAGAATTTATAAACATTGATATAAATAACTATTTAACTACGATTTTAAATGAAGTTAAATTAGAAATAAAAAATAATGATAAAAAAGAAAAGATAAATGACGAAATTCAAATTGGTAAAAAAACATATAGGCTATATGGAGATTATATGCCTTTAAAGGATGAGTATATTATAACAATCTACTTTGTAGACGATACAAAATTGGTAGAATTAGAAAATTTGTTTAATGATAGAGACATATATGTTGGAATAATTATGCTTGATAATTATGAAGAAATTATACAAAGAATAACAGAAGACGAAAAACCACAATTAATTGCAGAAATAGAAAAAACATTGTATAATTGGGCTTCAGAATATAAAGGATTAATTTTAAAATCTGAAAGAGATATTTTTATAAGCATATTTGAAAAACAATATGTAAAAGAAATAGAAAATAAAAAATTTGACATATTGGATACAATCAAGGAATTGCAAGCATCAGATAAAATGCAGTTTACATTAAGTATTGCTATGTCTAATGACGGAACTAACAATCTAGAAAAGTACAAAACAGCACAAGCAGCCCTAGATATTATTTTAGGAAGAGGGGGAGACCAAGCTGTTGTTCACGAAGGAGATAAGTATACTTTTTTCGGTGGAAGAACACAAGAAATGGAAAAGAGAACAAAAGTTAAAGCTAGAATTATATCACACGCTTTGGAAGGATTAATAAAAGAATCTAGCAAAGTGATGATAATGGGACATAGTAATTCTGATATGGACTGTATTGGCTCTAGTATGGGTATATATAGATTAGCAAAATCTTTGGATAAAGAGGCAAAAATAATATTAAATCTAAAGGGAGAAAATTTAGTTGGCTTTTTAAACGAAATTAACAATATAGAGGAATATAACAATCTTGTGATTGACCCACAAACAGCACTTAATGAAGTAGATAGCGATACATTATTAGTTGTTGTAGATACAAACAAAAAGAATTATGTAGAATCACCTGAAATGTTGGAAAAAACAGATAAAATTGTTGTAATAGACCATCACAGAAGAAGTCCAGACTATATAGAAAAAGCAACTCTTACATTTCACGAGGTATATGCATCTTCTGCATCTGAACTAGTGACAGAACTTTTAGAATATGCACAAACAGAAATAAGTCTAACAACATTGGAAGCAGAAGCATTATATGCAGGAATAATGATGGATACAAAATCATTTACATTTAAGACTGGTGTTAGAACATTTGAAGCAGCAGCATATCTTAGAAAATGTGGAGTGGATATAATTAAAGTAAAAAAATGGTTCCAAAGCGACTTGGAAACATATAATAAAATTTCAAATATTATAGGAAATGCACAAATAGTATATGATAGTATAGCAATATCTGTTTATGAAGAAGAAGACAAAGATGCAAATGTAGTGTGTGCAAAAGCAGCAGACGAGCTTTTGACAATAAGCAATATAACAGCATCATTTGTGTTAGGAAAATTAGAAGACAAAGTTTGCATTAGTGGACGTTCAATAGGGGATATAAACGTGCAAGTAATTCTAGAAAAACTTGGCGGTGGTGGACACATCACGTTAGCAGGTGCCCAAGTAGAAGGAATGAGCATTGAAGAGGCAAAACAGGAATTGATTAATAGGATTAATGAGTATTTTAGTGAGCAAATCTAACTTGAACTTTTGGGACACTCCTTTTTGTTCAAGTTTTTGAACAAAAAGGAGTGTCCCAAAAGTTCAAGCTATTTAAGAAAGGAGAATGGTATAAAATGAAAGTGATTTTGTTAGATAACATAAAAGGGGTAGGTAAAAAGGATGAAATAATTAATGCTGCTGATGGTTATGCTAGAAATTACCTTTTTCCTAAAAAATTAGCAGTTGAAGCTAATAGCGAAAATTTGAGTAAACTAAACAATAAGAAAGAGGCAGCAAGTTATAAAAAGGATGTAGAAAAGAAAAATGCTGAAGAGCTTGCTCAAAGATTAAAAGGGATAATGCTTAAAGTAAAGGTTAAATCAGGCGAAAATGGAAAAATTTTTGGAGGAGTAACAGCTAAAGAAATTTCGGAAAATTTAAGAGTACAATATGATTTAGATATAGATAAGAAGAAGATAGAATTAAAAGATACAATAAAAACCATAGGTGAATTTACTGTACCTATAAAATTATTTGAAGGAGTAATAGGCAGTTTAAAAGTTGATGTTATTAGTGAGTAAAATATATTTTTAGCGAGGAAATTTATTGTGCTTGTTGGTAATTTAGAGCAGGAAGGAAATGAAATAAAATGGAGTTAGGAAAAGTACCACCAAATGATACCGAGGCAGAGCAAGCTGTTATAGGTAGTATGCTAACAGATAAAGATGCTGTTTCGGCTGCAATTGAAGTTTTAAAAGAAGAAGATTTTTACAGAGAAGATAACAAAATAATATATACTGCATTATTGAATTTATACAATAAAAATGAGCCAATAGATATAATTACTCTAAAGTCAGAATTATCTGCAATGGGTAAATTAGAGGCTGTTGGAGGATTGGAATATATTGCCGAACTTCCAGAAAAAGTTCCTACAACTTCAAATGTTGAGCAATACATAAAAATAGTAGAAGAAAAGTCCATTTTAAGAAATTTAATTAAAACTGCAAATGATATTATAACATTAGGATATGACCCAACACAAGATGTGGAGGATATAATAGATAGCTCAGAGAAAAAGATTTTTGAAGTTATGCAAAAAAGAAATCAAAAAGGGTACAGTTCAATAAAGGATATTCTGGTTGATACCTTTACAGAATTAGAACAACTATACAATAGAAAGCAACATATAACAGGTGTTCCAACAGGGTTTGCAGATTTGGATTATAGAACAGCAGGACTTCATAAGTCTGATTTGATTTTGGTTGCAGCAAGACCAGCAATGGGTAAATCTGCTTTTGCTTTAAATATTGCAACACACGCAGCAGTAAGAGCAAATACTCCAGTAGCAATATTTAGCCTAGAAATGTCAAAGGAGCAGATGGTAAACAGAATTTTATGTTCTGAAGCAATGGTAGATAGCAACAAAGTAAGAACTGGAACTTTGGAGGACGAAGACTGGGCGAAACTAGCAGAAGCTTCCGGAGTTTTATCTGAAGCAAATATTTTTGTGGATGATACACCAGGTATTTCTATAATGGAAATTAGAGCTAAATGTAGAAAAATGAAGTTAGAAAAGAATATAGGACTTGTAGTAATTGACTATTTACAGCTAGTGCAAGGAAGTGGAAAAAGAGGTTCAAGCCGTGAGCAAGAAATTGCAGAAATAAGTCGTTCTTTAAAAATATTGGCTAAAGAAATAGAAGTCCCAGTAATAGCCTTATCACAATTATCAAGAGCGCCAGAGCAAAGACCTGACCATAGACCTATGCTTTCTGACCTTCGTGAATCTGGTTCAATTGAGCAGGATGCAGATATTGTTATGTTTTTGTATAGAGACGATTATTACAATGAAGATAGTGAAAAGAAAAATATAGCAGAAGTAATACTTGCTAAGCACAGAGCTGGTTCAACTGGTACAGTTGAGTTGTTGTGGCTTGGAAATTACACCAAATTTGCTAATATAGATAAGTATAGGGAATAGGTAAAAATAAGATAGTAGGAAATTGAACATAAGCTAAGATGTTCTAATATTAAAATATAATACTTTATAATATTAGAATAAAACAAACCAGGGACTTATTACAAGTCTCTGGTTTGCTATGGAGTGTGTCTCAGTCAGCACTGATTTCATCTTTCAGCTTAGCCTCTTCAGCAACCTTAGCTTCTTCGGCTTCGCGTTTACGATCTTCTAAGAAGTCGTAGACACAATTGGGTAGATTCTGGTCTATTCCGTCTATAAAGTTTTCGGAATAGAGATAGCTGTTGACGGTTCTAATGAATCGCCCCCAGCTCCACCGGTACATACCGGCAAGTAATCTACTGGGGCATTCTTTTCCGCCCCAGAACTGGTGCGGTACAACATTCTCGATGGGAATGTTGTAGATAAACATAATGGTTGCCGTCAGCCGAGCTTGATTATTGATGGCTCGGTCATAGTCGATATCGCTATTGACTAACCGTTCAATAGCGATTGAAGAGTTACCTTCGGTTGAACCTGCGTGAGCAGTCCGGACCCAAGTTTCCAGAAGCTGGTAGATTACATCATCTCCACAAAGGAAATGATATCCAACCCTCGGATCTCCTTTCGGATTTTCCAAAAGGTTGATATAGTGCTCCGCATTCTTGGTGCCTGGTACCTTTGAAAGGCCTAAGCTGGTTTCGTGAATGGTAATGAATGTTGGAATATTCTTCCCATCTTCCCGAGCTTCTACCAAAGGAAGCCGGATATCTGGTCTGTCGATAATGTGCTGCGTGACGTTGGTGACTTCTGTGAATTTTCTTGTTGCGATGTACATAACATCGACCCCCATAAATTTTATTTAAGCATATAGCTTAGACTTATATTATAACACAATTTCCAGAAAATGTCAAATATTTCAAATAAATGTAAATGTAAACCAGATATCGCTTGTGGCTGTAAGCTATATGTCTACCTCATATAGCTTTAAATAAAAAAATATATAAAATTCATAATAAGTAGGAAAATTTTAAATTGAAGAGGTGAAAAAATAATGAATAATTTAAAAAAAGTAGCTAATCAAAATAATTTAGAACTAAAAGAAATTGAGAAAAATGTTCTAGATACAATAAAAAAATTTAATATGATTACTAGTGGAGATAAAGTGGTTATTGGTGTTTCTGGTGGACCAGATTCAATAACTCTTTTGAATATATTAAATAAATTTAAAGAATATTTGAATATAAATATTTTTGTGGCACATATTAATCATAAGATTAGAGTAGAAGCCGACGAAGAAACAGAGTATGTACATAATTTTTGTAATAATATTGGAGTAGAATGTTATATAAAAGAAGTGAAGGTTGAAGAAGAGGCTAAAAAACTCAAAATTGGTACAGAAGAGGCTGGAAGAAATATTCGTTACGAATTTTTTGAAGAAGTTGCAAAAAAAGTTGGCGCAAACAAAATAGCAACAGCGCATAATAGTAATGATAATGCAGAAACTGTGCTTATGAATATTATACGCGGAAGTTCTGTTTCTGGTTTAAAAGGAATAGAAAAAATACGAGATGGGAAATTCATTAGACCAATAATTGAATGTGAAAGGTCTATGATTGAAAATTATTGTAATGAATTAAAACTTAATCCAAGATATGATAAAAGCAATAATGAAAATGTGTATACCAGAAATAAAATTAGAAATTTATTAATACCATATTTGCAAAAAGAATTTAATCCAAACATAGTTGAAGGAATAAATAGATTATCGTCATTAGCAAGCGAAGAAGAACAATTTATTAACAAAATTGTGGAAAAAGAGTATAAAAATTTGCTTTTAAATGTAGATAGCAATAATTTAAATAAGAATAAAGGAACTAATAAAAAAGTTAGCTATGAAAATGAAAGTCTAGAGTTGAATGACCAAAGTAATAATCAAAAAACAATAATCTTAGATTTAAAAGGTTTTAATAAATTAGACAAAGTAATAAAATCAAGACTAATTCTATATACTATATCAAAAGCTTATGGAAGAGTTACTGGAATTGAAAAAGTACATATAGAGGATATCATTAAACTTTGTAGTAATAACATCGGAAATAAATATTTTACACCAAAGAAAGGAATCAAGATTTTTGTTAAAAAGGGAAAAATTTTTTTCTTTCTTAACTCAAGTTTCCGTAAAGAATAACAAATTGAGCAAAAAAAGTTTTGGAAAAAGCCTTGAAATAAGTGAATATATATGGTATAGTTCAAAGGTGAAAAAATTGCTAATAAATTAATTATATAATGAAATTACTTCAATGTAAAAATATGTTAATTATTTAAAATTAAAATATAAAATAAAGGTACCATTAAACCAAAATTTTTAGAAATAAAAATAAAATAATTAATGGAGAAAGGTAAGTATAATATATTAAAATTTTAAACTTTATTATATTATACAAGGAAAGTTTAATTTGAAAAGTGGAATTAAAACCTTAGCAATGTGGCTAATAATAGGTATAATTTTTATAGTACTTTTAACATCTATCCTAGATAATAGCAACAATAGATTAGCGTATTCAGAACTGATAGAAAAAATAGAAACAGGAGAAGTTTCAGAAATAGAAATCTCAGCAGATGGAACAACTGCTGAAGTTAGATTAAAAAATGAAAACTTCATTAAACAAGTAAATATACCTAGTATTGATAATTTGATGGATAACTTACAAGAAAGTATGACTGCTGGAAATGTAACAGTTAATATAGCTTCTGAGTCAATTTGGATGTTTATTTTAAGCTTACTAACACCATTTGGTATACTAATAATTTTCTTTATTTTCTGGTTCCTATTTATGAGTGGAAGCCAAGGAAATGCTGGTGGAAGTAAAACAATGTCATTTGGAAAAAGTAGAGCTAGAATGATGAATCCAACTGACAAAAACAAAGTTACATTTGACGATGTTGCAGGTGTAGACGAAGAAAAAGAAGAATTAGAAGAAATAGTAGAATTTTTGAAAAATCCTAAAAAGTTTACAGATATGGGAGCAAGAATTCCAAAAGGAGTATTGCTTGTAGGTGGGCCAGGTACTGGTAAAACACTTCTTGCAAAAGCTGTTGCAGGAGAAGCAGGAGTGCCATTCTTTATAATAAGTGGTTCAGACTTTGTTGAAATGTTTGTTGGTGTTGGTGCATCACGTGTAAGAGATTTGTTTGATGAAGCTAAAAAGAAGGCACCTTGTATAGTATTTATAGACGAGATTGATGCAGTAGGACGTCAAAGAGGAGCTGGCCTTGGTGGAGGACACGACGAAAGAGAACAAACATTAAATCAATTACTTGTTGAAATGGATGGATTTTCAGCAAATGAAGGTGTAATAGTACTAGCTGCAACAAACAGACCAGATGTACTTGATAAAGCATTATTAAGACCTGGTAGATTTGATAGACAAATAGTAGTATCAAGCCCAGATGTAAAAGCAAGGGAGCAAATATTAGAAGTTCATAGTAGAAAGAAAAAATTAGCAATAGATGTAGACTTAAAAACTATTGCAAAAAATACTTCTGGATTTTCAGGAGCAGACTTAGAGAATGTATTAAACGAAGCAGCACTTTTAGCAGCAAGAAGAAACTTAAGGGAAATTGGAATGCAAGAAATAGAAGATGCAATGGTAAAAGTTACGATGGGACCTGAAAAGAGAACTAGAGTAAGAAGCGATAAAGAACAAAAATTAGTTGCATATCATGAAGCAGGTCACGCAGTTGTAAGCAGATTTTTACCAACTCAAGACCCAGTACATCAAATATCAATTGTACCAAGAGGTATGGCTGGTGGATATACTATGTATAGACCAACAGAGGATAAATCATTTATGTCTAGAACAGAAATGGTAGAAAATATAGTTTCTCTATTAGGTGGAAGAGTAGCAGAAAAATTGATTTTAGACGACATTTCTACTGGTGCAAGCAATGATATAGAAAGAGCAACAAAAATAGCTAGAGCAATGGTTACAAAATATGGAATGAGTGAAAGAGTGGGAACAATTACTCTAGGACAAAACCAAGAAGAAGTATTTTTGGGAAGAGATTTTGCTCAAGCTAAAGAATATTCAGAAGAAACAGCTAACATAATAGACGAAGAAGTAAAGAGTATAATAGACTTTGCTTATGGAAAAGCTGAATCAATATTAAGAGAGCATATAGATAAGCTTCATAGAGTTGCTGGAGTTCTACTTGAAAAAGAAAAAATTGACGGAGAAGAGTTTGACAAAATTTTTAACGAGTAAGTGCACAAAAAAAGTTGACAAAGGGGATTACTACCAGTTGTCAACTTTTTTAAAATTCTAGGAAATATAATTTCCTAGAATTTTAAAATGTCTGATATCGCTATTGCCTTTGAGATTTCCTCCTTTCAGTCGGCAACTTTGAATCGGCACGAACAAAGAGCGACTTTGTCGCTTTATTCATATATAATGCAATTATTATAAATCCTTTAGCTCTTTTAATACAGTTATTTAAACAAAAAGGAGTGTCCCAAACGTTCAAGAACTTAAACAAAAAGGAGTGTCCCAAACGTTCACAAAACTTTTACACTAATCATCTTGATTTTTTAGGTGGTGTAATGTAAAATATAGACATAAAATAGGGGACTTGTGTAAAAAACAAAAGGAAGAGATGGTGTAAGTGAAGAACGAAAAGAATAATATATATAAATTTAAGAAAAATGGTAAGACCAACAAGAAGAAAAGTAGTGAAAATAATATAAAAGATATGAATGATAAAAATAAATCAATTAAAACTCTTTCAATAAGTGAAAGATTAGGAAGAATGCTAATTGTATTTTTAATAATATTTATTCTATTAGTGTTTAGATTAGGCTGGATACAATTAGTACAAGGTGCAGATTTGGAAGAGAGTATGTATAGACAGCTAACTGCAAGTAAAACAATTAGTCCTAAAAGGGGAACTATATATGATTCTACTGGAAAGGCTTTAGCAATTAGTGCACAAGTAGACACTGTTAGTATAGACCCAACTAAAATTGTAGTAGAAAATGATGATGGAGATATAGATGAGGCTCAAACAAAGGAATTGAAAGAAAAGGTCGCAAAAGCTTTTTCTGACATATTTGAGCTAGATTATGACGAAACATTAGAAAAAGTGTCACGTGATACTACAAATGTTACAATTGCTAGAAAAGTAGAAAATGATAAAATAGATAAATTAGAAAATTGGATGGAGACAAACAAAATATATAGTGGAATAAACATAGACGAAGATACAAAAAGATATTACCCTTATGACAACCTAGCTTCTAATTTGATTGGATTTTGTGGAACAGATAATCAAGGTTTGTGGGGATTAGAGTCAAAATGGAATGATATTTTAACAGGCACACCTGGAAAGATAACGTCAGCACAAGATGCAATGCAAGATTTAATTCCTTATGCAGACGAAACTTACATAGCTCCACAAAACGGAAATGATATTACTCTTACCATAGATGCAAATATTCAACAAATAGCAGAAAAATATTTAAAGCAGGCGTGTGAAGAATATGATTGCCAAGAAGGTGGAAATGTAATTATTATGGATCCAAATACAGGAGATATATTAGCAATGGCAACGTATCCAGATTATAATCTAAATGATCCGTACACATTAGAATTTGTTCCAGATGATGAATGGGATAAAATGAGTGGTGACGAGCAATACGCCCTTCAACAACAAACTTGGAATAATAAGGCAATAACATATACATATGAACCTGGTTCTGTATTTAAAATAATAACAGCTGCAGCTGGACTAGAAGAAGATTTGATTGAGCCAGACACACCAAATGAATTTAATTGTGATGGATATGAATTGGTGTCAGGAGTACGAATAAATTGTTCTGATACATCAGGTCACGGAAAGTTAAGCTTGCGTGATGCATTAAAATATTCATGTAACCCAGCATTTATGCAATTAGGAAAGAAAATAGGTGCAGCAACATTGTATAGATATTACAATGCATTTGGATTTTTTGACACAACAGATTTTGCAGACATAGGTGACTCTGGAAGCTCAGGAGAAGCAGGAAGTATTTTCTGGAATTTAGAAAATGTAAAAGATGTTGAGCTTGCAACAATGTCGTTCGGACAAAGATTTAAAATAACTCCATTACAAATGATAATGGCTGTTGGAGCAGTAGCAAATGATGGAGTACTTATGCAACCAAGAATAGCTAAAGAGATAAAGAATACAGATACAGGAGCAGTTACAACAATCGAACCAACTGAAGTAAGACAAGTAATATCAGAAGACACAGCAGATGAATTATTAGATATGTTAAAAACAGTTGTAGATAGTGGAACAGGAAGTTATGCACAAGTAAAGGGGTATAGTATAGCAGGAAAAACAGGAACATCAGAACCAGATGTATCAGATGAAGATGCTGGATATGTTGCGTCTTTTGCAGCAATTTCACCTGTTGAAAGTCCAGAAGTAGTAATATTAGTTACTTTATATGGACTTACAGGAGAAAGACGTAGTGGTAGCTCTGTTGCAGCACCAGTTGTATCACAAATATTATCAGAAGTATTACCATATTTAGAAGTTCCTTCAGATACAACAGACAGTGATACTTCAGAAGAAACAACAACACTATCAAATGTAAAGAATAAAACAGCAGCAGAAGCTAAAAAGATAATAGAAAATCAAGGATTTAGATGTGAAATATCAGGAAACAACGAAGACATAGTTACTGAACAAATGCCAGTTGCCGGTACAGAGTTAATAGAAGATTCAGTAGTAATGCTTTATACAGAAGATAATGACGTTAGAATTTCGCAAGAAGTGCCAAATTTAAAGGGAATGACATTGTCCGAAGCAAGAGCAGCATTAAGTAACAAAAATCTTAATGTAAAATATACTGGCTCAGGAAAAGTAACAAGCCAAGATATAGCAGCAGGTACATCAGTGGAAGAAGGAACAATAGTAAATATTGTACTAAAAGAAGAAATACAGGAATAATTTAAAAAGGAGAAATATATGCAAAGTAGCTTAGAAGAGACGAAATTTATATTAAAAAAATATAACATAACTGCAAACAAAAAACTAGGACAAAATTTTTTGATTAGTGACGAAGTAATAAATGAAATTATAAATGCATCTGAAGTGAATAAAACAGACTTAGTTATAGAAATAGGACCAGGACTAGGAACACTAACTTCTAAGCTACTTGAAAAAGCAGGAAAAGTTATAGCAATAGAGCTTGATACAAAAATGCTAAAAATATTACAAGATAGATTTTTTCTATATAAAAATTTTGTATTATTAAATGCAGATGTCCTAAAAGTAGATTTGAATA
Organism: uncultured Clostridium sp.; assembly: GCA_930991035.1. GTDB lineage: Bacteria > Bacillota > Clostridia > TANB77 > CAG-508 > CALXVA01. Next base: position 2,001 of record CAKNRV010000027.1, on the reverse strand, counting down.
CATTGATTGCCGAAAACAAAGGAGAACTAAATAATGTAAAAATTGTGGCAAATTTACCATATTATATAACTACACCAATTGTTATGAAATTGTTGGAAGAAAAAATACCAGTGGATAGTATAACTGTAATGGTGCAAAAAGAAGTAGCAGATAGATTAACGGCTTTACCAGGAGAAAAATTATCTGGAGCAATTACATATACGGTAAATTATTATGCAGAAGCTTCTAAAATAATATTTGTAGATAGAAATAATTTTATTCCTGCACCAGAAGTGGATTCAGAGGTTATAAAATTAAAAATAAGACAAGAACCAGCTGTAAATGTAAAAAATGAGGAAGTATTTTTTAGATTAATAAAGGAAAGCTTTTCTCACAGAAGAAAGACGTTAGTAAATGGGTTAGAAAACTCTGGTATGTTTAAGGACAAAGAACAAATAAAACAGCTATTAGAAAAAATGGATTTGGAAACAAATGTGAGGGGAGAAAATTTAAGCATAAATCAATTTGCAGAATTATCAAATTTAATTGCTGAAAGTATTTAAAAATCAATTAATTTATGATATAATAATTATGTAATGTTTGCTATGGAGGTGAGAGACTTGAATCAAATTTTGGTTACTGAAAAATTATATGTTACGCCAGAACTAAAAAGAAAAAAGAAAGCATATAAAATTCAATTTTTTATTTGTATTTTATTAGTACTTTTACTATCATCATATTACATATATGCTGAGTATGACAGAAATAAGAGTGAAGAAGTTTCACAAAAAGTATTAGCTCAAGTAAAACCAGACGAAACAGTAAAAAACACAAGCAATGATCCTATAATTATTGTACTAAGTGAAGAAGAATCAAACGAAGCACAAGAAATGGAAGTAGAAGAAGAGGATGTCTCTCAAAATGCAATGGAGCAAGGTGTTATAGAAGTAGATGGAGTAGAATATAATACAGAGGCAATAGTAACAATACCTAAAATAGATATATCATATCCAGTACTAACAGAAACTTCGGACGAATTATTAAACATTTCAGTAAATAAATTCTGGGGACCAAATCCAAATGAAATTGGAAATTACTGTATAGCGGGACATAATTATAGAAATGGAAAAATGTTTGGAAGACTAAATGAATTAGAAAATGGAGATATAGTTGAACTTCAGGATTTATCAGGAAGAGTAGTTGAGTATGAAGTATATTACATATATGTTGTTGAGCCAGAGGACCGTAGTTGCACAAGTCAATTGACCAATAGAAGAGAACTAACACTAATTACCTGTACAAATTATGGAACTCAAAGATTAATAGTAAAATGTAGAGAAATATAAGAAAAGTGGCTTCGCCACATGTGCATTTCGCTTCGCGAATATGCACAGCCCAAAGAAACTTAACCTTGTTGTATAGCAAAAATCTGTCGATTTTTCCTATACAATAAAAAAGGCTTAGCCAATTGGGCATCTTTGCAAAACAAATGCACAGCCAAAGGAAACTTAATCTTGTTATAAACGTAAAAAAGTTGACAAAAGCTATAAAAACTTTTGTCAACTTTCTCTTTTAAATACTATTTTTTACTATTATTTTTGTTGCTTAAATTCTTTTAAAAAGAGCCGAAATCGCTATCGATTTTGAAATTTCCTACTTTCAGTCGGAAACTCGAATCGGCACGAACAAAGAGTGACATCGTTGCTTTATTACTTTAATTCGCTCGTTATAGTTTGTATTAAATTTGGCATATCGATTTCATCGTTCGCAAATTGCTTAAATAACATAACATCAGCATCAGAAATTTCCATTCCTTCTATTGCTAAATCATTTTTTATGTTGTTAATATTAAAATTAAAAACATCTTCATTAAACATAATTTTATCCTCCAAATTTAATTTTTCTCAAAAACCCTACATATCTATTATACCACAAAAATAGCTAAAAGTCCAGCTTTTGAAGAAAAGTTTGTATTTAATTTATGATAAAATCACCTTAAAAGTTTGTAAAGGAATATTTCAC
>CAKNRV010000026.1 GCA_930991035.1 uncultured Clostridium sp. | reverse complement strand
ATGACTACTTATTTCTTCTTTTTTTATATTCGCTGGGCAGTCTGTCTCTCTCTCTTACAACGCCAACGGTTTCATTCATTTTTGTTCCTCCTTAGTTATTCAAAAAAATTATTTTTCCTCGATTGCTTTTATTCTACTAGCAATAGAATCTTACTTCTTCGTCTGGAAAATATTTCTTCTATAATTATAGTTTTAGTTTACCACATTGTTTTATTAATTACTATATATTTTTTATAAATTTTTTAATATATTGTCTTGTTATTCTTTTTATATTCTTCAAACAAATTGATACAATCTTCCCTATCTATCTGCTTTAAATTAATTAATCCATCGTTTTTTCCTTCTAAATATTCGTAAATTGCATCGTCCCTAAATCCAATGTTCCCAGCATCTTCTCTTGTACAAGCATAATACACCTCTTGTATATTAGACCAAATTATTGCAGATAGACACATTGGGCAAGGCTCGCAAGAAGTATATAATATATATCCTGACAAATCATATGTACCTAGTTTTTTGCACGCTTCTCTAATTACAGTTACTTCCGCGTGCGCTGTTGGGTCGCTTTTTGCTAATACCATATTGTTTCCTTTTGCTATTATATTTCCATTTTTATCTGTAATAACTGCACCAAATGGTCCTCCTTCTCCATTATTTACTCCATATTCAGCACTTTCTTTTGCTATTTTCATATATTTATTCATTATCCTTCACCATTTTAACCTTTCTGTTTTGTCATTAATTAGTATATATTTTTTTAATTTGAAGTCAATTAAATTTATGCATATTGTTGTTTAATAAGTGTGTTGTAAAGGGAAAAATAATATGTAGGAACAACGACATTTTTCTTCGTCAGTTTCCTACATACATTTACACTACATATTATTTTAACTATCATGTTGAGATGTTTTTAAGTGAGAGCAATGAGCACCATTTCCTGTATATGCACATCCTTCTGTATTGCAATAATAATGTGATGATGTATAACCGTGTATACATCCAGCTGTTGTTTGTGTAATCTTGCCCGAGCCATCACAATTGTTACAAGTCTCGGTAATAGTACCAGTCTCATTACATACCCCACACGACCACCTTCCTAACCTAGTTGAGCCACATGATGAGCACCTAGAAACAGACAAACTATTCATTGCAGAACATACCAAGCATGTATAACCACCACCTTCACCTCTACATACTGAGCAATCTGTTCTATAAGTACCATTTCCGCCCGCAACGCTTACAGTCTATGGTAGTAGTTGTAGTTCCAGTGCAAGAGCTAGTTGTGTGTCCAGTTCCAGGGCAATATGTTCTCTGGTTATATGTACTACTTTGATTGTCTGATATTTGATCTGTTACTGTTACATAATAATAGTATGTAGTATACTGACTTAATCCACTAGCTGTTAAATTTACATTACTTCCTGAGTTGCCTGTTGCTGTTGCTGCTTCTGTATAATTTTCTGAAGGGTTTGTACTTATATGTAATGTATATATTAAATTACCCTCATTAGTATCCGTTGCATTTGCCTGCACTGTTATTGAATCTGTCGTTTTTGAAACAAATGTTACTGTTGGCACACTTAGTCCTGTATCTTCTGGTGGTTCTGCTGTTCCCCCTCCTCCCATTATATTTTGATATTCGTGTAATACATCCTCCATTTTTTGTTCCGTTTCTGATGTTGTACTCTCTGCCAAATCTTTAGCATCTTGTGCCTGCTTTAGCAAGCCATTATCTCCTAAAGTTGCATTTATTGTTATACCTGCTAATATGATTATTATTAATATTGTTATAACTAATGTTAATAATGTTATACCTCTCTCATTTTTTTCCATTATAAATACGCTCCCCTTTGCATTTTTACTTTCACATTTATATTACCAATACGCACATCCTTTGTCAAGTATATTTTTATAATTTTTAAGTTTGTCAAATTTTACAAAAAATCTAGTATTTTTAACCATTTTATGGTATATTATATATATTCGCAAAATTGGTGAATTAATATACAAATATATACAAACAGAAAGGATTGGTTTTATGTCATACAACTTTAATGAAATAGAAAAAAAATGGCAAGAATATTGGGATAAAAATGAAACTTTTAAAACCGATGTGTGGGACTTTTCTAAGCCAAAATATTATGCACTAGATATGTTTCCATATCCATCTGGACAAGGTTTGCACGTAGGTCATCCAGAAGGATACACAGCAACAGATATTATGTCTAGAATGAGAAGAATGCAAGGTTATAACGTTCTTCACCCTATGGGTTGGGATGCTTTTGGTCTTCCAGCTGAGCAATATGCAATAAAAACTGGTAATCATCCAGCTGGTTTTACAGAAAAAAATATAGCAACTTTTAAAAAGCAATTAAAAATGCTTGGTCTTTCTTTTGATTGGAGCAAAGAAATTTCTACTTGTGACCCAAGTTATTACAAATGGACTCAATGGATTTTTAAGAGGTTGTATCAAGATGGACTAGCAAAACTTGTTGAAATGCCTGTAAATTGGTGTGAAGGATTAGGCTGCGTGCTTTCTAATGACGAAGTTATAAACGGAAAAAGTGAAAGAGGCGGATTTCCTGTTGTTCGTAAAAATATGAAGCAATGGGTTATGGATATTCCGAAATATGCTGAAACCTTACTTTCTGGTCTTGATGAGCTTGATTGGCCAGAATCTACAAAAGAGATTCAACGTAATTGGATTGGTAAATCAGTAGGAGCAGAAGTTGTGTTTAATATTGCTGGAACTGATAAGAGTTTTACAGTATTTACAACAAGAGCAGATACTTTATTTGGCGCAACTTATTGCGTGCTTTCTCCAGAGCACGAATTAGTTGACGAAATAACAACTGCAGATTGCAAAGAAGCTGTTAAAAAATACAAAGAGATGGCAGCTAGCAAGTCTGATTTAGAAAGAACTGAGCTTAACAAAGAAAAAACTGGTTGCTTTACTGGTAGCTATGCTATAAATCCTGTAAATGGAAAGAAAATTCCAATTTGGATTTCTGATTATGTATTATCAAGTTATGGAACTGGTGCAATTATGGCTGTACCTGCACACGACGAGAGAGATTACGAGTTTGCTAAGAAATTCAATCTTGAAATTATCCCTGTATTAGAAGGTGGAGATGTTTCAAAAGAAGCATTTACAGGTGACGGAGTTCATATAAATTCTGATTTCTTGAATGGTCTTGGAAAACAAGAAGCAATTGACAAAATGATATCTTGGCTTGAAGAAAAAGGTATAGGTACTAAAAAAGTAAATTACAAAATTCGTGAATGGATTTTTGCAAGACAACGTTATTGGGGTGAACCTATTCCAATAGTATATACAGAGGGAGACGAAATACACGTTTTAGCAGATAGTGATTTACCTCTAATATTGCCAGAACTAGAAGATTATGCTCCATCTAAAACAGGTGCATCACCACTTGATAAAGCAACAGATTGGGTAAATACTACTTTTGAAGGAAAACCTGCTAAGCGTGAGACTAGCACAATGCCTGGTTCTGCTGGATCTAGTTGGTACTTCTTAAGATATATAGACCCACACAATGAAAACGAAATAGCTGACCCAGAATTATTAAAACATTGGATGCCAGTTGACCTTTATGTTGGTGGACCAGAGCACGCTGTTGGACATTTGTTATATTCAAGATTCTGGAATAACTATCTATACAATAAAGGCATTGTTCCTACAAAAGAACCATTTGCCAAACTACGTCATCAAGGAATGATACTTGGTTCTAACGGAGAAAAAATGAGCAAATCAAAAGGAAATGTTATAAATCCTGACGATATGGTAAAAGAATATGGTGCAGACTCATTAAGAATTTATGAAATGTTTATGGGACCAATTGATGCCGCTAAGCCATGGGACCCAAATGGAATAGACGGTTCTAAAAAATTCTTGGATAGAGTTTGGAGATTGTATGTAGAATCTGGTAAAGTTCATAATAAAGAAAACAAAAACTTAGATAAAGTATATAACTTTACTGTTAAAAAAGTTACTGACGATTATGAGAATATGTACTTTAATACAGCAATCTCTCAAATGATGATATTTATAAATGCTGCAACTAAAGAAGATGTTTTCCCAAAAGAATATGCAGAAGGATTTGTAAAATTACTAAGCCCAGTCGCTCCACACATAGCTGAAGAATTGTGGAGCAGGCTAGGTCATAGTGATACAATAACATACGAAGCTTGGCCAACTTATGACGAAACAAAACTTGTAGAAGATACAATCGAAATTCCTGTACAAGTAAACGGAAAAGTTAGAGCTACTGTACAAATTGGCACAGATGCAACTGACGAAGATGTTAAAAAAGCTGTTATGGAAAACAGCAACATCCAAGCTCAACTTGAAGGAAAAACTGTTGTTAAAGAAATATACGTGAAGAATAAGATTTACAACATTGTTGTAAAGTAATTATAAATTACAATTAAAATTTTATTATGAGTAGGACATTATTCAAAAACTTATTTTGTAACAGTTTTGTAACACAAAAGTAATATTCTTGTAATATTACTTTTGTGTTTTTGTAGTATAATGTTGATATATGAATTACTAAGGAGAAATACGTTTTATGAGCATTGAATCAGATTTAAAAAAAGATGGTATAACTGTTGTAGGAAAGTTAGATACACTCAGCGTAAATACTATTTCACACGACATCGCAGAAAAGTTATGTAAGGCTTTTCCTGAGCAGAATTTCATATTTCAAAACTTGTTTATTGCATTATCTAGAATTCCAATGTATATTGCAGACATTCCAGAAGGTTTTGCAGAAGCAACATATTTTTACAAGAATTCTTCGATGTATTTTAAACAAGGTTTAAAAATAGATGAATTAGAAAAATTTGCTGTACACGAATTTATCCATTATTTGCAAGAAATAAAAGACAAAAAGGGGCATTTATTAAGACTTGGATTATGTGATTTTGGAGATTTAAAAATTTGCGGAATGGGATTAAATGAGGGTGCTGTACAATTGATGGCTTCTAAAACATTAGAAGTTCCAGAAGAAATTGTAAAATACTATGGTATTTCTCTTCCAACAACTAGCCCTTCTTATTATCCTTTGTTATGCAATTTAGTAAAGCAAATGGCTTATATAACTGGTGAAGAGTCTCTTTATGATAGTACTTTTTATGGTTCTGATACATTTAAAGAGCGATTTGCAAATTTATGTGGAGTAAATAACTTTTTAAGAATACAAGATAATTTAGACAAAATTTTAGAAACTGAAGAAAAGGCTATAAAGTTGAATAATAAATTAATGAGTGATAATTGCGAAGGTAGCAAAGCTCAAAAAGTTGCTAAGAAAATAGAGGATTGTAAAACTAAAATAAAGAAAATATTTTTTGAAACACAAGAACTTATATATTCGTCTTATTTTAATACACAATTTAATAAAATAACTACTACTGCCGATATTGACGAATACAGACTTAGATTATATAATTACAAGAATTATATTGGAATTTCTGATAATTATTCAAATTTTAATGAATTTTACATTAATAAAATGATGGATTTGGATAATAAATATGAGAGCATAATGAATAATACAAGTTTAGCTGTTGTAGAAGATTCTGGAATATCAAAATTTTTTAGAAAAATTAAAGCAATTTTATCTGCAACTGTAGAGCTAAAACGATAAATAGTTACTGTTTAGTATAAAACTTTATAGAACGCTTTTATAATTTATTGACTAATGTGATTCCACGCGGAAGAGATATATTTTATTCGAGTATTTTGAAAAGCAATATATTTCTACCGCGTGGAATATATTTTATACATCTATTTTTAATTTGTTCATTTTATTCCTAATAATGCTTGCATCTTTTGCATTAAATTTTGGTTTCATATTTTTTAATATTCTATCCATACATTCTGGAGTCCAATAAATCTTCAATTTTTGCATAGCCCTTGTAATTGCCGTATAAAATATGTTGTGAGAAATCATTTCTTCTATTTCGCTTGTAATTATTATTTTCACCGAGTTATATTCTAATCCTTGAGACTTATGTATAGAAACAGCATAGGCTACTACAAATGGCACAATAGTATCTGAACTTTCGTCATCATCGTCATCAACATCCTTAAATTCGTCAACATAAAATCTTATTGTAGATCTTGTTTCTGTACTAGCTATTAACTCTAGTCCTACACTTTCTGCTTCTTCTTCAGTAATTATTATATCTGTTTCTATATCAAACCATATTCTATGTTCAGCTTCATTTACTTGTATGTTTACAATTCTTCCTTTTAAATTGTTGTATAGCACAGGAGAAAATCTATTATTGTCAATAAATAAAATTGGATCTTCTACTTTATATCTTCCTATTCCCCAGTCAACCGCTTCGTTTGGATTACTGTTTTGCATAAATCGATTTATATTGTTTATCCCATATAGGCCATCGTAGTTTAAGCATAATATTATTTCGTCATAGTCCTCTGGCTTTAAAATACTTAAGTCTAATCTTTGTGCATATCTATTTTTTGCAATGAATTCTGTTATATCGTCGTCTAAAGCTCTTACTTTATCCCATAGTATTTTTAAATTTTTGTTTTTACTTCTATATGGTTTGTCTAGCTCATATTTTGCTTTATTATCTATTAAAATCTTAGCAATACTAAACCAGTTTCCAAATGTTATAGATTCAATTTGATAAATGTCACCTACTAAAACCAACAATTTAAAATCAATTTCATTAAGTATTTTTAACATATCCTGATTACTAACTGTACTACATTCGTCTATAATTAATATATCGCAATCTTTTCTTATATGACCATTGTTTAATATCTTTTTTATTGTATAGAACTGACCGTTTGAAGCGTCCACTTTTCTTTTTAAGTTCTCAACAGCTGGATGTGTATTTGCAAGGAAAAAATTTTTTTCTTCACCATAGTAGTTTGAAATATGGTTAATAAGAGTTGTCTTGCCTGTGCCAGCTGCTCCATATATAAGTGCTACTTTTGAATTTTCAAAAAGGTTTTCCAAAATATTTCTTTTATCAACATCGTCTATTACATAGTTTTCTGTATCCAGCCAATTTTTGACCGAATTTTTATGTCCTTCTATTCCTTCTTTTGTAAGCTTTTTTAGTTGTTCTAATATTTTTATTGTGTTTTTTTCATATCCTCTAATATAAATATTATCTCCTTCTATTACCAGTTCCCTATTTTCGTGTGCTATATAAAGTTTAGAATTATATCTTTTTACTAATAAATCTACATCGCCAAATATCTCAACATCTTTTTTTGATGTATATAGACATCCATTTTGCTCTGTATTAATCTTAATGTATCTTGCTAATAATTCTTCTTCTCTTCCCTTTGCATCTATACAATCAAATAAGTCATAGCTCTTTGGATTATGTCCTACTAATGAAGTAACAAATGGCATCTCTTCAAAAGGAATACAACCATTTCTTAGGTACAAATTTGACAACATTACATTTTCTTCTAATCCTAATTGTTTTTTTATGACCGTATTATTGCATTTGTATAATAGATATCTGATTATATTGCTTCCATCTTTATTGTCTTTTAAAATATATCTACATTCATCTAGCAAATCAAATATAACTAATTTTTGAGCCTGACTTTTAAATGATTCCTTTAAATCTTTATAATGTTTTTCTTCCATATTTGCCAAATCTAATAAATTTATTCCATTACGCGTTAAATATGGCATCATCTTTTTATATTCAGCATAGCTAGAGCCATATTCAGTCCTTTTGCCAAATATTTTAATCATATTTTTTATTTCACAGGGTCTTATTGCTACTTCCCAGTTGTTTATAATTTGTATTTCTGTATATGTTCCAAATATTTTTGCCATTGTTTTAACAACCGAAACTTTTATTGCATAACTCGTTTCTATATTACATTTTGTAAACATCGTAATTCTGTCAAATTTGCTTGCGTTTCCAACAGCTGGTGATAAAGTTACTTCATAATATATTTTGCTATTTATAAAAAATGGTTTACTCTTTTGGATATAATATCTGCCATCTATAAATCTTCTGTCTCTTGCAAATGCAATTCTGTCTATATTTTGAGCAATTTCTCCATAATACTCATAATATGATTTGTCTGTATTTAGTGGAAATTTATCAAGATTTTTTAGGATTTCCATTCCATAAGTATTTTTATAAAATGTTTTTAATTTTAACAAATACTCATAATATTTAAGCATTAATCTTTCTGCATTTTCTTTCGTTGGAGTATAATGTCCAACTGAATTTTGAACAAACCTATGGAATTTTGCTAAATCTCTATATTTTGCTATACGTTTTATATAGTTTGTAGCCTCTTCAATATTATCATAGTTTAAGTCTAATTCTTTTTTTGAGTCAATGCTTAAAATTTTTACAGCAGTATGTTCAATTAAATCCCTTAATCTCTTTAAGATATTTTGTGATAAAAATCCCCTGTCAAAATCCTTTGATATTTCTATATTTTCATATATGCTATCATCTATATTTTTTATTTCAAAATCTAAATTTTCTGTTATTATATCCAAATTACTCACCTTACCATTTTTATTAGTACGTTAATATTAGGTCCCTTTTTATTTCCTCTGCCACATCTCTTCCAGCTCTAGCTGCCCACGCAACTGTTCCTTTATCTCCTGCCACATCCCCTCCAGCATAAATTTTTGGATTTGATGTTCTATGATTTTCGTCCACTTTTATATAGCCCCACTTATTTAGTTCAATCCCTAAATTTTCTACTAATTTTTTTTCTGGGCTAGAGCCTACTGCCATTACAACATAGTCCATATCCATTTGATAATTACTATTTTCTATATTTACAGGTACCTCTCTTGTTTCTCCTTCTTTTTTTACTAGCTCAGTTTTTATGCACTCTATTTTTTCTACTTTTTTGTTTCCTAAAATTTTAACAATATTATTTTGAAATAAAAATTCAATTCCTTCTTCTTTTGCTTCTGCTATTTCTTTTATTTCTGCAGGCATCTGCTTTTCTGCTCTTCTGTAAATTACATATACCTTGTCTGCTCCCAGTCTTTTAATTGTTCTAGAGCAGTCCATAGCCACATTTCCTCCACCTATTACAGCAACTTTTTTTCCAGTATAATCTGGATGTTTTCCGGTTTCTAATAGACTATTTCCTCCAAACACTCCTTCTAAGTCTTCACCTTCTATGTTCATTTTAGATGGTATATTCGCTCCGAAGCTTAAAAATATTGCATCATAGCTTTTTTCTAATTCTTGTAGAGCTATGTTTTTTCCTAATTCCTTGTTGTATTCTACATTTATTCCCAAGCTTAGAATTGACTCTATTGTATTTTCCAAAACATCTTTGCTTAATCTAAAATCTGGTATTCCGTGTTCTAAAATACCACCTAGTTTACCGTATTTTTCATAAATGGTTACTTCTGCTCCACTTCTAGTCAAAAATGCACTACAAGTAAGTCCAGCAGGTCCTCCACCTACCACCGCAACCTTTTTTCCTTTCAATTTTTCTGTTTTTTCTAATTCTTTATACCACTTATTATTTAAAGCTTCATCAAAAACATAAGCTTCTATTTCTCCAATTTGTACTGGTTCTCCTTTTATTCCTCTCACACAACTTCCCTCACATTGTTTTAAATGAGGACAAATTCTTCCACAAACACTACCAAGTACAGTGGTTTTTGATAATATTTTGTATGCCTCTTTTACATTTTCTTCTTTTACTTGTTTTATAAAAGCTGGTATGTCATTATTAAGCGGACATCCTTTTTGGCTACAAGGCTTTACCACACAATTTAAACAGTACTCTGTATATTTTTGTATTGTTTCGTTCATTTATTATTACACCTCTTATTGTTTTATTAGACTTAAATTTTTATTAATATAAAATATATGTACCAGAAAGATGGAACGAATTTTAAAGCTCCTTATTATTTTCTATGAATTGTAACTACATTAAATAATTTCCTCATATTTTCTAATAACTTCTTTTAAATCCTTCCAGAATTCTATTTTTTTGTTTTCATCTCTTAAAAGTGCAGCCGGATGCCAAGTTGACATATATAGTATTCCTTTTTTTTCTATCCATTTTCCTCTTGATGCAGTTATACCATACTCTTTTCCTAAAATGTTTTTTAGCGCCGTGCTACCTAACAATACAATAATTTTTGGTCTAACTAAAATCACTTGGTTTCTTAAATAGTCCAAACAGGCTGTAGCTTCATCATCTTCTGGTACTCTATTAGCTGGTGGCCTACACTTAACAATATTTGCTATATACACTTTTTCCCTTTCTATTCCAAGGCCTTCAAATGCTTTATCCATTAATTTACCAGCTCGTCCTACAAATGGAATTCCTTGTCTATCCTCGTCTGCTCCAGGTCCTTCTCCAATAAGCATTATATCTGCATTTTTATTTCCTGTTCCAAATACAATATTTAACCTAGTCTTACACAATTTACATTTATTACAATTTTCTATTGATTCCTCTAGTTCTTCCCAATTATTGTACATTATTTTTTCCTTTCTCACTTATCAGTTGCTATGTACGTTTTTCGTATATGCTTAAATATTAAATCTACAATTTTTCCTCATTGATTTTTTTTACCATTAAGAAATTATAATTTTTTTACTAAACTGATTATAGCAACCAATTTTTAAACCTATTGATAAATGCAAAATTTATTCCATAAAATTTTCTGTTATTTCTATCTTTATCTTCTTTGATGTATCTATTTTAGCTTTTCCTCCAACCGGTATTACGGTTTTCTTTTCTGTATGTCCAAAGTTGTTTGACTTTATTATAGGGAAATTATATTTGCTTTCTTGATTCATTGTATCTGCTTCTAAAACATCTAGTAATATCTTTTCTAATGCCACACTTCCATCATAATTTCCTACCCATATTCCTTTTATTTTATCAAACACTCCATTTTGCTTTAGATGGTAAAAATAGTTTGAAACTAATTCTGGTGGAGTCTCCAAGCAAAATTCCTCTATAAATAGTATTTTATCTGTAAAATCAATACTATAATTTCCGACTGCCATTTCACTTACTAAACTTAAATTTCCTCCAACTAATATTCCTTCTGCTACACCTTCTCTTATTGTAGAATATTCGTCATCTGCCTGTCCTAATTGCATATCACCTTTCATAAATCTCTTTACCACTTCTTCATAAGCATATGGTGTTGCCCATGATGTTAATGCTTTAAAAGTAGGTCCATTAAATGTAATTACACCAGTTTTTTGATATATAACATTCTCTATTGAAGTACTGTCGCTAAATCCACATAATGGTTTTGGATTTTTCTTTATAACATCATAATCTAAATACTCAAATACAGTATTTGAATTAAAACCTCCACTTACACAGAAAATCATTTTTACTTCATCATCTGCAAACATTTCGTTTATATCTTGAGCTTTTTCCTGCGGAGTTGCACTATATCCCAATGTTGTTTTAAAAGCATTCTTTGCAAATTTTACTTTTAATCCAGTACTTTCCATAAGCAAAACTGAATTATTAATTGCCTCCAAATCATCTTTATCTATCCTTGACGAAGGAGCTATAACTCCTACTGTATCTCCTGTTTCTATTTTTTTAAACATCTCTGTTTCCTTTCATTACTCTATTTATTATGCACTTTATCTTACCATTTTTTTGCATTAACTTCAAGTGTTTTGAGCAAGTTAAGAATAAAATAGGTTACTAGATAATTCTATTCCATTCCAATAAAAGCCCCATTTCTTCCTGACTTTTCCTTGTCTGCCCTATACGAATGGAATAAATCAGAATTACATACAGTACAAAGTCCACTATCTATTATATTTTCTTTTTTTAGCCCCTCTTCCCTTAAAATAATTTCATTTATTAATGTTGTATCTATGTTATATTTTTGTACTCCATCTTCACTTACTCTTCCTTTTTCAATTATTTCGTCAATTTTATTTGTATAAGAAAATTCGTTTTTAAACATTTCCATTACATCTTCTTCAACTTCAAAATGGCATTTTTTTATACAAGGTCCTATACAACAAATTATATCCTCAGGCTTACATCCATACTCTACTATCATTTTTTCTACCACTTTTTTTCCAATTTGCTTTAATGTTCCTCTCCAACCCGAATGAACGTCAGCCACAACTTTTTTGTTATCGTCATATATAAATAATGATGTGCAATCTGCGGACGTAGTACATAGCATTATATCTTTTTTATTTGTAATTACTCCATCTACCTCTTCAAATTGCTCGTCTACATTTGTAACTATTTCAACTCTGTCTGTATGAGTTTGATACGGTTTTACAATCGTTTTCCAATCAATCTCTAATGCCTCCGCTACTTTTTTATAACTATACAATAATTCTGTTTTATCTCCATTTTTTGTTTGAACATTTATATTGTTCTTTCTCATTGTATAACAATGTTTTAAATTAGGATATTCTAACAATTTTCTAAATTGTATAAACTCTGTTCCTCTAATATTTTTATGGATTATTACATTATTAGTTAAGTCCATTTTTCCTCCTTTAATTGCTTTCAATGTTTTAGTTAATTATTTGTTATGTTATGTTTTTTGCGAAGTAAAGTATATTTTATATTTCCGATCCCAAACGTTTAAGAACTTGAACGAAAAGGAGTGTCCCAAACGTTCAAGAACTTGAACAAATAGGAGTGTCCCAAACGTTCAAACTTCTAAACCAAATGTTCAAAAATGTAGTCCTTACTTTCATTTCCAATATAGTTGTATTCTTTTTTACAAATTCCATTATTAAAATTGCATATAGATTTATACTTACAGTATTCGCAAGGGGTTTTGCCTCCCTTAATTTTATAATATGGCTTTATATCTATATTTCCTGATAAAATATTATTCGATATCTGTTTAATAATCTTGTTTGTATATTTTTGCAAATTTTCAAACTGCTGTCTAGTTATTGTGCTTGATCTATTTGCCAAATTTCCATTTTTATCAATATATGCAGGAATTACATTTGAATTTCCCTTCTCTAGCTTTGTGTCCATTTTCTTTACTATGTCTATATCTGCTAATATTAATCCTTTCATTTTGAATTGCTTGCGTATTTCTTGTTCTATTTTTTCTTCGTCTAATTTACCTTTTGCTTTTATATTTGGATCTATTAAATTAAAATATAAAACCCCGGCTGGTAATACATCTTCTATATTGCAAACTGCGTCTAAATATGTAAGTAGTTGTAACTGCAAACCTGCAACTACTTCATTTAAGTTCATATCTTTTGTTGACGATTTATAGTCTATTATTCTTATATATTTTCCTTCTGGTGTCTTTGCAATATCAATTCTATCTATTTTTCCAGTGATTTCTACCTTTTTCCCATTTTCTAGTTCAATTTTTATTGCTGGATATTCCTTTCCGTCTTTAAATTCCACTTCGTTTCCCATTATTTCAAATTCACTGTTTTTTAAGCTATCTACAATATACTCAATAGATTTTTTCACTACTTTGCTTAATCTATTTGAAAGAACTCTGTACTTTGGTATTCCTGTAAATATATAGTTCTTTTTTAATTTTAGTTTTTCTTCTATTATTTCTTCTACAATCTCGTCTATTTTTTCTTTTTCTATTTCTTTTACTTTTATCCCCATATTATGCAATTCTTCAAAAAAGCTGTCTATTACATCGTGCATAAAAGTTCCTGTATCTATTGATTGTATTTTAAAATCTTCTTTTTCAGACAAATTTAAGCCATATTTTAAATAATATGAAAATGGGCAAGATTCATATTGCTCCAGTCTAGATACACTTGTTTTTAGATTATCTCCATATAATTTCTTTACAATATTCACATCAAGTTCTTCTGTCTTTATATTATAATTCAGAGCTCTTATACTATTTTGTAGTCTTTCCTTCCATTTAGCAGAATTTATATAATAGTTGTACAATTCAAACCAAATTGGCTCTATACTTTTTCCGTCCCTAAAATCTCTTAATTTGTCTAGTAGAGTTTCAAAAGTACTTTCTTCTATTATAACTTCACTTTGTTTTTCTATAACATCGCTTTGCTCAGCCAAATTTGGAAACATCTTTTTTATTCTATTTATCAAAATTGATGGTCGTAGCGATTTTCCCTCTAGGTCAGAAGATGCATATGATAAGTATATTTTTTCTTCTGATGCTGAAAAGGCTTTATATATGTTAAAGTTATCGTCATAAAGTTTCTCCAATGTTCCTTTTGCAAGTTCTGTTCCTTGAGTTTTTAAATACTCTCTATCTTGGTCATTAAAAAATCCCTCATTGCTATTTACACTTGGGAACATTCCATCATTTAACCCTATTATAAAAACAGCTCTTACTTTATGGCTTCTAGACCTGTCAACATCTCCTACCGTTACTTGGTCTTGGGTTAATGGTATCTTACCTAATCCAGTCGTAGATAACCCTATTTTTAATATACTTGCATATTGCTCAAAATTTATTTTTTTATCACCAAGCACCATAACTATTTCGTCAAAAATGTCTATTATTATTTTAAAACTTGTCTCATATTCTTTTGCCTTTTCTATTTCTCCCGCTTCTTCTAGCTCTTTTATTTTTTCTTCTATATTTGTATTTATATGGTTTTCTATTAAATAATTATATAATCTAGTTGTAATTCCTTTTACAGTATTTTCTTTTGCAAGTTCTTTTTTGAAACTTAATAATGGTACTATTATTTTTTCTCGTATAAATAATATTTTTTTCTGTTCCTCTTCACTTTCGTTATAGAAATTCCAGTCTCCATTATACCATTTAAAACCTTTTATTCCCCAACGTAAAGCATAATTTTCTATTATATTAATATCTTCGTCGTCAACTTCATTTACTAGTCCAGTCTTAATGTATTCCATAACGCTCTCATAAGACCAATTTTTTGCAAAAATATTTAACACAGCCAAAACATATTTTACCAATACATTTTCACTCAAATCCTTCTTCTCGTCTATGAATACAGGAATATTGTACTTTTCAAAAATTGCCTTGCACAAGTTTGCATACCCTTCTAAATCTTTTGTTATAACTGAAATATCTTTGTATCTAAACTGTTTGTCCCTTACTAATTTAACAATGTTTTCTGCAACATTTTCTATCTCCGAGTATTGATTTTTAGCCAAAAATAGATTGATGTTATTCACATCTTTTTCATATTTTTTATACGGTATAGCATATATATTTTTTTCTAGGTGAGCAAGCTCTTCTGTTTTAAATCTATATGCCTTTTCTAAATTCACTGGCTTTTCTATTAAACAATTCTCTTGTTTTGCAATATTGTACAATCTGTCAATAGTCTTCTTATTCTCATAAAACAAATCCTTATCCGGATTGTTATCTGGATTAATACTATCTGTGCAGACTGTTATATGTATTTGTTTTGCTTTTCTTAAAAGCTTCCTAATTATTTCATATTCTTGATAAGTAAAGCCCACAAATTCGTCTATGTATATATATGAATTATCAAAGTCTTTTACAAAATCCAAATTTTCTGCCAATATTGTTAAATTATCATTTTCGTCAATATATTCATTTTGAATATATTCTGTGTATTTTTCGTACACGTCAAGCATATCATTCAATTTTGCTTTTAAGTATTTATTCTCTGTTTTGTCAGCTACATTTTTTAAGTTCTCTACTGTTACTCCATGCTTCTTAAACTCCGTTATTTGTGTCCCTATTAAATCTACATTTTCCTGGCTCTTTCCTATAAACTTTAAATTCTTTTTTTCTTCTGCAAGAATTTTATAAATTAGCATAGACTTTCCAGTAGAAGATAAATTTGTTTTAGCACTTCCAAGTTCTTTCATAACTCTATACGCCATGCGGTTAAAAGTAATAACTTCCGCCGAAATAACCGCCGAAGCTTTAATCGAGTCCAACAGCTTTTTTTCTGCTGTAAAAGAAAATTGCTCCGGTGTTATTACATAGATTTTTTCTTTTTGCTTAGCTTCTATTTTATTAGCAATCTCTTTAAAAATATATTCACTTTTTCCAGTTCCAGATTTACCATAAATTATTTTTAAGCTCATTTTTATCCTTCTTTCTAAGCTGTGTCTCGCTTCCAATAAAACAAATACTGTTGTGCAATTCCTTCTAGATTTCCAAATTTTTCTGATGCAAGCCTTTCTATTTCTTTTTTGTTTACTTTTGTCTCATCCGAGTTTTTTATATATAGCTCATTCATAACTCTTCTAACCCATACATCAATTGGAAACACATCAAATCTTTTTAATGTAGAAAATAAAAGTATGCAATCAGCAACTTTTGGACCAACTCCTGATAATGTCAAAAGTATATCTCTTACTTTTTTTGTATCTGGTTCATTATGCATCTTTTCTAAATCCACTTCTTTGTTTAAAATTTTATGCGTGGTTTCAAATACCCTAACATCTCTAAAGCCTAGTCCAAGTGCTCGCAAATCTTGAACTGTGGCTTTAGCTAAATTTTCTACTGTTGGGAAAGTATAATATGATTTTCCTTTCCAGTCAATTTGCGTCCCATATTTTTGTGACATTCTGTTTATTATTCCTTTAATTCTAGGAATATTGTTATTTGCAGATATTATAAAAGAGATAATTGTTTCCCATAAATCTTGATTTAATATTCTTATTCCGCTTCCATATTTTATGCTATTCTCTAAAAACTCGTCAATTTGCGAAAGTTTAGATTTTATCTCTTCGTAATTTCTATTTAAATCAAAATAATCTATAACTAAAGTTTCTAAATTATCCGCACCAAAGCTAGAAAATATAACATCATTATCCACTTTCTTTACACTTATTACATTTTCCTTTACAATGCCAGTATAACTACCATCAGTTTCTTCATCCCATCTAAAACATTGACCACATTCAAAAATATGCTTTGGCTCAAATGATTTTACGTTTTTTAATATATATTGTTGTTCTTTCATTTCTATATTTTGCATAGTGTTTGTTTTTTCTCCTTTTCCGATTTAAAACTGTCTTTTTGTCTAGATTTTACTAATTTGTTTTTCTCTCCAATTGTGTCTAATTATATTATATAAATTTATTTTTTGGGTGTCAATTACAGATTGAATTTTAAAAAGATTTTTTATTCATATTTTTAAGGAGTATAAAATTTTTTATGTGGATCTTTTATTTTTGTTGAATAAAAATAATTTGATACTAAATAAATTAAATTATAGTTGATTTAAAAAATCTTCCAGTTCTATGTTTGCTTGTTCTAAGATGCTTTTTAATGTGCCTCTTGCTATTTCATAATGCATTGGCACTATGCAAATTTTATTGCTTTGAAAGTTTTTATATTTTGCAACACTATTATCAATACATTTTGCTACATACCACTCTTCCTCTTT
Organism: uncultured Clostridium sp.; assembly: GCA_930991035.1. Lineage (GTDB taxonomy): Bacteria > Bacillota > Clostridia > TANB77 > CAG-508 > CALXVA01. Next base: position 4,753 of record CAKNRV010000026.1, on the reverse strand, counting down.
TTGTATAATAACATTATACTTTATGCTCATAAAGTCACATCCTTTCTTTTTTATAATTTTATATCATAGTTTTACATAAAAATCAACATCTTTTTGACAAATCAGCTATTTCCCTCAATTTTATCACCCCTTAAATCCCTTTCCCCAGGCTTCTCTAGCACTAGAAATTACAATAAATGCTCTCGGATCTATTTCTTGAGCTATTTGCTTTATTTTTGCTACTTCTCCTCTAGAAGCTACACACCATAGCATCATTCTCTTCTCTTTTGTATACATTCCCTTTGCATATACTGCAGTACTACCTCTATCCAATTTTTCTCCAATTTCTTGGGCTATTTCTTTATAATGGTTTGATACTATAAACATTGTTTTTGTAAAGTATATTCCCTCAAACACTATATCTATCATTTTTCCATTTAAGTATATTGCAATAGCTGAATATAATCCTATTTCTATCTCTCTAAAGAAAATTACATTCAATAATACTATGGCAGTATCTACAATCACAATTAAATTACCTGCCCTATAATTCGGCTTAAATGAACGAATTATATAAGAAAGCAAATCAGTTCCACCAGTAGATGCATTTGCTTTAAGTACAATTGCAGTTCCAAGCCCAACTAATATACCCCCATATATACAAGCAAGAAATCCGTCCTGTGTTAGCGGATTAAATCTTTCAAAAATGTCAATAAATGCTGAAAGTATTATAGTTCCTAAAATTCCTTTTATGGCAACTTCTTTCCCCACTCTAATAATTGCCATAATAAATAGCGGAATATTTAAAATAAGCATTGTAGTTCCAAGAGGCAAACCAAATAAATAGTATATAATTGTTGAAATACCAGCAAATCCTCCAGAAGAAAGTTGGTTTGGCAAAAGAAATAAAGATGTTCCCATTGCCATAAGTGCACATCCAACTATTATATATAATCCTTCTACTATAATCTTTTTTGTTAATATTTGCCTACGAGACATTTTTTTCAAAAAAATCACCTACTATTGGAGATAATAATTACCATTTTTAGTATTTATTATTTCCAATAATAGGTGTTATTATTCGTCAAAAATATAATTGAGTTTATTTGTTCAACTATAATTTTTTAAATTATTCTCATAGAGTTTTAAAAATAGTTTATTTCTAAAATTTTAAATTTTTTGCATATTCTATAATATTATTCATAAGATTCCAAAATTTCCAACTCAAATTTACCTGGCTTTATTTTCTCGCTCTTTTCTATAACCACATCAACATCATATATATCTTTAAGTTTTATTATGTTTTCTTTTCTGTGGCCTATAATATTATTTACATTTATATCATTTGCTTTAATTTTTACTTTTTTTACTTTCGCATTTACTTTTTTTATTTCGTTTACAATGCTATCATACCACATACTAGATTCAACTAATTGTCTAAATGCTGGGTGATATGGACCAGCAACCACACTGCTTTTTTCTGTTCCTGGTTCAGATATTTCTTCTGTATTTTGAAGCCCAATTCTAATAACTTTTATTTTATTTCTGTTAAACAAATCTACAATTTCTTTGCATCTTTCTACTGCTTGATTAACAGTAAGAGGAACATATTCTCCCTTTTCGTACTCTTCTTCAAGTTCTGTATCTTTAATTACAAGCACAGGATATATTCTTACCAATTTTGGTTTTAGCTTTATTAATTCTTTTGCCGTGTTTATTTCGTCTTGTTTTGTACTTTCTGGAAGTCCTACCATCATTTGATGTCCTAGAACAAAACCAAACCTTCTAATTAATTTTGATGCTTTTTTTACGTCTTCTCCTGTATGCCCTCTTTTACATCTGCTTAAAATATAATTGTTTGTTGATTGAACACCAAGTTCAATTGTTTTTACATTATACTTTTTCATTCTTTTTAAAATTTCTTTATCTATACAGTCCGGTCTTGTTGAAATTCTAATACTATGAACTTGTTTATTCTTTATGTATTTTTGAGCTGCCTCAAGAAGCTCTATTTGTTTTTCTTTTTCTATTGCAGTAAAACTTCCTCCAAAAAAGGCAACTTCAACATATTTATGATTATCTTTAAAATGTTTTAGATAGTATTTAATTGTTTCGTCCACATCTTTTGCTGTAACCATTTTAGTTTGTCCACTTATTTTTCTTTGATTGCAAAATGTACATTGATTAGGACATCCTAAATGTGGAACAAAAATCGGTATTATATATTCCTTTTTCATTTTTATGCATACCTCATTTCCTTCAAAATCACAAGGACACTGAAGCATTCTTTATTTTAATCTCTTCAATGCCTCTTCTGCTGCATTCATTTCTGCGTGTTTTTTTGTCTTTCCTTCTCCTGTTGCAAGCTCTTTTCCGTTTACATCTACTTTTACTGTAAATACTTTATCGTGATCTGGTCCTGTTTCTTTTATAACAGTATATTTGATTGAAACTTCACCATTTTCTTGTAATTTTTCTTGTAAAACAGTTTTAAAATCTTTCATTCCTACGTGTCTTGTTGATATTTCTATTGCTTCTTTTAAATTATTTATTATAAACTTTTCGGTCTCTTCTAATCCTCCATCAAAGTAGATTGCTGCTATTGTAGCTTCAATGCTATCTGCTAATATTGCAGGCTTTAAATTTCCCTTATTATGAATTTCACTTTTTCCAACTAAGATAAAATCACTAAAATTATGCTTTACAGCAACTTTATATAAGCTATCCTCACAAACAACTTCTGCCCTAACTTTAGTCATTTCACCTTCTTTTAGTTTTTTATAATGTGTGTAAATATATCTACTAGAAATAAATTCTAAAATGCTATCACCTAAAAATTCTAGTTTTTCGTTACTTTCTAAACCTCTTTCATAAGCATACGACGTATGTGTCAATGCTTTTTTTAATAGCTCTTTGTTTTTGAAAGTATATTGTATACTTTCTTCTAATTTTTCAAAATTCATTATTCTACTACCTTTCTGACTTTATTATTATATCAATGCATTTATATTATACACCCTTTTTGTATAAAAAAAAAGAGTTAATGCATAAAAAAACAAAGCAATCTTATGATTACTCTGCTTTTTATACTATGCAATGTGATCTTTTATATAATCAACTACATCTCCAACAGAAACAACTTTTTCTGCATCACTATCTGGTATTTCTATGTCAAACTCTTCTTCAAGAGCCATAATTAACTCAACTATATCAAGTGAATCAGCTCCTAAGTCATCTATAAAAGATGCTTCCATTGTAACTGCTGTTTCAGCTACTCCTAATTGTTCAACAATTATTCCTTTTACTTTTTCGAATACTTCTTCTGAACTCATTATATAAGTTCACCTCCTTAAATTTATCTTAATTTTCTTTACATCTAACAATAATACATATTAATTTAATTGTCAATATATTTTATAAATTTTGTCAAAATATTTATAAAATAGCTGATTTATAGCCATTTTTTAGGTAATGTTATTACTAAATTTTATTATACCATACAGTCTGATTTTTTATTCAGTTACTTCTTCTTTATATATTTTTTCTTGACCTTCAAAAGCTTCAATCATTTTATCAACAGCTTTATTTTCGACAAATTTTTCAGCTTGTTTAATTGTAAATTCAAATAATTTTTCGTCACTGCTACCGTGTGCCTTTACTACTGGTTTCTTTACTCCCAAGAATAATGCTCCGCCATATTCTTTGTAGTCAACTGTTTTAGAAAATTTCTTTATAGCTGGTAATGATGGAATAGCAGCTATTTTAGAAAGTAAATTATGCGTTAAACTTTCTGTTAAACTTCTTTTTACAAATTTTCCTAAGCCTTCAACAGATTTTAAAAATACATTTCCAGTAAATCCATCAGTTACTATTACATCTACCTTTCCAGAAAATGCATCTCTTCCCTCTACATTTCCTATAAAATTGATGTCTAATTTTTCTGCATTTTCTTTAAGTAGTTTATATGACTCTTTAGTAAGTTCATTTCCTTTTGTTTCTTCAGTTCCAATATTAAGCAAACCTACCGCTGGACTTTCCATTCCAAAAGTATTTTTTAAATATATGCTTGACATTTGAGCAAACTGCAACAAATTAATTGGCTTGCAATTAGTGTTCGAACCACAGTCCATAAGTAACAATCTACTTTTATATGCTGGTAAAATACCTGCTAATGCTGGTCTATCTATACCTTTAATTCTTCCTACTAAAAGTGTTGCACCAGTTAAAAGCGCTCCTGAATTTCCAGCAGATATAAATACATCTCCCTCTCCTGCTTTTAACATATTAAAACCTACAACCATTGAAGAATCCTTTTTATGCTTAATTGCTTGTGTTGGTATATCTTCCATTTCTATTGTGTCTGTTGCATTTTTTATGCTTAATCGTGGCGAGATCTCTTTTATGTTATCTTTTCCATATAGTTCTTTTATTCTATTATTTATTACTTCTTCTTTTCCAATCAAAACAACTTCTGCTTTTATTTGGTCTATTGCTTTTACAGCTCCTTTTATGTTTGCATCTGGTGCATTATCTCCGCCCATAGCATCTAATAAGATTATCATATAGTTTCCTCCAATAATTGTTTTTTCTAAATATATATTACTATTTAAATATTTTATAACTTATATTTTGTAAAGTCAATTGTTAAATGGAAAAAAGCAGGATAAAGACATGAAAAAAATTTAAAAGTTCTAAAATAATATAAAAATCAATAAAAAACAGTTCCAAATATATAAAAATTACGATATAATATCTTTGAAATGGAGCAAAAGAA
>CAKNRV010000025.1 GCA_930991035.1 uncultured Clostridium sp. | reverse complement strand
TATTTGCTAATAAAATCAAGCTGTTTTTTAGTGAAATATTCAAAAATTATTGACAGCTTTTGAAGAAAAGTTTGTACGAACCAATGTGCTGTTGGCTATGATTTAAAATTGTATTTTTTCGAATTAATTTATAATAAAATATAATAGTCACCTTTATAATAATTTGCTGCATATAATGTATAAATGTTATATTTTTCATTTAGTTTATGCTTTCAGAAAGGAAGGATATTAATTATGGCAAAAATTATTGTATTTAATAATGATACAGATAGAATGGAAACATATTATAGAGGAGAAAGTGAGCCAATGCCATACAACACAAATGGGACATTGCGTGTAAGAGAATTTAGAGGTTCTAGCAATTCTTCAACTTTATGGACAACTAAAAGAACAATGCAAAGTTGGAATAGTCAAAGATATATTTATGGATCTGCAATTCCAGTAGGTTTTGCATTTAAAAGACCATGGGAAGGGGGCCACGGTAATCAAAGTCAACATTATGCTGGTGTGGCTTTTGATGTTGGTCAAAGACTTTCTCAAACACAAAGAACAAGACTGTGGAATTCAGCTAATAACTCTGGTGTATGGAGCTATGTGGAACCAATTTCGCTAACTCCTACTTGGGTTCATTTTGATAAACGTTTTCGGAACACCAGCGTGTTCAACTGGAGGATTCCCACAATTAAAAAGAGGAAGTTTAAGTAATTATGTCTTAATAGCTCAAGATGATCTAAATACATTAGGATATAGAACTGGAGGATTGGACGGAATATTTGGTGCCGCAACTCAAGATGCAGTAAGAAGATATCAAGCATCAGTAGGTCTTAGTGCTGATGGAATTATAGGATGTAATACTTGGAGATCTTTGCAAGAAGCTGTTGTGGGTACAGGAAGAACAAGTACAACAATTGATTAGACAAAGAGTAGACTATTTCGTAATTATAGAAATAGTCTAAATTAATGTTACAGCTCGTAGCTATGTTGATACCGAGAAAAAAATATGTTTCTTTTCTAAAAAATATAATATTAATATAATCTTTATGATATAATAATACTTGTTATCTTATAAGAAATTTTGCTAAAACAAACATTGTCTTAAATGGAGGATTTTATGGACGACGAATTATATAAAAATAGAAATTCTAATTATTGCTATCCAAATTCTAGTGTATTAATTAATAAGCTAAATATACATAATCAAAAACAGCTTCAAACTTATGAAGCAAAAATTACAGCCGCAAAGTTATTAGCATTACGTCAAAAAGGAATAATAGGTAATTTTGATAGTGACCATCTAAATAGTATTCATAAGTATCTTTTTGAAGATATTTATCCTTTTGCGGGTCAATATAGAAACGAAAATATTGCAAAAGGAGTTTTTAGATTTGCTGAATGGGAATATATTGAGCAAGAACTTAATAGATTGCTTAACAATTTAAAAAATGAAAATTATTTATATAATTTATCAAAAGAAGATTTAGCAGAAAGGTTGGCATTTTATCTATCAGAGCTAAATGTTTTGCATCCTTATCGTGAAGGCAATGGACGAACTATTAGAGAATTTATTAGAGAACTAGCTTTGAAGAATAATTATATTTTTGATATTAGCAAAATACCTCCTTCTGAATTTTTAGATGCTAGTATGAAGTCAATTGTAGACACAAAAGACTTAGCAAATATTATTGACAGATGCTTAGAAAAATGTAGTTGAAAATTTTTAAAAATATGATATACTATAAGTGATTCAAAGTAAAAAGAAAGGAGATGTGTAATATGCCAAAATTACCAGCTCAAATAAACAATGCTATACAGCAGTTTATTAGTGGTGTTAAAGATATATTAGGAGAAAGAGTTAAAAAGATTATATTATATGGTTCGTATGCAAGAGGAGACTATACTAACAGTTCTGATATTGATATAATGATATTAACAGATTTAAATGATGACGAAATACTTGAATATAGAGATAAAATATGGGATTATGCTTATGACATAGAGTGGGATAATAATTTTGATTTTACATTATCACCTTTGATTAAAAATATAGATAAGTTTAATTATTGGTTAGAGACATTACCATTTTATAAAAGTGTACAAAAGGAAGGAGTTGTGTTGAACTGAGTCCAAAAATATCAAAAGAATTAGTAAATCATAGACTAGAACAAGCAAAAGAAGATTTAATTAAGCAAGTAGAAGAATATATAAAAGAAAGATAAAATGGGCTGGTTTCCAATAAAGGAGCCAGTCTTTTTGTATCAAAAAATATAACTGTGAATTGTAACTTTTGAAAAAAATGTAAAAAATTTTTAAAAAACACTTGCATTTTATTAATACTTGTATTAAAATCTAAGTGAAGTGGAGAGAAGTGGTAAAAAGTGGTAAGAAATGATGGCGAGGTGAAATAAAGTGCTTATAGGTGAGTATGAACACTCTTTAGATGCAAAAGGCAGATTAATAATGCCTGCAAAGCTAAGAGAAGATATGGGAGATAAGTTCATAATAACTAAAGGACTTGATGGATGCCTATTCGGATTTTCACAGACAGAATGGTCTAACTTTGAAGAAAAACTAAAAACACTTCCACTTACAAACAAAAACGCAAGAGATTTCGTAAGATTTTTCCTATCAGGAGCAATTGATTGCGAAATAGATAAACAAGGTAGATTTTTAATTGCTGGTAACCTAAGAACTTATGCAGAACTAGAAAAAGAAGCTGTAATAATAGGTGTAGGTACTAGAATTGAAATCTGGAACAAAGACAAATGGAAAAAGTACAATAGTGATGAAAACATTTCAGCTGATGAAATTGCTGAAAATATGACAATGCTTGGTATATAACTTTGAAAAAAAGTTTATATAGCTTAACAAAAGATAAAATAATTAAGAAACAAAAGATTTCAATCCTCATTTGTTAACCAAAGATAAACAAAAAAATAGAACTAAAGAAAAAAATAAAATAAAACCAAAGATAAAGTTAATTCAAAGAGAACTGTAATTTAAACAAAAGACAAAAAAATTAAAGAAAATTAAAATTTATACTAAAGAAAAGATAGGTAATAACGAAAAATAAACTAAAGACAAAGTCAAATTAAAGTTTAAAACAAAAGAGCTAATTAAACAAAAGATATTTTAATTCTCAAAAGATAAAATGTTGATTGTTTATACATATACAAAACAAAAGATTTTAAGAGAACGAAAGAATACGAAAGTACATAAGATAAAGTTACTAATTCTAAGTAATTAAAGACTTTAGCATACAGTTGGTATTATCATACCAACTGCTTATGCTATCATATTTTGCTATGGGGTGTAATAATTGGAATTTAATCATAAGCCTGTACTTTTAAACGAGTGTATAGAAGAACTTAACATAGATCCAGAGGGAATATATGTAGATGGAACACTAGGAGGAGCAGGTCATAGTGAAGAAATATTAAAAAGATTATCAGAAAATGGACAACTAATTGGAATAGACAGAGATGAAGATGCTTTAAAAGCAGCAAAACAGAGATTGCAAAAACATAATAATGTTAGATATATTCACGGAAATCACGATAATATAACAGAATTACTTAACAATATTGGCTTAGATAAAGTAAATGGAATTTTACTTGACCTAGGCGTATCTTCGTATCAGTTGGATGAAAAAAATAGAGGATTTAGTTATATAGGAAATGCAAAACTGGATATGAGGATGGATATGGGACAGGAGCTTACTGCCGAAAGAGTAGTAAACGAATATTCAGAAGAAAAATTATCAGATTTAATTTATAAATATGGAGAAGAAAGATTTGCTAAAAATATAGCTAGAAATATATGTAAAGAAAGAAAAAATAAACATATCGAAACAACAGAAGAATTGGTTAATATTATAGAAAATAGTATACCTAAATCTAAACAGAATAATGGACATCCTGCAAAAAGAACTTTTCAAGCAATTAGAATAGAAGTTAATAATGAGTTAGAGCCATTATACAATACAATACTTGATTCAATAAAACTTTTAAAAGAAAATGGAAGACTTGTAGTCATTACTTTCCACTCATTAGAAGATAGAATAGTAAAAGAAGCTTTTATAGAAGCAGAGGGTAAATGTACTTGTCCAAAAGATTTACCATATTGTATTTGCAATTATAAATCTTATGGGAAAATAATAACCAAAAAACCTATACTACCAACTGAGCAAGAATTAAAAGAAAATAGCAGAAGCAAAAGTGCTAAGCTCAGAGTATTTGAAAGAAGAGAAAAGAGGTGAAAGTAACTTATGACAAATTATGGGTATAGTAGATACCAATATGAAACTAGTCCAAGAAAATTGGCGCCAGAAAATGAGCCTTATGTAAGACCAAACACAAAGAACAATAAAACTACGGCTCATAAAACTGCAGAAAAACCAAAACAAAAATTACAGTTAAAAACAAAGATTAAGGCGGTTGTATATATTTTCTTGATTTTTGCTAGTTTATTAGTCATAAGTTATAGAAATTCACAAATAAATGAAAGCTTTAATGAAAACGAAGGATTAAAATCTAATTTGGCAGCTATTCAAAAGGAAAACGAGCAATTAAAAGTAAATTTGGAGAATAGCTTGAATTTGTCTAACATAGAAAAAATGGCTAGAGAAATATTAGGAATGCAAAAATTAGATAGTAGTCAAAAAGTATATGTAAGTTTAGACAAAAAAGACTATGTTGAACCTGCTAGTGAAGAAGTAGTAATACAAGAAGATAGCTGGCTTACTAAACTTTTAAATACATTATTAGGAAAAGATTAAAACAGTAATTTGGAGTAAAAATCTAAGTTACTGTTTTTGTTTTCTGCTTTGTTCTTTTTACGAAGTAATGTACATTTTAAATTTTATGTTTTCGGCCCCCAACTGCGTACAAACTGTAAAAACTCAACATTTGTTTCGTTTAACAGTTTGTAAACTTGTCGGTCCCCACCTTAAGCGCTCCAACATAAAATTTAAAATGTACATTACTTCGCTCTTTATAATAAGCTGTAAATGGCAACGTATAAAATGAGAACTTTGTTCTAACATATTTTTGTTATACGTGAATAGAATTAATTTAGATAAGTTGTTAGCAAATCAGGATGTAGTTAAGCAAGCTCCATATCTTGGGAAAGGAATGTAATGAATATGGAAATAAAGAGAAAGGAGAACGGAAGGAAGAAAAATGCAGAGAGTAAATTAAAAAAGAGTACAGAGCATAATCCTATTACAGGTAAATTAAAGAAAAGTACAGAACCTAGATTTAATAGAGATAAATTAAAGAAACTAAAAAAATCTGCTTCGTCTAATAAAGATAATATTGAGAAGTTAAAAAAGAAAGTTGAGAATAAGCAAAATAAGCAATTTAAGAAGCAGATTAAGCAGAAAAAAGAGAAGATTGTAGAAACAACAAGTGATATAAGCAGAAGGAAAAGATTAAAAATATGCATTGTTGTTGTAATTTTAATATTTTCTATCTTTATTGTTAGAATAGGTTGGCTACAATTTGTAGATGGAGAATGGCTATCAGAAATGGCACTAGAACAACAAAGCTTGGATAGGGCAGTAAATCCAAGAAGAGGAACAATTTATGATGCAACGGGTAAAACTATTTTGGCTGTAAGTAGCACAGTAAATACCATAACAGTTAATCCTAACAACATTGCAAAAGAAGATAAAGAGAAGGTGGCAGAAGCCCTTTCTAATATATTTGAACTAGATTATGAAACAGTTTTAAAAAAGGTTAAAAAGAATACATCAATAGAAACAATAGTAAGAAAGGTAGAAAAAGAAAAAGCAGATGAATTACGAGTTTGGATGGAAGCCAATCATATAGAAGTTGGAATAAATATAGACGAAGATACAAAAAGATACTATCCATATAATAGTTTGGCATCACAAGTAATAGGATTTTGTGGTTCGGATAATCAAGGATTAGATGGAATAGAAGCTATTTTTGAAGAAGAATTACAAGGAGAAAAGGGAAGAATTACAAAAGTAACAGATGCAAATGGGGGAGAAATAGAAGGCGAAGGAGAAAGCTATATTTCCGCAATTGATGGAAATGACTTAGTGCTAAGTATTGATGCAACAATTCAAGGAATTGCTGAAAAATATTTAAAAGAAGCGTGCATAGATAATGAGTGTACAGATGGTGGAAACATTATTATAATGAATCCAAAAACTGGAGATATTTTGGCAATGGCAGGATATCCAAATTATAATTTAAATGAACCATACGAGACTACAATTGAAGAGTTAAAGGGTACTTGGGATAATATGTCTGAAACAGAGCAGATACAAGAAATGCAAAAAGTATGGAGAAATAAAGCAGTTGCGGATACGTATGAGCCAGGTTCAACATTTAAACTTATAACAGCCTCAGCAGCACTTGAAGAAGGAATAACAACTACCGACCAAGAGGGAGAATTTTGTTGCACAGGTGGAATAACAATAGCAGGGGTGCGTATTAGCTGTTGGAGATACTATAATCCTCACGGTCCAGAGAGTTTAAGAGAGGCATTAAAAAATTCTTGTAATCCAGTATTCATTGGACTTGGGCAAGAAATAGGGGTCAGCAAATATTATGATTATCTAGAAAAATTTGGATTGCTAAAAAGAACTGGAATAGATTTACCAGGTGAAGCGGGAAGCATCTTTTTAAATGAAGACAAGGTAGGACCAGTTGAACTTGCGACAATTTCTTTTGGGCAGAGGTTTGAAATCACTCCAATTCAAATGATTACAGCAGTAAGTACCATTGCAAACAAAGGGACTTATGTAAAACCTAGAATAGTTAAACAAATAATTGATAGTCAAACAGGAGAAGTGACAGAAGTGCCAATTGAAACAACAGAAAATGTAATATCAAAAGAAACAGCAGAAGGAGTGCTTAGTATGATGGGGTCCGTTGTAGCAGAAGGAACTGGAAAAAATGCACAAGTGGCAGGGTACTCTATTGGAGGAAAGACAGGAACTTCTGAAGATGGAGTAAATACTGGAAAATATGTTACATCATTTGTAGGAGTTGCTCCAGTATCTGACCCACAAGTTGTAGTGTTAATTACATTATATAATCCAACAGGAGAAGGTGGCCACCAAGGAGGTGGAGTGGCAGCACCAATAGGTTCACAAGTATTAGGAGAAGTTTTGCCATATTTAGAAGTTCAAAAAGAAGAAACTTCAGAAGAAACTACAAAGAAAGAAGTGGAAACACCAAGTTTAGAAGGGCTAACAATTTCAGAAGCAGCTAAAAAAGCAAAAGAATTAAACTTAGATATTAGCTATGAAGAAACAGAAGAAGATATTTCTAGTAAAATGGTGACTGACCAAACTCCAAGTGCAGGAATTAAAATTTATGAAGGTACTAAAATCATTGTAGATTATTAAAAATAAAGCAAAAAAATGGAGAAGAACTATATACAAACAGAAAAATTAGTTATATAATGTAAAAGGCATATTTTATTAAAAAATAAGAAAGGGGAAATCTTATTAATGGAACTAAAAAATATTTTGGTAGGATTGAACAATTTAAAAGTAAGAGGAAGTTTAGATTTAAACATAGACCATATACAAAACAATTCCAAGAAAATAGTCGCAAATGATATGTTTGTTGCTATAAAAGGGTTTGAATCTAATGGACACGAACATATAGCAGAAGCTATAAAAAATGGTGCTAAAGTAATTATGGCCGAACAAGATGAAATGGATAAAAATAAATTAAAAGAGATTCCAGAAGATATTACTGTAATAATTGCGGAAGATACAAGATATGCATTGGCAATAGCAGCGTGCAACTACTATGGCAATCCATCAAGAAAAATGAAACTAATAGGAGTTACAGGAACAAAAGGAAAAACTACAACTACATATATGATTAAAGAAATATTAGAAAAAAGTGGGATTAAAGTAGGACTTATTGGCACTGTTGCTTCGTACGTAGGAGATAAAAAAATTGCTGATAACGAAAATACAACACCAGAGAGTTTAAAATTGCAAGAGATTTTTAGCAAGATGCTAGGAGAAAAATGTCAGGCAGTAGTTATGGAAGTGTCTTCACAAAGTCTAAAAATGGAAAGAGTTGCCGGTTGCGATTTTGACTATGGAATATTTACAAATTTCGCAGAAGACCATATTAGCTCAAAAGAGCATCCTGATATGGAAGACTATTTTAACTCAAAAGTCAAATTGTTTAAGATGTGTAAAAAAGGATTTATAAATGCCGATGATATATATGCAATAACAATACCAAAATTAGTTCCAGAGTGTGATATTTCTACTTATGGTATAGATAATTATTGTAATTTACTTGCAAAAGATATTACAGTTACAAACCAATATGTAGACTTCAAAGTAAAACTTGGAGATAAAAATGAAAGAATAAAGGTTTCTATTCCTGGAAGATTTAGTGTATATAATTCTCTTGCAGCAATAGCAGTTGCTCTTCAATTTGGCTGCAATAGTGAAAATATAAAAGAGGCCTTATTAAATATTAGGGTTCCAGGAAGAAGCGAGCTAGTAGATAATAAATTAGGCTTAACAATTATGATAGACTATGCACACACACCAGAAAGCTTAGAAAAAATATTATCTTCTGTAAAGGTATATACTAAAGGAAGAGTAATATCAGTATTTGGTTGTGGTGGAGATAGAGACAAAAATAAAAGACCAATGATGGGCGAAGTATCTGGAAGAGTAGCAGATTATACAATTATAACATCTGACAATCCTAGAACAGAAGACCAAAATGAAATTGTGTTAGAAATAGAAAAAGGAATAAAAAAGACAAAAGGAAAATATGAATGTATAGTAGATAGAAGAGAAGCTATAAAAAAGGCAATTAGTATTGCAAAGAAAAACGATATAATAGTACTTGCAGGAAAAGGACACGAACAATATCAAGAAATAAATAAAGTAAGATATCCATTTGACGAAAAAGAAATAGTAAATAATATAATAGAAGAAATGACTTGTTAAAAATATATGTGATACGTGAGACTACATAGCAATATATATCTACAGAATTACATTAAAATAAATAACTTATATACGTAGCAAAGTAAGTAAAAATAGTACTAAATAGACTAAGGAGGAAAAGAAATGCAATTTCAAAATAAAATACTACTACTGTCATTTGCAGTTAGTGTAGTGTTGTCAATAATAGTCATACCAATATTAAAAAGATTAAAAGTGGGGCAAATAGAAAGAACAGAAGGACCAGAGTCACATTTAAAAAAGCAGGGAACACCTACAATGGGTGGAATTATAATGATAATAGTAATAATAGTTATTGGAGCATTTGCTTATTGGGATTACCAAAAAGACCAACAAGAAGTTGCAAAAGCGTTATTACCACTTTTAGGTGTAGCAGTAGGCTTTGGATTTATAGGTTTTATAGATGATTTTAAAAAATTAGTATTAAAAAATACAAAAGGACTTAGCCCAAAGGCCAAAATGTTAGGATTGTTAGTAGTATCGGTTGCATACACAATAGTGTTAGTAAACGTATTTGATATAGGAACAGATACATATATACCATTTGTAAAAGAATACATAACTCTTCCTATATGGCTATATATACCATTTGCAGTAATTGTAATGCTTGCAACAACAAATGCAATAAATTTGACAGATGGAATAGATGGATTGTCTACAAGTGTTACAACAATTATACTAACTTGTTTGACTGTAATATCTATATTATTAGGAATAAAAGAAGTTACAATATTTGGAGCTATTTTGATAGGAACTTGTTTAGGATTTTTATTATTTAACTTACACCCTGCAAGAGTAATGATGGGAGATACAGGCTCTTTGATGCTAGGTGGAGCGATAGCAGGAATTGCATTATACTTAAAAATGCCATTATTACTTTTAATTATAGCTATAATTCCGATAATAGAAACATTATCTGTTATGATACAGGTAGCATATTTTAAAAAAACAGGAAACAGAGTGTTTAAAATGACCCCAATACATCACCATTTTGAATTATCAGGCTGGAAAGAAAACAAAATAGTGTCTGTATTTAGTTTAATTACACTGATATTTTGTGTAATAGGATTATGGGCGATTTAAATAATCGGAAAGGATTGATAGCAAGATGCAGAATAATACAAAAAAAGTAAGCAAACCAGGAAAAAGACAAGTGGATTTTATTCTAATTATAATCATTTTAGTATTACTTTCATTTGGATTAGTAATGGTACTTTCAGCAAGTGCACCTTCTGCATTAGCTGAAACTGGAAATAGTTATACATATTTTACAAAGCAAGTAATATTTGCAGTAATAGGCTTAGTTGCAATGTGGTTTGTTTCTAAAATAGATTATAGAATATATAAAAAATTTTATTGGTTAATATATTGGTTTTCGGTAGGAATTTTACTATTGGTCTTAATACCAGGTCTTGGTTCTGAAAGTGGAGGAGCAAATAGATGGCTCGATTTGGGATTTACTCAATTCCAACCTTCGGAAATTACAAAAATAGGACTTATAATTTTTTATGCAGGATATTTAACAGACCATAAAAGCGACTTAAGAAGCTTTAAAAAGGGATTTATAATTCCGCTAATATATTTATTAATACCAGTTGCAATTGCATTATTTATACAAAATCACTTAAGTGTTGGTATAGTAATGAGCGCTATAACTTTTGTAATGATGCTTATGGCAGGTTGCAGATTATTGTATTTTATTGTATCAGGTTTAATATTAGGTGGAGGAGGAATTGCAGCACTTGCAATATACTTTACCACTGCGGGCGAGAGTGCTGGAGATGCAAACTTTAGATTAGGAAGAATATTAAACTATATGGATCCTTGGCAAGACCCAACAGGTCAAGGATGGCAAACAATACAAAGCTTGTATGCAATTGGCTCAGGAGGAGTATTTGGTGTGGGACTAGGAGAAGGTAAACAAAAATACTTATATGTATCAGAGCCTCAGAACGACTTCATATTTTCAATATTAGCAGAAGAACTAGGATTTGTAGGTTGTGTCGTAGTTATAATATTGTTTGTACTATTTATTTGGAGAGGCATAATTATAGCAATGAAAGCGCCAGATATGTTTGGAAGCTTACTAGCAACTGGAATTACAACATTAGTAATGGTTCAAGTTGCAATAAATATAGCAGTTGTAACAAATACAATACCTAATACAGGTATGTCGTTACCTTTCTTTAGCGCAGGAGGAACAGCACTTATAATATTACTGGCAATGTGTGGAATACTATTGAATATTTCTAAGGCAAAATCTAAAGTATAATTCGAAATGTTACATTAATACTAAAAGGAGGAAATCAAATGAGAGCGGTAATTGCAGCAGCTGGTACTGGAGGTCATATTAATCCAGGTATAGCAATAGCAAATAAAATAGTAGAAAAAGAACCCGATTCTGAAATAATATTTATTGGTACCAATAGAGGATTGGAAAAAGATTTAGTACCAAGAGCAGGATACCAACTATTACCAATAAATGCTTATGGAATAAAAAGAAGTTTTTCTATACAAAATTTAAAAAATTTGTATGCAACATATAAATCAATTGGAGAAGCAAAACGAATACTAGAACAATTTAAGCCTGATATTGTAATCGGTACAGGTGGATACATTTGCATTCCAACAGCATTGGCAGCAAAAAAACTAAACATACCAATAGTTCTTCACGAGAGCAATGCATATCCAGGTGTAGCTGTAAGAATGTTAAAAAATAAGGTAAACAAAATTTTAGTAGGATTTGGAGATGCAAGAGAGAGACTAAATAATCAAAAAAATGTAATAATAACGGGAAATCCGATAAAAATAAAGAAATTAGATTTATCAGTAGAACAAAAGAATAAAATAAAACAGGGACTAAATCTAAGTTTAGATAAACCAGTGGTTTTAGCATTTGGTGGAAGTCAAGGAGCGCAAAGTATAAATAGAAGCTTAACAGAAATAATTGTAAATAAAAAGAATAAGGACTATCAACTTGTGTGGGCTACTGGTCAAGAACAGTATGATGTTATAAAGCAAGAACTAAAAAAACTTAATATAAATATAGAAGATATAGAAAATGTAAAATTAATTCCATATATATATAATATGGAAGAGGTAATGAATGCTTGCGATTTAGTGGTATCTAGAAGCGGGGCAATGACGATAACAGAAGTCGCAACAGTAGGAAAACCAGCAATATTTGTGCCATATCCATTTGCAACAGAAAATCATCAAGAATATAATGCAAGGGTTTTGCAAGGTGTAGGCGCAGCAGAAATTATTTTGGACTCAGAACTAAATTCAGAAATTTTAAATAATACTATTGAAAATATAGTTTTAAATAAGTCTAAATTAGAGCAAATGGGAAAAAATACTCAAAGGGTTGTAAATGAAAACGTAGAGGAAAAAATTTATACCCAAATAAAGGGTGCTTTGCTAAAAAGCATTGCGTAAAACTATAATCTATCAGTAAAATAATGTCGACTTTTGTCGAACAGGGACGAACGAATTTTCTTGATATTTCACTCACTTTGTATTATAGTAGGGAAGTACGCGATTTTGTAGAAAGGGGGAACAAAGGATGGAATATCAAAAAAGTTTTTTCGGAAGGACGACAATTGATAGTTCCGACTATGACGACATAGACGAAAACGAAAAAATTGAATTAGAGTATTACGAAACTCATAACTTAACGGAAAAGAACGAAAGATACTATGGAATTGAAGTTGTAAAAACGAGCAAGAAAAAAGAAAAATTTAATATTGAATCTAAAATAGTAAATAACATATCTAATGAAGAAAGAGAAATAAACAGGTTACTAGAAATTTTAATGGTTAATAAAGTAACGCCTGTATCAGTAGATGATGTAATTTCAGATATATCAGTTTTGGGTTAATCCAAAACTGATTTTTGTCTAAATAAAAAAGCAAAATGCGAAGCAATGTTATTTTTAATTTCAAATTACCACTTGCAAAAAACGGAAAAATAGGGTAATATACTATGTAGACTATTTTTAAAAATTATGAAAGGAGACAAGGGTAACTTAAATACAGTTATCTAAAAATAGAGAATGGCAGATAAATTAATTATTGTTGAATCTCCAGCAAAGGCAAATACAATTAAAAAGTTTTTAGGTGGAAATACAAAAGTTGTAGCTTCTATGGGACATATACGTGACTTACCAAAGTCAAAAATGGGTATTGATATAGAGCACGACTTTGAACCACAATATATAAATATTAGAGGAAAGGGAGAACTAATAAAAGAGCTTAAAGCAGATGCTAAAAAGGCAAAGCAAGTATATTTGGCAACTGACCCTGACCGTGAAGGAGAGGCTATTGCTTGGCATCTAGCACATATTTTAGAAATTCCAGAGGATAGTGTTTGTAGAGTAACATTTAATGAAATTACAAAAGAAACTGTACAAAATTCTATGAAAAAACCTAGAAAAATAGATATGAATTTAACAAATGCACAACAAGCAAGACGTGTGTTGGATAGAATTGTGGGTTACAAAATTAGTCCTGTACTATGGAAAAAAGTAAGAAGAGGATTGTCAGCAGGTAGGGTTCAGTCAGTTGCAGTAAAATTAATAGTAGACAGAGAAGAAGAAATTGAAAAATTTGTACCAGAAGAGTATTGGAATATCTTTGCTACATTATTGGACGAAAATTCAAATAAAACTTTTGTTGCAAAGTTTATAGGAAAAGACAAAAAGAAAATGGAAATCCATACAAAAGAAGAAGTAGACAAAATATTAAAAGATATACAAAGTGGAAAATATATTGTAACAGAAGTGAAAAAAGGAGAAAGAAAAAGAACCCCTGCACCACCATTTACAACAAGTACAATGCAACAAGAGGCATCAAGAAAACTTGGATTTACATTAAAGAAAACTATGTCAGTTGCACAAGGACTATATGAAGGTGTAAAAATAGAAGGAAGAGGTTCAATAGGACTAATTACATATATGAGAACTGACTCTACAAGAATATCAGAAGAAGCAAGAGTGGCGGCAAAAAAAGAAATAGTAAAAATGTATGGAGAAGAATATTACGAGAACAGATACTATAAAACAAAACAAACTTCACAAGATGCACATGAAGGCATTAGGCCAACATATATAGACTTAAACCCAGAAATGATAAAAAATGATTTAAGCAAAGACCAATACAAATTGTATAAATTAATATATAACAGATTTTTAGCAAGCCAAATGCAAGCGGCAGTTTTTGACACAATTACTGCAAACATAGACGTAAATAACTATAATTTTAGAGCAAATGGACAATCTCTAAAATTCAAAGGATTTATGACACTATATATAGAAACACCTGATAATAAAACAGAAGAAGATGAAGAATCTTTTGTGCCACTGCTAAAAGAAGGCCAGGAAGTAATAAAACAAAGAATAGATCCAAAACAAAGCTTTACAGAACCACCACCAAGATATACAGAAGCAAGCTTGGTAAAAGCATTGGAAGAAAAGGGAATAGGTAGACCAAGTACATATTCTCCAACAATCACAACAATATTAGAAAGAAGATATATAGAAAAAGAGCAAAAACAATTAGTACCAACAGAATTAGGAAAAGTAGTAAACAAACTCTTAACGGAAAACTTCTCTGATATAATCAATGTAGAATTTACCGCAAAAATAGAAGAAGAATTTGACGAAGTTGCAGAAGGAAAAGAAAACTGGAAACAAGTAATAAGGGAATTCTATGGACCATTTGAAAAAGAAGTAGAAAAAGTAGATAAGGAATTAGAACACGTAGAATTAAAAGAAGAAGTTTCAGACGTTCCTTGTGACAAATGCGGAAGAATGATGGTAATAAAATATGGAAGATATGGTAAATTTCTAGCTTGCCCTGGATACCCAGAATGCAAAAATGCAAAACCATTAGTAGAGACAATTGATGTACCTTGTCCAAAATGTGGAGGAAAAATACAGGTAAGGAAATCTAAAAAGAAAAGGAAGTTCTACATTTGTGAGAACAATCCAAAATCTTGTGACTTTATCTCGTGGAACAAGCCAAAGAAATAGCCAATGCTTATAAACGGAGCGACAAATCTGTCGCTCCGTTTTGCTAAAATATTACCATAGCTATTGTTCTAGCTACAACTTTGTGATATAATATTTAACTAGTGAAAAAACAAAAAAGGAGTTATTTACGCTATGAATAAAAATGAAGAACAATACAAAATTTTCAAACAAGTTGTGCATACATTTTATCATAATAGTAATGAACAAGCCAAAGAAGTTCAAAGCAAAGTAAATAATCTAATTATAGAACCAAAACTCATTTATGACACTTTTAATAAAACATTAAAAGCAGAGTTCAAAATAGGAAATAGCCAATTATACAAAATAAAAAGTTTACCAGAATTTTTTGAAAGAATGCTTAACCATACAGGGTATAAATATGGATCAAAATTAGAATTTATTCATACAAAAAATGCTTTTAGACAAGAAGATTTAGCACTTTTAGAGTACATATTAAAATATGCGGAAATTATAAAATATTCAAATGAGACAGTAGGTAGTTATGGCAAATATATGAGAACAATGAGCAACGAATACATAACCATATCTAATACTGGGCTAGACGAAATTTTTGATGTACTAAAAAATAGAAAAGTGCTATTTAAAAGAAATGTGGCAGATTTAGAAATACTTTTCGAAGACAAAAATCCAGACATTGAGTTTATTGTAAATCACGAAAATGAAGACTTTGCTATTATCCCAAACATTGATGTTTTTTCTTATGATGTTTTACAGGGGTATGAGTATGCTTATGTGTTAACAAAAAACTCACTATATAGATGTGACAAAAATTTTGAAAATACTGTGCTTAAACTTTTGGAAATATATAGAGAAAATTACACAAACAAAATTAAATTTAAGAGAAATGAGTTTGCAAATTTTTGCTCTATTGTGTATCCGAAATTAAAGAGCTATATTTCATTAGAAAATTTGGATAAAGACTTAGTAAAAACTTATGTCCCAGAAGATTTATATATAAAAATATATTTAGATTATGACGAAAATAACTATATTACAGCAGACATTAAATTTGTTTATGGAGAAAAAGAATTTAATCCTTTAAAAGAAACTAACATTTCGGTTGCAAGAGATGCAATTAAAGAAAATGAATATATGGACATATTTGTAAATACTGGATTTATGCTAGATACTAAAAATAGTAGATTAATTCTAACAGACGAAGAAAAAATATACAATTTCTTGACAGAGCAAATAGAAATGTATATGAAGAAGTTTGAAGTTTTAGTTACAGACAATTTTAAGAAAAGAGAAATACGTAGACCCAAAATAGAATCAATTGGAATAAAAATAGAAAACAATTTGCTACAAGTAGACTTTACTAAACTAGACTTTTCTTTAGAAGAAATACAAGGCATTATGCAAAAATATGTATTAAGAAAAAAATTCCATAGATTAAAAGACGGAAGTTTTTTAAATTTGGAAGAAAATGATACATTAAACTTTATAAGTAGTCTTTTAAAAGACGAAGAGATAACTTACAAAGATTTAGAAAGAGGAGAAATAAAGCTTCCAGTATCAAGAAGTATGTACCTAGATAGAATTCTTCAAAAAATAGATGCTAACATTTCAAAAGACGATAACTACAAAAAAATAGTAAAACAAATTTCTAAAAAAGAAATTGAAGAAGACATACGATTACCTAAAGGATTAAAATCTGAATTAAGAAATTATCAAGTAACAGGATTTAAGTGGTTAAAAATCTTAGACGAATATCAATTTGGCGGAATTCTAGCAGATGATATGGGACTTGGAAAGACAATACAATTGCTAGCAGTACTTCAAAGTTATATAGAAGAAGAAAAAAATCCTAAGCCAAGTATGGTTGTTTGCCCAAGTTCATTGTCATTAAACTGGAAAAATGAGATAAATAAATTTACACCAGAAATAAAAACTTTGGTTATAAGCGGAACGGCAGAAGAAAGAATGACACAAATAGAAAGCATAAGGGACTATAACTTGGTAATAACTTCTTACGATTTGTTAAAACGAGATATAGAATCATATAAATTAGCAAACTATGATTTTAAATACATAATTGCAGATGAAGCACAATACATAAAAAACAACAACACACAGAATGCAAAAGCAATAAAAGAGATAAATTCAGAAACAAGATTTGCTTTGACAGGTACACCAATAGAAAATTCTTTGTCTGAATTATGGTCAATATTTGACTTTATAATGCCTGGATATTTGTATAGTTATAAAAAATTTAAAGACGTGTACGAAACACAAATAATACGAGATAATGACGGCTGGGCAATAGAAAAACTAAAAATGCAAATAGAGCCATTTATTTTACGTAGAACCAAAAAACAAGTTTTAACAGAATTACCTGACAAAACAATTACAGTATTAAACAACGAAATGCAAGACGAACAACTAAAATTGTATATGTCATTTTTAAGTAATGCAAGGGACGAAGTAAAGAACGAAATAAAAAATAATGGATTTGATAAAAGTCAAATAAAAATATTAGCATTACTAATGAGACTAAGACAAATATGTTGTCACCCATCATTATTTATATCAAATTATGAAGGAGAAAGCAGCAAACTTAACCAGTGTATAGAATTACTAAAAGACGCAATTTCTTCAGGGCATAAAATTTTACTTTTTTCTGGTTATTCAAGTATGCTGGAAATAATAGAAAAAGAGCTAAAAAAAGAGAACATAGAATATTTTAAGTTAACAGGACAAACAAACGTAGGAGATAGAATAAAACTTGTAGAGGAATTTAATAATAATGACGAGATAAAAGTATTTTTAATATCATTAAAAGCAGGTGGAACAGGACTAAACTTGATAGGGGCAGATATGGTAATTCATTATGACCCTTGGTGGAACTTGTCAGCAGAAAATCAAGCAACAGACAGAACATATAGAATAGGTCAAAAGAAAAATGTGCAAGTGTATAAATTAATCACAAAGGACTCAATAGAAGAAAGAATTTATGAGCTTCAAGAAAGAAAAGCAAACTTGGCAAAGACAATGCTTTCTACCGAGACTACATTTATAAATAAGCTTTCAAAGGAAGATATTATGTCATTGTTTGAGTAAAGATTATAGGATAATGGTTTAATACTAACAAAAGCACAAGGTTCTCAGCTATAAAAAATATAAAACCATTATTCTGTAACGAATAAAGTAGAGAATAATTAGCTTGAAAGGAGAAAAAATGGTCGATTATATAACAGTAATTGGTGGTGGCTTAGCTGGATGTGAAGCAGCATACCAGATTGCTAAAAGAGGTATAAAAGTGAAATTGTACGAAATGAAACCAGTTAAGTTTTCGCCAGCACATAGCAATACAAACTTAGCGGAGATTGTGTGTAGCAATTCGTTTAAATCTAATTTACATACAAATGCGTGTGGACTTTTAAAAGAAGAACTTAGAATGCTAGATTCTCTCCTTATAAAAACAGCAGATACAGTAGCTGTTCCAGCAGGACAAGCTTTAGCAGTAGATAGAGAGAAATTTGCAGAAGCAGTGACTAAAAAAATAGAAAGTTTAGAAAATGTGGAAATCGTTAGGAAAGAAGTTGGCAAAAGTGGGGATACTGCTGTAAAATCTGATATACAAAAATCTTCTGAAGGAGAAGAGCAAATATTTGCTAAAGATATAGATTCATTGAAGGAACTTGCAGAAGACGGAATTGTAATTATAGCAACAGGACCACTTACATCGGAAAATTTATCAAAAGAGATTATAGAAATAACTGGAAATGAAGGACTACATTTTTATGATGCAGCAGCTCCTATTGTACAAAAAGAAAGCATTGATTTTAATATTGCATTTTGGGGAGATAGATATGAGCAAGAAAGAGAAAAAGACGAAGATGTAGAAACGTGGAAGGAAAGAATAAAAAATAATAAAGAAAATAATTATATTAATCTTCCAATGAATAAAGAAGAATACGAAAACTTTTGGAAAGAACTAGTAAATGCTGAGGTTGTTGAATTGCATAACTTTGAAAAGAGGGAAATCTTTGAGGGATGTATGCCAATAGAAGTTATGGCAAAAAGAGGTATTGATACACTAAGATTTGGACCATTAAAGCCAGTTGGATTTACAGATCCAAGAACAGGTATAAGACCGTATGCAGTCGTTCAATTAAGACAAGATAATACAGAGGGAAATTTATTTAATATAGTTGGATTCCAAACGAATTTAAAATATGGAGAACAAAAAAGAGTATTTAGCTTAATACCAGGTTTGCAAAATGCAGATTTTGTAAAATATGGTGTGATGCATAGAAACACATTCATAAATTCACCAGAATTGTTAGACGAAACATACAACTTAAAGAAAAATAGAAATATATTTTTTGCAGGACAAATAACAGGAGTAGAGGGGTATGTAGAATCAATTGCATCTGGGCTTGTTGCAGGACTTAATGCTGTGGTTAGTTTTAAGAAATCAGAAAAAAATTGTAAGAAAAATGAAAATATCAATATAGAAGTTAATTCACTTAGCCTAAATAACGAAAAGGAGAAACAATTAATTGGTAAAATAACTTTTCCAAAAGAAACAATGATTGGAGCACTGTCAAAATATATTGCAACAGAAAACAAAAACTTTCAACCTATGAATGCAAATTTTGGAATATTACCAGAATTACCAGAGAAGATTAGAGATAAAAAATTAAAATACGGTAAATTAGCTGATAGAGCAATAGAAAGCTTGAAGAAGCGGAATATTACAATAATGTTACAAAAATATTACATTTATGTAAAAATACATACATTAGTTGATTTTATTAAAAATTATTGGTAAACTTATTTTAAGTAGTTTTAGAGAATAAAAAGTTAACATAAATTTGCCAAAAACAAAAATATATGGTATAATATATCTGTTAGTGTAAAATAAAAGGGATAAGATAAAAAGATTTCAAAACTGATTCTTTGCATACTGCCTAAAATGCCATCTTTTTAATCAAATATATTTCCCAAGAAAAGGAGAAAAAATATGGATAAAAAATTAAATGACCTTTTAATTCAAGAAATAAGAAATACTATCTTAAGTTTACAAAAAGACAAAGCTCAATTGAATGAAGAACTTACAAAATATGATGGAAGAGAAAATTCACCAGAAAAGAAAGAATTTGAAGCTGATAGAGATTTAGTTTCTGAAGAAATTAAAGAAAAAGATGCAGATTTAGAAAAAATATTTAGAGCAAATGCTACGAAACATAGAATTGAAAAAGAAATGGCTAAAATGGAACAAGAATATGGTGGATTAGTAAAACAAAGAGAAGAGTGTAAGGCAGAAATTGAAAAGTTAAAAGGAAGAATGGAATTAGAAAATGGTCAATTTGTTCCTACAAGAGAACAAAGAGAATATGAAGCAGATCTTGCAAAAATAGAAGAAGAACTTGCTAAGTATTATACTTCAAAGGCTAAAAATCAAAGTATTCTTGACGAACAAGAAACAATTGCTGAAGATTTAGCAAAAAAGTATAAAATTAGACAGAAGTATAAGGACTTAGAAGAAAATAAGGATGGAAATGATAAGAATACAGGAGAAGGCGAAAAAGACGATAGCAAAGATGAAAAAGAAGACATAAAAGATAAGCAAAATGGCGATAATGATAAAGAAGCAAATAAAGATAATAGCCAAACTGAAAAACAACCAAAAGACATACAACAAACTACTGAACCAGCAAAACAGCAACCAGAAGCTCAACAAGTAGCACCACAAACTCAAAATAATGCACAAAATCAGCAAACAACTATGCAACAACAACCTAAAGGTAATGCACAAAACCAACAAGCGACTGTGCAACAACCACCAGTTACATACAATGCGACAAGAAGTGCTAGTAATTTAGGATCACAATCAAACCCTATTGAACCAAAAACTATAACAAGTATTACGTGTTCAGTAGAAAAAGGTAGATTAATATATAGAATATCTGGATTGGACAATAATGGAAAGGAATACATAATTTCAAAAACAACAAATAGAGCTCAAAGAGTAACAGGAAAAGAAAAACGTGAAATGAAAGAGCTTATCGACAATGGATTAAAAAATGTTGATATATCTATTTATAGAATGTTAAAAAACGAAAAAGTATTTAAAGACGATAATTTATTAAAGACATATCTAAAGCAAGTAAGTGAAATTTCAAGTGGATTGGGAAGACATAAAAATGATATAAAAATGACTTATGATTTAAGAAATATTAAAGAAGCAAAAATAGGAATTCTTAGCAAATTGAAAATTAAAAATTTTGCAAGCAAAGCTCAGAAAAACAAAATAGCTGAATATATAAAACCACAAGGTAGATTAAAAGGATTACTTACAGGAATGAAGCAACAAGACTTACTAGAAGCAGGAAGAAGCATAGCAAATGTTGATCAAGAAAAACTAATAAAAGAAAATTTGGACGAAAGACCAAGAGAACAACAAGTATGGTCAGCATATAAGCAAATGCACGACGAAGAAGGATTCGATTTTGAACAATTTAGTCAAGATATGAACTTATCAGACGAAGAAAAGAGTTTCATACAAACTTATGAAAAAGGAAAGGCTATGGAAAAAGACTTTAAAAAGAGCTTAAGAGAAGGTGTAACAACTGAGCAACCAAAAGCTAGTATGGACAGAGATGCTGAAGATACAGTTATAATTAGTGACCAAAAAGATAAAGACAGCGAAGAGCAAAGATAATAAATGGAAAAATCTGCACAAATTCAGCAACTTGTATTGACTAAGCAGTAAAAAAGTGGTAAAATAGTACCGTTAGTATAGAATACCTATACTGACGGTCTTTTATTGTACTCTAAAATTTGTTTTGCAGTACAATAAAATATAGAAAAATATATTTAAAGAAAGAGGTGAAATTTAAGTGCCAACAATTAATCAATTAGTAAGAAAAGGAAGAAAAAGTTCTACAACAAAATCTACTGCACCAGCTTTACAACACGGATATAACTCAAGAAACAAAAAAGTAACAAATCAAAGATCTCCACAAAAAAGAGGTGTATGTACAGTTGTAAAAACAGTAACACCAAAGAAACCAAACTCTGCATTAAGAAAAGTTGCCAGAGTTAGACTTTCTAATGGATATGAAGTAACTTCATATATTCCAGGTATAGGACATAACTTACAAGAGCACAGTGTTGTTCTAATAAGAGGAGGAAGAGTAAAAGACCTTCCAGGTGTTAGATACCACATTATTAGAGGTACATTAGATACTGCCGGAGTTAAAGATAGAATGCAAGGTAGATCTAAGTATGGAGCAAAAAAACCTAAAAAATAGTAAAATAATGGTGCATATATGAAATTACTAATTTAAGGTACTTAAATTTATAATAGAATATACGCACTATACGGAAGAGAGAAAATCTTTTCAGAGTAACTTAGGTGTTTGTTTAAACACCAAAAGATATTTTTATGAATAATATCAAGAAAAGGAGTGAAGAATAGTGCCAAGAAGAGGAATTATAGCAAAAAGAGATGTTTTACCAGATCCAATATACAATAGCAAAGTTGTTACAAAATTAATCAACAATGTTATGTTAGATGGTAAAAAAACAGTTGCTCAA
>CAKNRV010000024.1 GCA_930991035.1 uncultured Clostridium sp. | reverse complement strand
TTTTCTGGATAATGTTTTCATATTCTATTTTTTCATAGATTACTTTACACTATCTCCATAAATATATTCCATTAATTCATTTTTGTTATCTTTGCTATACTCAAAATAAAAATACACAATTGACTTAAATCTATTCGTAATTGTAATAATTCTCCTCTGTTCATCAAAACGTATTAGCTTTTCATCTTGTAAAAATCTTAATATAAGCTTTACAAATGAAATCTTATCGTTTTTAGCAAGGCCAATCACTTCTTTTCTTGCGTCTGGCAATCTATCCCACACATTTTTTATATCTACAAAATTGCATTTTAGCTCTTCGCTTTTCTTTTCCATGTCCTCACTTACCAGCGTATTAAACTTAATATTAATCGTATTTATTAATTCTTCTAAGCTAATATAGTCACGTGGCGTATTATATCCAGACTCTTTGTAAAAACAAGTTATAAGAGTAATAATAATAAAATACATCAAATAAATATCTTCATTCTTGTTCAATTGCTTTAATCTATTTTTCAAATCTTCGTTTGTGTATCCAAAAACTTTATTATTTGCCATAACGCATAAGGTTAGTTCCTGATTCATTGCATAAATTTCAAAACCCAGTTTTTTAGCAATCTTACTTGCCATAGTTTCAATCTCTACATTATTTCTATATTGCGAATATAGTTCAGAATTTTTCTCTTTACTTATTTCATTTCCTTGTAACAACGTATATATTATTTCTAGTGCAATGTCCATTGCATCATTATTTGTGTCCATGTTTTCCTCCTTTTATTATTCCTTCTCTAGAGATACATTATAAATGTGTACAATACTATATAGTCTCATACATAAACAGTAAATCCGTTACTTTAAGTCCATTACCTAATTCAAGATCTTCTTTTTGCGGTATTACAATAACTTTTTTGTGCGGTATTTGGTTAAATAGTTCATCATCTACAATTTCTTTTTTATTATTCATATAAATAACAAATGGAATAAAATCACTATTGTACAAATACTCTTCTTTAAAGTTTTCTTTGATATATTCGGCAAAGTCTTTCAATTTTACTTCGTTTTTTTCTTTTAATAGACTTACTAATACCGAAAAATAGAATTTCATATTATTTTCTACTCTTTTCTGTGTAAGTATATCAATTGTTTCCATTTCCTTAAATACCATCTTTTCCGAATGAATAATCTCTTCTTTTTGCTTTGTCAACCTTTGTTCTTCAAATGCTTTTATTGGATTAAACTCTTTTGCTATTTTTGGTAATAAAAATGGTGACACAATGTATTGTAGTTTATCTGGGGTAAGTTTCTCTGTAATCTTTTCGAACTCTTTTTCAAACTGGAATTTTTGTGAGAAACTTCCCCTTATTTTCATATTAGAAATCTCATCATACTTGCTTGTCATTGAAATAGCCTCTTTTAAAAGCCTTGTATGTTCACTTACTGCTTTATTTAATTCTTTTTGAATTTTCATAATTAAATCAAGAGATTCTTTCTCTTTTGTAGATAAATTCTCTACTTTGTCATTATTTAAAATATCATTATATAAATTCCTTATAATCTCTGTAACATCTGAAAAAAGCTCTTCCTCTTCAGCAAATTGATTAATAACATTTTGGTTATATTGGTTATAGGCATCTATTCCTTCTTTTCCACCATACATAAGTCCATCCAAAATGCTTTCTTTTTGTTCAATCTTTCTTTGAACTTCAATATTAAGTCTTCGAACAGTATCGTAGGCGAAGCGGAACGAACCTTTTTCAATTTGCTTTCTAAATAAAAGTAGATTTATTGTAACTTGAGTTGAATCTGGAAACTCTTTTGTTTTCAAATAGAAATCAATTCCTTGTGTTGTGATATAGTAATTCAGTTCTCCGTCTTCATCTAGTTTAATCTCAATATATTTAATATGCCTTTGCTTTCTCTTCTTGTTTTTTAAATCATAATAATAAAATGTAAAATTAGTACCTTTATTTTGAGCGTCATCTAATAACTGATTAACTAATTCTTGATTTTCACTATCTGAAATATTTTTGCCATACTCTTTCTTAATAAAATATTTTACAAAATCACATATATCTTCATATCTAATTCTTCTGTTATCAAGCTTACCAGTATAAAGCAAAAATGACAAGATAGCAATAAATATAGACACCAAGTCATATTTATTACCTTCTTGCCTTGATTTTAATTTTCTATAAATTTCAAAATATGGATAATATATTTTTGCATTTTCTTGCCTTGCGTCAATTTCTTCTATAACATCATTTGATACATCTTCAAATTGCTTTTGTTTTAATTGCTCATCATTATAGATTATTTCGCTCATTATTTTTTACTCCACTCCCTCTCTATGTAATCATAATATGTAATTGAATTATTTAATTACTTTCTTTAGTTCTTCAAATGTAAGTATCTCTTGTGGAATATAAAAATTATTATCAAAAATATACTTTAATTTTTCTTGTGATAAGGTATCAAAAACTTTACAAAATTCATCGATATAATGATCTACTTTATTTTGATTGTGATGTAATTTTTGCAAATTATCTTCTAATTCTAAACATTTTTTGTATGCATTTTTAAATATCTGCATATTATATTTCGGATATGCATATATTAAAGACATACATATATTTATTCCTTCATAATCAATATCTCCAAAATACAAAATTTTATCTGAATTTGATATATCAAATTCTTTTATATATGAAAAACTCTTTAATATCTTTTTTCCTTCTCCATATATTACCATATATACATTCGAATTGCCCTCTGCAGCTTTTTTAGTAGACCAAAATGTATCTTTATTCTCAATAATTATAACTACTTTATTCTTTCCTTGAAAAGATGGATTTATATAACAGAAAAATGGCTCATATGTATCATAGCAATTCAATGTTTCAAATTCTATGCCTAATTTATTTAAAATATTTTCATTTTCTTTTAGCAATTTTTCATTTTTAAACAATTGGTATGACCTTTCGTTTACAGTAATAGGCATATCTTTATTTTCGCTATTTTTTAAATAGTTATTTATTGTCTGAATAAACTCTCTATCTTGCACATATTCCTTAGGATTTTTTAAGTAATATTCAATTTTGATTGGTTTTATGAGAGTTTGTACAATTTCTTCTTTTACCTCTATTGTATCGTTATGCTTTATAATTCTATATTTTACATACATTCCTCTAACGTTCTTTTTGGAGGTTTTAAGAGGTTGTATTACTTCTTCATTTATTAATTCATTTAGACATGTATTTAGTTCATATATTGTAGATGGCACAATTGTAAGTCCTGATAATTTATATATTTCGTCTAGTGTAATATTTGACTTTTTATATTTTTGTAATTGATTTATTATTTTATCTTTCAAATTCTCCATATTTACATCTCATTTCAAACTTAACATAATTATTATACCATTAAGTCCTATATTTGGCAATAGTTTGATGCAGATTCATACAAAAAACATTCTTTGTTAGTGAATATATAACACCTATTGCTTATAAACAGGATTAAAATATTGTATTGTCTCCCACTACATTTACATTCTCTACAACATTAACACTTTCTACTATATTGGTTGGTTCGTTAATTGTATTTGTATTATCTGGTACTGTTGTATTATCTACTATATTTTCTTCATCTTGTGTAATATCATTAACTATTGGTTCTTGTATTGCATTTGATGCATCCGAACCTTGCTCTGGTTCTTCTTCAGTATTTGTATTTGTGTCTTCTACATTTTCTTCTTGAATTACATTTTCTTCTATTATGTTTACAACTTCTTCGTCATTTGGGTCTAGCTCCAATTCTTCTTCGTCGTCTTTGTATGTTCCGGTAGGTTTAGTTGATTCTTCCTCATTTGAAGAATTATTACTTACTTTACTTCCAGAGTGTTCACTGCATAGCTCTGGCACAGTTCCACGTAAAAAGTACTCTTCATACGTATTTGTGCATCCTGTTCTAGCAAGCATTCCTGTTTCTGCGCAAACAATTTCTGTGTCAATTGAGCCAGGTTTCACAAAGCTTATATTTTGTAATCCATTATGTACTCTTTTCATTACATTTGCCCAAATAATACCTGCTGGGTTCTGGTTATTGTAAGATATTGTTTCGTTTTGGTCAAATCCAAACCAAGTAACTGCTGTATAATATGGAGTAAATCCGCATAGCCATTTATCATAGTTCTCGTCTGTTGTTCCCGTTTTTGCTGCAACCTCTATTCCTGGTATATCACAATATGTTGCTGTTCCATAAGTTCCTTCAACAGGCTGTGTTAAAAGTTCTTTTACAATATATGCTACTTGCAAAGAAAATACATTTCTTGTTTCTTGTTCTGGTTCTAAAACAACTTTTCCTTCACTATTGGTTATTGAAGTATAGAAGATAGGTTCAATATATTCTCCATCATTTGCAATGGTGCTATATGCTGCTGCCATTTCAAGAGGTGTAATTCCTACTTGCAATCCACCTAATGCCAATCCTAAGCTTTCGTCTTCTTCTGTTAATGATGTAATTCCTATGTTTTCTAAATATGATATTGCTCTACTAGGAGTTATATCTTCCATCATCTCCACAAAAGGTATGTTCTGAGACGACTCCAAAGCCCTTCTAACAGTTATTTCGCCTAAATATCCTCCATCATTGTTTCCTGGTGAATAGTCATTTTCAAATGTCTTCTTAGAGTCGTCATAAATGGTTGAAGCGGTAAATATTTTCCTGTCAATTCCTGGTACTAATACAGCAAGTGGTTTTATTGCAGAACCAGTTTGTCTTTGACTTTGAGTTGCTCTATTTAAACCTCTAAAATATTCCTTTTCTCCTAATCCACCTACGCAAGCCAAAACTTTACCTGTTTTATGGTCCATAATAACCATCGCTGCCTGTGCTGTACTTTCTCCATCAGAAGACTTCAGCCTGTATTGTCTTTTTAAGAACTCTTCTTCAACTTCTTTTTGCATATCCGAATCTTGTGTACTATGTATTGTAAGTCCTGCTAGATAAAGATAGTTTTGTGCAAAAGTTTCTGAAATATTTTTTTCCTCTGCTAAATCTTCAATTACATCTGAAATCAGAGCATCTGTATGATATGAATAAATAGGATTTTCTGTCTCTATTTCTCCATTATCAAAGTCAAGTCCATCTTTTACCTCTTCTTCCGCATCATCATATTCTTCTTGATTGATATATCCTAACTCCAGCATTTTTTGTAATACTGTTAAAGTTCTATTTTCTATTAATTCTGAATTATCAGCATCTTCATAAAATGGATTGTATGAGTTTGGAGAATTGTTTATTCCTGCTAAATATGCACATTCTGCCAATGATAATTCTGATACATCTTTGTCAAAATAATATTTAGCACCTGTTTGAACACCATAAACATTTGGTCCAACATAAATCACATTTAAGTACATTTCCATAATTTCGTCTTTGGTATAATACATCTCTAGTAAAAATGCTTTCCACCATTCTTTAACTTTACGCGTTACACTATCACTTGTATCTCCTGTTATATTTTTTACTAATTGCTGTGTTATCGTGCTTCCTCCATAAGAAGAATTACCAAAATGCGTAACATATGAAAGTATCGCCCCTCCAGTCCTTTTTATGTCTATACCAAAGTGAGAATAATATCTTTCGTCTTCTATTGATATATATGCATTAACTAAATTTTTAGGAATATCTTCATACTCTACGGTTACTTTTTTTTGCTCTGCTCCTAAAGTTGCAATCACATTTCCTTCTGTATCAACCACAACTGATCTTTTATTTAAGAAAATATCTTTAGTTAGTTGTCTCCACGAATAAGCAGAAATTGCTAAAGCAATTGCCACAGCAATTAAGATAATGAGAATAAGAAACATAATAACCTTTCTTCTAAATTTTTTTCTTCTTTGCTTTTTTTCATTTTCTATTTCTTCGTTTGATTTTCTTCCTCTTTTTTTCTCATTGCTTGATTTATTCTTTTTTTCCGCTTCTTCTCTTCTTTCTTTTTCTTTTTTCATTTTTAATACAGATTTTGGTATTTCGTCTTCTTGTACTTTTTTCTTTTTATTTCTCAAATTATCACTTCCTAATTCAACAAGATTATATTATATATTTTATAACTATTCTTATTTTTTCGCAATAAAGATTTTCTTAATTCTTTCATATAATATTTAAAAGGGTATATTTTTTTACAAATTAAGAAAGGAATGAATTATTTTATGACTAAACCTTATGATAGAATCTCTGCTGTTGCATATTCAAATAAATGATGTAGGAATTTAAAAAAGGTGCCAATTTTAAGACACCTTCTTTAAATTTCATACCAAACATTTACAATTTTATTAATAAATAATTCCACTGCCATAATCATAGATATCAAGTCTTTTAAAATCAACTAATTCTAAATTGTGGTTGTGTAAGTGCTCCAATATTTTATCTTTATTATTTAAGTATTTACTATCTCCAAACAATATGAATTTATTGTCAAATACCAAAGTTGCTCCACCAATAAATCCCTTCATTTTAGAAATTGAGCCATCTTTTTTTAATAATTTTATATTTCCTTCATTAATATATAGCACATCAATATTTTCTTTTCTAAGCGCTTCTTCTATTCCCTTATCTGATGTAATGCACGAATTAGCACCAGTAACTGCTATTGAACATTTTACATAACCTTGCTTTACCAAAATATCTGGCTTTATACTTTTATCCGTATATTTGCTTCCAACTATTTTATCCCCAATTCGGCATACATTATATGGTACATCACTTGGATATAATTTTTTCACAACTGTCTGCCCAATTTTAAAATTAGTATCCTTTATAACACTGTTTGGAGCAGTAATAACTTCATTGTGTATTTTACAATAGAATATATCACTATGCCCCGAAATTTCCTCGTACACATCCTCTGATAATGGTAATTTTATCACATTAAAGAATTTGCTTAAGTAATTGTATTCTTCATTTCGTATTCTTGAATCTATTATTAAGTTCTTCATTTTTAATCTGATTCCTTTCTCAAGGCACAAATTGTAATTCTTTTCCAACCTTCTCCTTTTAGTTAGATGCAAGCAAAGCATTAGCGTATACTGTGGTATACTCTGCCGTAATTTCTTTTACTATTTGTTTTTCTTCTTCCATTAAGTTACGACCCAAATGTGACATCCTTCTATCTAATTTTTGTGTCATTTTTGCACATTCTTTTAGTTCTTTTTTTATTGCTTTTGGTATTTGTTTTTCGTACTTATAGTTAATTTTATGTTCTAGGCTAGCCCAGAAATCCATTGCCATAGTTCTAATTTGAATTTCAACTTTAACATTAATAGTTCCCATAGATAAACTTACTGGCACAGATACTATTAAATGATAACTTGAATATCCGCTCTCTTTTGGTGTAGTAACATAGTCTTTTTTCTTCAAGATAGATATATCTTGCATATTTTCTAACATTTCTACAATTTTGAATATATCTGGTATAAAAGAACATATAATACGTACACCAGCAATGTCATTTATTGTTTTTACCAAATTTTCGTGGGTTGGTTCAAGTCCCTTTTTCATTAATTTTTTGTTGATACTCTCTTTACTTTTTATTCTACTACTTACGTGTTCTATTGGATTATATTTATGTAACGTTTTAAATTCATTGTTTATTATTTCAATTTTTGTTTCCACTTGTTTTAGAGCTGCACTATACATAAGAGTAAGTCTTTTATATTGGGCATCCTCTTGCAGTTTATTTTCACCTTTCTTAACTACTAATTCTTCTATAGTTCATCAACTCCCTTCGCTTATATTTATACACTACTTTTATGTCCTTTATGTGTAAATTTACTGTTTCTTTGAAGTTTTATCTACAATTGATATTTTATCATAAATATAAATAATTCGCTATGGTTTTATTGAATAATTTTTCTTAAATTCGTATCTGTAGTAAAGTTAGATACATTGTATAGAAAAAGAACATCTGTTATTTCATTTTCTTTCACATAATCAGCATAGTCAAAATTTGTATATCTAGGGTCTAAAAAGTGTACCTCACTATAATTTTCACACAAAAATTGTGACATAATATGTGCATACGAATCTTTAATAACAAG
This sequence comes from uncultured Clostridium sp., assembly GCA_930991035.1. GTDB lineage: Bacteria > Bacillota > Clostridia > TANB77 > CAG-508 > CALXVA01. The sequence continues at coordinate 15,597 of CAKNRV010000024.1, read as the reverse complement.
TAGTTTTTTATTGTTCGTTACATTTGTTTTTATAACAGCTTTACTATTATTACCATTTAAAAAATATGAGTATTTATCTTTTCCTTCAAGATATTCTTCGTTAAAAATACTATTTGTAGTTTCTCTATCATAAATAGCTTCTTTAATATTTGTGTTTATATCATTTTGATATACAAATATCTCATCTGGTACTTGATTAATTATCTGTGCTTTAGAATCAAAAGTGCCTAGGAAATTACTTGTAATCTTCACTTTTATAAAATTTTCTATTGGAACTGCATCTATATTTGCAGCTTTACAAAATTCATTGTATACCACATAAGCTCCGTCACTATTCATATGGTGGTCTGTCCTAAAATATAGCTGCCTTTTCGCATTTTCTTTTTCTAACACATCTGTTACATCTATATTAACTGTATTGTTTGTATTTTCATATACATATTTAATTATATCGTGCTGGTCAGGTGTTTCTACATTTTCTGGTAATTTATCACTATTTATATAAATTGAATTTGGAACAAGTAAAAAATATGTTGGCACATTTAATTCTTTCATTTGCTCTGCGAATTTATAGATTACCTTTGCATTTGATTCTACATTTTTCTTTTCTTCTTCCTCATAAGAGAATTTTTCAAATAGATATCCGTCTTTCCCAATGTATACATCATTATTTTCTGTTTTTCCCATTACAGATGTTTCCCAAAATGAATTTAGTTTTAAATAAATATTTCTAAATGCAAAATGATCATTTATATAGTCATTTACTCCATTTAGATAATCTCCATTTATAAAACTTGAAAATGAAAACCTTGGAATTGTTGCAAGCATTCTATTTTCTTCTTCAGAAAACACTTGCTTTGGCCATATAAAATTTATTATTACAATTATTATCCATACTGTTATGAACATTATAAAAAATATTTTATTTTTCATTTAGTTTCCTTTCCATTACAAATTAACTCAAATAAAATTCGTTGTACCCATCTACAAATAAACAAATAATAAAAAATAATATTCTTTAAAATCTAAAATACAAAAATGGGTTAAAGCTATTGTTTACTAAACTTGCTGTACATAGTAATAGCACTGCTATAAAGCAAAGACTTGTACAAACTGAGGTTAGTATTTCTTTTCTATTACTTTTGTTATTTGCTTTTGCGTTACGTGGTATTTCTATTTTTTCTTCTATCGTTATTCCAACATTTTCTTTAACTTTCTGATTGTTTTTTACAAACAATTTCTTTAATGGCACACTACATATTATACCTATCAAAATAATTATTATATAATTTTGTAGATAATAAATTGCTTCTGGGTTTGCGAAGCTTACACCATTTAGTCCAAACATTGAACTTAAATATGTTCCAATTTGTCCTAAATCTTCAAATGCAAAAATAGCCCAACTAATCAATACTAAAAATATAGTATATATGTGTCCAAAAAGCTTTGGTAATTTTTCTAAAACTTTAAGCATAAACAATTTCTCTATAATTAATATTACACCAAAATATAATCCCCAAAGCACAAAATTCCAAGAGGCTCCGTGCCAAGCACCAGTTAAAGCCCACACAATTAAGATATTTCTAATTTGTTTCGATAAACCTTTTCTATTTCCGCCTAATGGTATATAGATATAATCTCTAAACCAGCTACTTAAAGTAATATGCCATCTTCTCCAAAATTCTGTAATACTTTTGCTGATATATGGATAGTTAAAGTTTTCGTCAAAGTCCATTCCAAATATTTTTGCAAGTCCTATTGCCATATCTGAATATCCACTAAAATCAAAATATATTTGTAATGCAAATGATATTATTCCAATCCAAGATAATAGGACCGACATTTCTCCATAGCCATATGTTTCTATAACATTCCACAGTGCTCCTACATTGTTTGCGATTAAGACTTTCTTTCCAAGCCCAACAATGAATCTTTTCATTCCAATTGAAAAGTTGTCTAAACTTATTTTTTTATCTACTAATTCTTCATCAACTGTTTCGTATCTTACAATTGGACCTGCTATGATTTGTGGGAACAATGTTGTATATGTTAAGTAGTTATAAAAACTTTTTTCACATTTTACAGTTCCTCTGTATACGTCTATTATGTAAGATAGTGATTGAAAAGTATTAAAAGACACACCAATTGGAAGCGGAATATTTAAAAGAGGAATGTTTGATCCCGTTATCCCGTTTATGCTAGATATGATAAAATCCGCATATTTAAAGAAGAATAGAATAAGTAGATTTACTCCTACATCTATCCATAAATATAATCTTTTTTTACTTTTATTTTCCCAATTTGCATTTATTTTATTGCCGCACCAAAAATCCATTACTGCTAAAATTAGCATTATTGGTATATATCTAATTTCTCCCCACGCAAAAAATATAAAACTAGAAATTATCATTACTAAATTTTTAAATTTCTTTGGTACTATAAAATATATTAAGAGCATTATTGGCAGAAATATATATAAAAATACTACACTGCTGAATACCATTTTTTTCTCCTTTGCTAAAAAAATCAATTGCTTTTATATAATCTTTTAGTTTTTAATTTTTTACACAATTGTCTCATTTTCTATTTCGAATTCCTGAGTTCCCATATATCCTGGTGCTATCTCATATTTTTGAAATACAACAGTAACTTTTTTATTTTCGTTTATATAAAAATCCTGATATTCATTGTCAATGCCAGAAAATCCTCCTTCTTCCTCTGTAAAATACATATTATCTTCATTTTCTGCCATTCTTTCTTTTATTTGTTCTTTTACATCTTTATCTACAACATTTTTATAATTCTCGCCTAATACATCTTTTAAGTTTAATTCTTTACCATTTTCTATATCAATATTATAAAAATACTGTTCTTGATAAGCTGACGCAGAACTTTCAGTTTTTGTAATAACAAAAGAAATTATTTTATCATCCTGATATGTGATTTTGTAATCAATATTTATTTGAGTAGGTATATAGTCCTCCATTGTTCCTCCCGTTGCTAAAACTGCATTTTTATATTCTTCTGCTCTTTGTTTTGCTTCTTCTAATACCTCATTAATTTTATAAGAAATCTCATAGTTAATTCTTTCTTCTAAGTCGCCATTTCCAGTATTTTTTATAGCAGGAATTTTTGCTTCGATTAATTCTGTTTCGTTATTTTCCACATATTCTTTTATTGTAAAAACTTCTGCTAATTTTCCAATAACCGGCAAGTCTTCGACAGATTTAGCAAAACTTTCATTTGTATTTAGCAATAATATAAACAAGGCAAAGGTTGCACCAAAAAAAGCTGTTGTCCCCTTTATCCATATTTTTGCTCTATTTTTATGATGTACCTTACTTTGATGTATAGTTCTATTAACAACATAATCTAATTCTTGCGGAACTTCTAAAGAATCATATACACTCTTACATTTTTTTATTAAGCTCATATCTTATCTCCTCTCAATATTCTTTTTCATCTCATTTAGTCCTTTGTAAAGTCTAGATTTAACTGTATTTACATTAGTCTTAGTTATTACTGCTATTTCTTCTATTTTCAAATTCTCAAAAAATCTTAATATTATAACAGTCTTTAGTTTATTATCTAGCTTCTGAATATTGTTATATATGTCTATATTTTCCGCGATTTTATCTTCATTATATCCTTGATTAGTTTGTATATCTTCTTGTAATTCTAATTGTATATATTTTTTGTTTCTTTTGTATACTTTTAGTGATTCGTTTATAAGAATTCTATAAAACCATGTTTTTACATATTCTTCGTGTTTCAATTTAGAAATATTTTCCAGAGACTTCGTAATAGCCTCTTGTACAACATCTAATGCTAAGTCTTGATTTCTTGTATACGTATATGCTACTTTATATAATTTTTCTTGATTTTCTCTTATATAATCTTCCAATATTTCTAAAGACATTAGTGACATCTTTTTATTCCTATCCTTTAATATAATTGTTTATTGTTTCTTCTATCGTTCCAGAGTCATTTGATATACATAAAATAACATAATTTCCTCTAATATCTAATACATTATTTTCAATTTTAAAAACCTCTTCTGGAAGATATCCTTCAAAAGCCTCTTTTCTTTCCTCTAATCTAGTATTAATTTTTTCCTTTACACTATTTAAATGGCTTCTATCATTTACTTGAAAAATAACTATTTCTTCACTAGTTGCACCACTTCCCTGGTACGAAACTATCTCTTTGATTTCTTCATCTGAAAATCCATAATCACTTTTTGTCATTTCCGGATCAACCTTGGCAAGTTCATCTTCAAATGCCCCACTTTGACTTATGTTTGTAGCTAATTCTTCTATATTTATTTGTATATTTTGATTATCTTTATTAATAACAGAAACAACTACTATTACTAGGACTATTAAAGCTATAATTATGATTGGTATAACAACTTTTTTATTCATAAGACTTCCTCCAATTTATATATTTTTTTTAGAATTTTTTCTTTAGCTAAAGCTAAAATACAGTAAAAATTACATATCAACTTACACTATCTAATTTTTTCTACGAATTATTTTTTAAGTAATTCAACCATTTTTGGCAATATGTTTTTCCAATATGGATTCCATCAGTACTTGCATTTTCTGGCAAATATCCATTTGTATCAACTAATGCAGAAGCAACATCCAAATATGTTATATTTTTTTCACTTGCTACTTCTTGGATTAATTTATTAAATTTTTTTATATTTGTATTATTGTATATGTTATCAGACTGATCCTTAGATCTAGTTACGGGGATTATAGATTGCACATAAATCTTGCAATTAGGTTTAACTTTTCTTATCTCGTCAATCAATGCTAAGTATTTTTGTTTAAATACACTTGGATACGACCAGCCCAATTCGTTTACTCCCAGCATAATATATACTGTTTTTATATTTTTATTTTTCATATCTTGTAGCAAAGTTATTTTTTGTCCATTATCAGTTTTTACGAACTTTTTAGTTACAGCTGTATCAACCATAAGTCCTACATAAGAATAGTCTTGCACATTTTTGAGTCCGTTATACATTATAAAGCCTTGCGTTCTTGAATCTCCAATAAATGCTACTGTACCATCAAATGTTATGTTATTACTTGTGCTACCGTTTGAGCCCTGATTTTTGTTGTTTTCAGAATTGCTATTATTTTTACTATCTTCATTATCACCAGATGTAATAGCATTATTACTATTTCCACTGTTCGAATTATTTATACTATTTTCATTTTCTTTAGAGTCATTCTCGTCTTCTTGGATATTTGTAATATTGTTATTGTCAGTATTGTTAGAATTAGATTCTGTATTTTCAATATTATTAGAAGTATTTATTGTGTTTTGTACATTTGTATCCGTTTCATTGTTACCAATACTAATATTATTAGATAGACCATTATTACTACTTTCACCATCATTTTCTTCTGCATCATTCTTTTCTATACTGTTAAGTATTAAAGAATCTTTTGCACCCTCATAATCTAGGTCTGCTGAAGAATGCAATGTTTCATAATTTTCCCACCAAATATTCCATAACAATATTGTTATTAGAAGAATAATTAAAATTATAATAGAAATTAGTACAGCAACTCTTTTTTTCTTTAAACTTTTAATTTCATTTAATCCTGCGTTCATTTTTTTCTCCTTTTAGCTCATTTTGTATTTTACAATATTAGATATTTTTCAGATACAAAAAGTTTAAATTTTTTAAAAGTTTTTTTATGAAATTTTTTCTATATTTTTTTCTTTAAGTTTTTTATCTATATTTTCACTTACTATAGAATAAATAACTGCAACTATTGGCAATCCTACTATCATTCCAATTATTCCAAACAAACTGCCACCAATAGTAATTGCAACTAATACCCAAATTCCAGGAAGGCCCATATTCTTTCCAACTACGTGTGGATATATTAAATTTCCTTCTATCTGTTGTAAAACTATTATAAATATTATAAAAATTAGTGCTTTTATTGGACTAACTACAACTATTAAAACAGCTCCTACAAATCCACCTATAAATGCTCCAACTATTGGAATAAACGCTGTTAATGCAGTTAATGCTCCTATTGGGAGTGCATATGGTATGTTTAAAATAAACATTCCAATGGCACATAAAGTTCCAAGTATTACTGCTTCTTTTGCTTGTCCAGTTATAAAATTTCTAAATGAATCTCTAGATAATCTGCTTACTTTTATAATATCGTCAGCTTTTTCCTTATTAAAATTTGCATAAATAAACTTTTTAGCTTGTATTTTTAATTGTTCCTTATTAGCTAAAATATATACTGCAAATATTACTGCAATAAAGAAGTTTACTATATTAGAAAATAATCCTGTAGCTTGGTTTATTGTAACATCTAATACATCTTTAGAAAGATTCATTATTCCTTCTCTCAAAGCATCTGTATCAATATTTATATTTTGTATAAAATTATTCAATTCTGGTACTCTTTGAGTTGTATCAATAGCAAAATCTTTTAAATCTTCTAAATATGATGGTATATTACTTATTAAGTTTTTAATTACCTCGTAAAACTCCGGTAAAATCAATACCATTATTATAGCTATGATAGCCACTATTGTAATAATTGATAGCAAAATACAAAATGTTCTTTTACGTCTTTTTCTTTTTGACTCCACTTTAATATTTATTTTTTCTTTACTATTTGAATGTTTATTCTTTTTTGAAACAAACACTTTGTTTTCATAAAAAATCATAAATATATTTAGTATAAAAGCTATTGCTAATCCCCAAATAAATGGTGAAAGTATGTCAAGGAATAGCTTTATCCCACTCCAAACTGTTCCTATGTTAAGTACGATAGCTATTAAAATAACCGCAATTATAATTATTTTTATTATTTGTTTAGTATTCTCTTTATCTAATTTCATAAATTATTCTCCTATTTCTACTTTAAATCTATTTTTTGCATATCTTATTTGCGTAATCTTAAACTGTTTAAAGTGACAGTAATGCTACTTAGAGTCATTGCAAGTGATGCAAACATTGGATTCATAGTTACTCCCCAATAAGAAAATATACCCATTGCAATTGGCAACATACATATGTTATAAAAGAATGCCCAAAATAAGTTTTGTTTAATGTTTCTAATTGTTCTTTTACTAATCTTCATTAACTCTGGAATTTTTTCCAAATTATCCTTCATTAGAACTACATCACTACTATCCATTGCTATATCTGTCCCACTTCCAACAGCCACACCAATATCTGCTGTAACTAAGCTTACGCTGTCATTTATTCCATCTCCGCACATCATAACAAGTCCATTCTGTTTTAGTTCTTTTACCCTTTCAGCTTTTTCTTTTGGAAGAACATTTGCAATTACATTAGTAATTCCAATACTGTTTGCAATAGCTTTTGCCGTTTTTTCATTATCTCCAGTAAGCATTACCACATCAATCTTGTGCTTTTGCAATTTAGCCACAACCTCGATAGCTTCATCTTTTACAACGTCTTTTACTCCAATAAGTGCTATTAATTTGTACATTTGGTTGTCTATTACATTGTTAGTATTTCTTACCTCTAGTTCTGATTCTTGAGTATTAGAATTTATATTGTCTGCATTCTTCATATTTGCTTCAATTGTTTTGCTATTAGCAGTCTCTGCCACAAATAGTATACTGTTACCATCTAACTCTAAGTTTTCTTCGTCTTTCATTGCTGATTCAATATCGATATTGTTTTCTTTCATCAATTTGCTATTTCCAATTAAATAGTAACTATTGTTAAATTTTGCACTAACACCAAAACCTGCAATATTTTTAAACTCGCTTATTTCTTCTAACTGAACATCATTTTCTGATGCGTAATTTATAATGCCTCTAGCTATAGGATGTTCAGATTTATTTTCAATGCTAGCGACAATTTTTATAACATCCACATTGGACGTTTCTGAATAATTATATATTTTGCTAACACTAAGCTTTCCCTTGGTAAGTGTACCTGTTTTATCAAACACAACTGTTTTTACTTTATGTGCATTTTCTAAGCTTTCGCTATTTTTTATTAATATTCCGTTTTTACTTGCTACTCCAGAAGAAACAACAATTGCAAGCGGTGTTGCTAAACCTAGACTGCAAGGACAAGCAACCACTAGCACTGTAATAAATACATTTACTGCAAATGCTGGAGTTTGCCCAATAATAAGCCATACTATTGCAGATAAAATTGCTATAATTATAATTGCTGGAACAAAATACCCACTTATTTTATCAGCAATTTTTGCGATAGGAGCTTTAGTATTAGTTGCCTCTACAACCATTCGCACTATCTCTGAAACAGTAGATTCCTTTCCGATTTTTTCAGCTTTGTATTTAATTGTTCCTTCATAATTAATACTTCCTGCAATTACTTTGCTACCAATTTCTTTCTTAGAGGGTATACTTTCGCCTGTTACAAAAGACTCGTCTATATGTGTAACACCGTCTGTTACTTCTCCATCTACCGCAATTTTTTCTCCAGGTCTACAAATTACAATATCTCCCTTTACAATCTCGTCGAGTGTTACTTGTTTTTCTTTACCATCTTTTAAAATTGTAGCTTTATTTGGTGTTATCATCATCAAACTTTGTATTGCTTCTTTTGTTTTATCCTTGTTTCTTGCTTCAACATATCTACCAATATTTATGAAGAAAAGAATAATAACAGCAGATTCAAAATATAAGTTTTCCACATAGCTATGGTTACCTTTAAATATCATATACGTACCATATAGGCTGTAAACAAAACTGCTAAGTACTCCCAAACCTACTAATGTATCCATATTGGCTGTTTTATGTATTAGATTTTTATAGCCGTTTTTTAGAATATCCCATCCCATTATAATTGACACTATGCTTAGTATTAATAGGGCAATAGTGTAATTAATCGGATTATTATGCATACTTAAAAAAGGGATTTCTGGCAAGCCTATCATACCACCCATAGCAATATATAAAGTTATAATCGCTATGACTGTAAATCCCCATAATTTATATTTTTCTCTTGATTTTTTATTTTCTTCTTTTTGCAGATTATCTATACCTAAACTCTCAAAGCCCGCTTTTTGTATAAACTTTTCTATTTGTGGAATATCTAGCTTCTTGTCGTCATATTCAATACTTGCATTATTCATTACCAAATTTACAGTAGCATTTATTATCCCATCTTGTTTATTCAAATATTTTTCCAATCCGCTAGAACAGGCACTGCAAGTCATTCCATCTATCTTTAATAAAACTTTTTTCATTTTTATTTTTCCTTTCAACTTACTCCTCTGCCTCAAAGCCAGCATCCTCAATAGCTTCCTTTATCTCATTCAAACCGATTTCATTTTCGTCAAAAGTTATGTCTGCTTTTGCATCCTCCAAGCTAACCTTTGCTTTTTCAACACCGTCTTGATTATTTAATACTTTCTCTAATCTTGTACTACATCCTGTACAATGCATTCCTTTAATTTTTAATTCTATTTCTTTCATTATAAATCCTCCTTAAATCAATTATACTTCTTCAAAATCATATACCCCAGTAGAGTATATGTCAATACATTAAATTAACAATTTCTAGTTTATCTATACCTTTATTTCTTCTCTTATTAATTTTATAGCCTCTGGCAAACATTTAACAGTGTCAGATGCGACCATACTAATATCTGTGTATTTTTCTTGTGCTATTTCTCCAGCTAAACCATTCAAAAATGCTCCTGCTGCAACAGTTAGCAAATTTGGTTCATTGTAGCCACATAAGCCTACTAAAATTCCAGATAGCACGTCTCCACTTCCAGCAGTTGCCATTCCTGCACAACCTTTTTTTACTAAATGTACTTCATTTCCATCAGTTATGATTGTTGTAGGTCCTTTTAATAATAAAATAACATTATATTTTGTTGCAAATTCTTTAGCTAGATTTATTGAATCTTTTTTTATTTCTTCAACATTTATTTTTGATAACCTTTCAAACTCCTTTAAGTGTGGAGTAAGAATTACTTTGCATTTTGTATTATTTAATAGTTCTAAATTCATTTTAGAAAGTGTATTTAATCCATCAGCGTCAATAATTATAGGCATTTGGTAGTTACTTAAAATATATTCTAATATTTTTGCATATTCGTTACTTTGACCCCACCCCATACCAACTGCAAGAGCTTTTATTTTATTTAAAGCTTGATTAATTTGTTCTTGGTTAAATACCATTTTGTCGTTTATATCTTGCATTGGAAATATAGTCTGTTCTAAAACATAAGGAGCAACTGCTTTGGCAATTCCTTTTGGAACAATCAATCTTACTACTCCACAGCCAGCTCGTAAAGAAGATGCACTTAAATCAGCAAGTTTTACCGCTCCAGAATATTCCAAACTTCCTCCAATTATTCCAACATAGCCAAAATTGCCTTTATTGCTGTCACTAGCTCTTGAAGAAAATATATACTTTATATCAGTAGTTTCAATTTCACAAATATTTTCGCCCATCTTTTTCATAACCGATTTTCCTCCGACTTTTATATTCACAAAAATATTATACCATATTTGATACAAATTCAATAAAATTACTATCAGAAATTTTGTTAATTGCAAAACATTTCTTTCCAAAGTCTTTTAAAGATGCTCCACAATGATAAAGCAAACTATTATCAATTAAAATAAATCTATCGTGAAATTTATTTGTTCTAACAATTCTTATAGTGGGGTATTGACCATTAAATTTTAATATATCCAGATTACTTATATGCGCATTTGGTAATGTTACAAGACATACTTCAACATTATTATTTTTCTTTGCTAGCATCTTTAAAACACTGCTATCCGCGTAATTATCTATTAATAGAATTTTATGTTTTGCTGATTTAATAATATCGATTATAAAGCTATATGAATCAAAAATTTGTCCAGAATAAAATATTTGAGTTCTAATTTCTTTGTTTTTATATTCCTGTAATTCAGTATATAATTGTGAAAATCTTTTATCATAGTCATTCAGTTTTGCCTCTAATTCAACCAGTCTAGAATAAATTTTTTCTTCGTTCATTCTATCACTTCCTCTTGTGATTTATTTTGTATTATTAACTTTTCGCTGTATGGCATATATTATAGAACATCAGTTCGTATTTTGTCAAGAGAAAAATAAATTTTTTTAAATCGTAACAGAACCTATGGTATGTAGTTTTCTGTTTTACATAACATAGGTTCTCTTTACTCATTCAATTCCACCAATTTTATACTCAATAGCTTCCATATGAGGAAACATTTCTTTTATTCTTTTAAACGTTAACATACTATGTCTAGGTTGTGGATTTTTCTCGTCATCTGTTAAAAGTTTTTGTGTGTAGCAGTTTTCAGCAGTTTTATATAACAAATATCTATTACGTACATAAGTATAATACATTTGATAACCATCGTCTAAATTCTGCTTAAATTCTTTAAAAGTATAGTGTCCGTCCATTTTTTAACCTCACTTTTCTTCTTTTTTAGTCTGTCACTGAATTATTTAATCATATTTTCAAATTCTTGCTCTGATATTATTTTTATTCCAAGATTTTGTGCTTTTGTAAGTTTGCTTCCAGCTGCTTCTCCAGCTAATACATAAGTGGTTTTCTTTGAAACTGTTCCTGATGTTTTTCCTCCATATTTTTCTATTATTTCAGAAGCTTCGTCTCTTGAGTATTTTTCCAATGTTCCTGTTAGCACAAAGGTTTGTCCAGCAAATCTGTCGTCTACTTCTTCGTCAACCTCTTCTTCCATATTTACTCCATAGCTTTTTAATTTGTTAATTAAGTCTATTGTTTGTTCCTCTCTAAAGAAATCATAAACTGCTTTTGCAATTATTTTTCCTATTTCTTCTCTCATACACAAACTTTCGTAAGATGCTTCCATAAGTTTGTCCATCGAGCCATAAGTTTTTGCAAGTAATTTTGCTGTTTTTACACCAACGTGTCTTATTCCAAGAGCATTTATTAATCTATATAAATCTCTGTGCTTGCTTGCTTCTATGCTATCTATTAATTTTTGTGCAAACTTTTTTCCATTCTTTTTTAAAGATGCAACATCTTCTAACGTTAATTTATATAAATCTGTAATATTGCTAATTAATCCTCTATCTATAAGCTCCTCTATTATCACATCTCCAAGTCCAACAATATCCATTGCTTCCTTTGATGCAAAATGTATTATTCCTCTGTATAATTTTGCTGGACACTCTACACCATTGCAATACCAAGCTGCTTCTCCAACTTCTCTAACGGTTTGAGCTCCACATACTGGACAAGTTGTTGGCATTTCAAATTTCTTTTCTTCGCCTGTTCTTTTTCTTTTCTTTACTTCAACAACCTCTGGTATTACATCTCCTGCCTTTTGTATTACAACTGTATCACCAATCCTGATATCCTTTTGTCTAATAAAATCTTCGTTGTGAAGTGTTGTTTTAGATATTTTAGAACCTGCTACAACTACTGGCTCTAATATTGCCATTGGTGTAATTGCTCCTGTTCTACCAACCTGACATACTATATCCAATAGTTTTGTTTCTTTTTTCTCTGGTGGGTATTTATATGCAACAGCCCACTTTGGTGTTTTGTAAGTTGTACCAATTTCTTCTCTTAGCTCTAGGTCGTCCACTTTTACAACTGCCCCGTCTATACCAAAAGAAAGCTTTTCTCTATCTCTTCCTATTTTTTCTATTGCCTTAATTGCTTCGTCTATGTTATTGCAAAATATTTTTACAGGGTTGACATTAAAGCCTAATTTTTCTAGATACTTTAAGCTTTCATAATGAGATGTAAATTTTATGGAATCTGATTTTTGTACATTAAATATGTATATATCCAATGGCCTTTTTGCAGTAATTTTGCTATCTAATTGTCTTAGTGAACCAGCTGCTGCATTACGTGCATTTGCAAATTGTTCTTCCTCGTCCATTAGTCTATCGGAATTCAACTTTTCAAATTCTTCTTTTCCTATAAATACTTCCCCACGAACTATTATATCAATTGGCTCTTTTAATTTTTGCGGAATTGTTTTTATTGTTTTTAAATTTTCAGTAACATCTTCTCCCACTGTACCATTTCCCCTTGTTGCACCTCTTACAAAAATTCCATTTTTGTATTCTAATGCTGCTGACAATCCATCTATTTTTGTTTCAACAACATATTTTAGTTCTTTGTTGTTCTCTTTTGTGGCTTTTTGCATTCTTTCGTCAAATTCACGTACCTCGTCAAAAGAAAAAACATCTTGCAAGCTTTGTAAAGGTACTTCGTGTGTTACTTTTTCAAAACCTTTTTTTATGCTTGCACCAACTCTTTGCGTTGGCGAATCTTCTCTTATTAAATCCGGAAATTCTTTTTCTATTCCTTTTAATTCTTTCATTAGCATATCGTATTCATAATCGCTAACTACTTGTTTGTCGTCAAAATACATTTGTGTATAGTATTTAAGTAAAGGAACTAGCTCCTCTACTCTTGCTTTTGCTTGTTCTTTATCCATCGTTAATTTCATTCCTTCCTAATATTTAAACTTCTCCCTTAAATAGTTCTTTGCTACCCTTTAAATAATCGATTCCTGAAAAGATAGTAGCTATTACAGAGAAGCCTAAAAGAGCTGTTGTAATCAGATTTAGTATAAATGGTCCACCTGATAAGTTTTGAGTAAATATAGCGCCAAAAGCATTTACATCAATAAACGCAAATACTATTCCAAGCATTTGAGTTGCTGTTTTTAATTTTCCCCAAATACTTGCTGCAATAACTTTACCGTTTTTTTCTACTGCTACAAGTCTATAACCAGAAATAACAAATTCACGAATTACTACAATAGCTGGTATCCACGCAGGCAATCTACCATCTTCTACTAAAATTAGCATTGCAACTATTACCAATATCTTGTCAGCAATTGGGTCTAAAAATTTTCCAAAAGTAGTTATTTGATTTTTAGAACGTGCTATGTAACCGTCCAATTTGTCTGTTAATGATGCTAATATAAATATTGCGTCAATTATTATGTATGTAAGTGGAACACCCCACAGAGTTCCTTGAATACCTAAAAATGGAATAATAAGTATAATTGGTACTAGTATAATTCTAAAAATTGTGAGCTTGTTTGCTAAGTTCATTTTTTTACTCTCCTTATATATTTGTTATAGATTTTCATATATATTTTTATTAATTACTTTTGTGGTTATATAATGAATTCTAAAAAGTTTTATTTTTTGATATATATTAAATTTTATTTCCACAAAAAAATCTTTATACATTATATATAAAGATTTCAAAAAAATAAATAGAAAATATGAATTTTTTTAAATTTTTGGACTTGAATGGTTACAATTCACAACCTAATACAACACATTTTTAAGTTGTGAATTGTAACTTTTAAAATTTTTCACTCTAGTATCTATATACTACGAAGACTGCATAATTTTATTCCTCATAAAATACATCTAGCCAACTTTCATTTGCCATACCAGAACTGCTAAATTTCACAAACCAAGTTTCTAACGTATCATAATATTCTTCCCCGTTTAAAGTTACTGTTGCTGTTTTGTAATCTTGCAATGTTCCTGCCGGTACTTTTATTCTTAAGTTTTCATTATATGTGAATGTATTTCCAGAAAGCACGCTACTACTTCCTGTTATAGTTCCTTCGCCATCACTTTCTGAAGTATCTTCACTTCCTCCATAGCTAAAATTTGGTACATTTCCTTTAAATTCTACATCTACCAAGTTAGAGTCCCCTGCAAAAGCCAGCATTCCTAATCTTGTTACATTTTCTCCTATTACAACTTTTCTTAAGTTTGGGCAATTTGTAAATGCACTTAGCTCTAGGGTTTTTACGTTATCCCCCTATTGTGACACTTTCTATAGAAGAAGCACTATTAAAAGCTCCATAAGCAATTGTTTCAACTGTCCCTGGTATTGTTATTTCTGTTTGATTTCCTCCATAGCCAACTAATGTTGTTTTATCTTCCTCTCCTGTTGATGTTCTTTGATATATATATGCTTGTTCCTCAATTAATTGATTATCATTAAATGCTGCCATTTCTATATCTATTACACTATTAGGAATATTTATATACGTTAATTGATTTCCCAAAAAAAACAAAATCACCTATCGTTTGTACAGTATCTGGGATGTTTACTGATTGTAATTTTATTCCAGTAGACCAACTACCAAAAGAGCCACTTCCTAACTCCACAACTGGTCTTCCTTCTATTGTTTCTGGTATGTTTACAACTGTATCTGTTCTTATATATTTTGTTATTGTTACTGTGTTTGTTTCTTCGTCTATTGTGTATTCAAAATCTCCTGCTAGTGCTGGCTCTTTATACTCTGCATCTACATATCCTTGTCCCTTTTCTACTACTTCTATGCTATTGTCTCCCTTTACCATTATTTCGTATTTTTCATCCTCTGTTGTTATTACATTCCCTTCTACTGTTCCTCCCATTTCGTTTACTATTGCCTCTATTATCTCTTCTCTTGTCGTCTCTGTTCCTTGACCCAAATCATCAATTACTACCCCTTGCTTAGCTAGCTCTGCTTGTTCTCGTATTCCTTCTCTCCAGACTGTCCAACGAATATCCTCGTTTACATAAGATATCGTTTTGACAT
>CAKNRV010000023.1 GCA_930991035.1 uncultured Clostridium sp. | reverse complement strand
AGCAACTAAGAATAGGAGACGATTATAAAATACTAAAGAGATTTATAGCAATAAATTTACTAGGAGAAAATTTACTAAGAAGAAATTCATATCATAGTGTAGTACATTTGAAATTTGAAGAAACAGAAGCAGAAAAATATGTAGATATGGGGTATAAAGAAGAGCAAGAAGTGTTAACACATAAAGTAGAATACCATTACATAGAATTAAAGAAATTCTTAAAGAAGAATCCAGGAATAAGTAGTAAGCTAGAGCAATGGCTGTGGCTAATAGTAGGAGAGGAGGATAAAGTAGAAATGGTAAGCAAAGAAAATAAGACAATAGAAAAAGTTGTAGAAGACCTAGACGAAATGAGTGCAGACGAAAAAGAAAGATGGGAGGCATTTAATAGAAAATTAGCAATATGGGACTATAATGTAAATATACAAATGGCAACAGAGCAGGGCAAGGAAGAAGGACTTGCTAAGGGAGAAGAAATTGGAGAAAAAAGCGGAAGAAAATTAGAAAAAGAAGAAATAGCTAAAAAACTAAAGAAAAAAGGAATGAAAATTGAAGAGATAATAGAAGTAACAGGACTAAGCAAAGAAAAAATAGAAAGTTTATAAAATTTGGTAATTCTATTATTAATGCTTAGACTATAAAATAAAACTAATGTAGAAAGGAAGAAAAACAAACGATGGAAAGAACAGAAAAAACAATCAAGAAAATCAACAAAACTGTTGGCGTTGTAAGAGAGAGTAAGATTAGAGAAAAAGGACTCTTTATTAAAGGATGTCAAAACAATATCTTATGTAAACGAGGATATTCGTTGGACAGTCTGGAGAGAGCAATAGATTAGAAAAAGTTGCTCAAATTTGTGATGTAAAAAATAATGAATATAATACAGAAAAAGTACAAAATAAAACAAAGGAAAGTACACTATTAGTATGTACTAAAAGTGTATGTAAAAACAAAATAATAAAAGAAGATAAAGCAAAAAGGATAGATTATATTGCGAATAGGAGAAAGGCAAAGCTTCTATTTACAGGATAGTCTATCCTTTTTGTGCTGTAAAACTAAAAAATTGTAAACGAATTTTAATAAATTAAGCACAAATGTGAAAGAGCAGTAACAGATAGCAAAATAAAACACCAGACAAAAAAATTAGAAAATAGCTAAGAAGTTTTAGAAAAAATACAAAGAGGAGGAATTTTTAGAAATGAAGAAGAAAAGCTTAAGAAAAATATTACAAAATGTAAAAAGAAAAAATCGAGGAATAACACTAATTGCATTAGTTCTTACAATAGTGATATTAATCATACTGGCAACAGTGACAATTAATTTTGCATTTGGAGAGAATGGGTTAGTGAGTATGACAGAGGAGGCAAAAGACCTAGCAACAAATAGTATAGATTACGAATCAAATGCAAGAGCAAATTTAGCTGGATTTATGAATGAGTTTATAGCAGATTTAGAAGCTGGTAGTAGTGAGGAAGAAACAGAGGAGCCAATACCAGAGCCTGAACCGGAAATAATACCAGTAACAGGAATAAGTATTAATCCGACTGAATTAGAGTTTACCGTTAAAGATACAGTATATGTTCATAAAGAATTAGAAAATATACAAGTAACCATTGAACCTGAAAATACGACAAATAAAAATTATAAATGGCAAACAGAAAGCGGAGAAGAAATAACTGAAGATATGATACTACATAATGATCCAGGAGGAATAACTTGTGTTGCCGTTTCTGAAGATAATCCAGAAATAAAAGCAAAATTATTTATAAGTATAAGAGAAATTGGATAGTATGAAATTATTATAAGAAATAGTATTTTTATAATGTGAAAGCTATTCACATAGTCAAAGAAAAATAAAATTAGCAGATAAAACAACAAATAACTGCTAATTAAAAATGCTTATGAGATAATAAGAATGAAGGAAAACGACGAAGGAAAATTTCGATTTCCTTCATTTTTACATATCCGCCATACTATACAACCCATTTTTCTTTGTAATAATAAATTGAGAAGCCTTTAATGCTCCTTCTACATAAATGCTCCTAGAATAGGCTGTATGAGTTAGTTCAAATGATTCGTTTTCTCCAATAAATAAAACAGTGTGCTCTCCAACTAACTTACCACCTCTTATTGAAGAAAAGCCGATTTCGTTATAAGATTTTGCCTCGGAGTGGAAATTTTTTAAGCCATTGAGCTTCTTACCTTGACTGGATGTAACTGGGCTATTATTGACATTATGTATATTAGTTTTAATGCTAATGTTAGTGTTGGTATTGGTATTAGTGTTAATATTATCATTATTGTTATCATTTTTTAAATTAGTAGTACACCTATTAAATACATACTCATACTTCCCATTACAGCATTTATTTATATTATCTGCTATCATAAGTGCAGTGCCACTTGGTGCATCTACTTTATTCCTATGATGCTTTTCTATTATTTCTATATCTACATTATTTAATTTGGTAGCAAGATTTGCAACTAGGTTGGAAAAAATATGTATACAATACGACATATTAGAAGAATTAAAAATAGGAATTGCCTCAGCATATTCTTTTATTTTATTTTCCTCCTCTTTGCTAAAACCAGTAGTAGCAATAACTATTGGAACTAGGTTTTTAACAGCATAGTCTAGAGCAAGAAAAGTAGCCTGCGGAGTTGAAAAGTCTATTATTACATCTGGCTTTTCAGTTAGTTTATTAAATAAATCTGTATTTTCTTTGTCTATGCAATATAACAAATTAAAAGAGCTAGAACCTTTTATATATTGAGCAAGAGCTTTACCCATCTTTCCGTTACAACCATTTAACAATATATTAACCATAAGTGACCTCCTAAAGTAAAAAGATATAACTATAATAAGTTATATCCTATATTTACATTCTATTAAATTATATTCTATATAATTCTAAAAAATATCAAACTTAAGAAAACATAAGCATATCTGTAAGAAGTTTTTTGATTTAATTTGTTCCTAATATACATATACGTTTCCATACAAGCACTATATTTATCCATAACAGTTACTATGTATGATTCTCTATATTTGGGAAAACCAAAAGTTACTGGCCACATATGCTTTAAGATAACATCTTTTTCTACATCATTTAATTTAAAAAGATTGCTTGCATTTTTATATGCAATTTGTGGATGTGCATAAGCGTGAAGTCCTGGAAATTCTGCATCTCTATGTCTTGTTCTCCAGTCATATAAAAATAAATCGTGTACCATAGCAGCTCTCGTTGCAGAAACATAATCTAGTTTAAGTCTTTTACAAGCAATAAATGTAAAATATGCAACTTGCATACAATGCTTATAACAAGAGGTATCACAATGCTGCCTGAAATTTTGCATTTGTTTTACAGTATCATTTGTTATAATATCTTCTATAATGCTAAAGAATTCGTCAAGGTGATATTCTTCAGACATATTTTCACGGTCCTTGGGGT
Source organism: uncultured Clostridium sp. (assembly GCA_930991035.1). Lineage (GTDB taxonomy): Bacteria > Bacillota > Clostridia > TANB77 > CAG-508 > CALXVA01. The sequence continues at coordinate 21,232 of CAKNRV010000023.1, read as the reverse complement.
CTATATATAAATCAATGTTACATCCAACTTCTGTATAAATATCCTTAGTACAGTTCATTAAATCACTCTTTCTATAAAAGAAATACATTAATATAATATTATTATAGCATAAAAAGTGTACTAAGTGAGAAATTTAATAAAATTTTAATAAAATAACGTAGATGTATTAATATATACTTCTTCTCTTAGAATAAATTAGCCTTTTAATAAGTTACTTATAGATAATTATTACAACTTGCTAACAAATTGTCTATCTTAGCTTTATTTTTGTCAGATAGCTCAACTAATGGAAGCCTTGGAATTCCACAATCAAAGCCAATTTTGTTTAATGCATATTTAACAGGAATTGGGTTTACTTCACTAAATAATGAATTAATTAAAGGAATTGCGTAAATTTGAGAAGCAGATGCCTTTTGCCAATTGCCCGTTAAATAGTCCATAACCATATTGTGTACGAATTTAGGATATATATTTGAAAGTACAGAGATAACACCAAGTCCACCTAAAGACAAAATAGGGACTACTTGGTCGTCGTTGCCAGAATAAATTGCTAAATTATCTTGACAGAGATTAGCTATTTTTGCAACTTGTGAAATGTTTCCGACTAGCCTCTTTTATGGCAACAATATTTGGAATTTTAGATAATTCCAAGCACGTTTCCGGCTCAATGTTTAAACCTGTTCTACTTTGTACACTGTATAAAATAATAGGAATTTTAATGTGTTCTGCAATTGCTTCATAATGATTAATAAGCCCTACTTGAGTGGTTTTATTGTAATAAGGTGTAACAAGTAACAGAGCATCAACCCCAGCATCTTGTGCATACTTAGAAAGGGCTATAACATCTTTTGTATTATTGCCACCAGTTCCAGCAATTACAGGAACACGGTGGTTTACTATTTTTACAGCAAAATCAATGACAGCTTTTTTCTCCTCTGTGCTCATTGTAGACGATTCACCAGTAGTACCACAAATTATTAAGCTATCAACGCCTTCTAAAATTTGAAATTCAATTAATTTTCGCAGAGCTTCAAAATTCACACCATCATTTGTAAAAGGAGTAACTAAGGCGGTTCCACAACCTTTAAATATTACATCTTTCATAAACATTTACCATTCCTTTCTAAGGTACAAATCTGGTTGAAAAAGAATTAAATGTAATGCTTTTTCAACATTATTACCTCTTTTAAATGTATATGTAGCTTATAAAAGAATATGTTTTTTGAATGTTATGCAACACGATTATCTAGTAGTTACAATTTAGAACTGTATATATTTTGTGCAAAACAGTGTTGTCGCAAATTTTACGTTTGAGTGCTTAAGGTATAAAATTATTCTCACGATTATCTTGTAAAATTTCTTAAAAAATGGTAAAATAAAACTTGCTTAGGAAATTGTTTACAATCCAGATATAAACAATCCGAAAACATACTCCAATTTAGGTACAAAAATTCAGAGCAATAATAGGAGGTAAAATGTTAGAATTAAAAGATATTTGTTTTTCAAGAGATAACAAAAACATCTTGAAAAATGTAAACTTAACAATTGATAATAACAAATTAATAGTTATTACAGGACCAAATGGTTCTGGAAAATCAACACTGGCAAAAATTATTATGGGAATTGAAAACCCAGACTCAGGACAAATAATTTTTGATGGAAAAGATATTACCAATTTATCTATTACAGAAAGAGCAAAAAAGGGAATTGGTTTTGCTTTTCAACAGCCAGTAAGATTTAAAGGTCTAACAGTAAAAGATTTAATAGAAATATCAGCAGGTAATAGTATAAAGGTGTGTGATGCTTGTGATATTTTAGCAGATGTTGGACTTTGTGCACAAGAATATTTAAACAGAGAAGTAAATGCAGGGCTTTCTGGTGGAGAGCTAAAAAGAATAGAAATAGCTATGCTTGCAGCAAAGAAATCAAAGCTTACAATTTTTGACGAACCAGAGGCAGGAATTGACTTATGGAGCTTTAACAACTTGATTTCTGTATTTGAAAAAATGCACAAGGATATAAAAGGTTCAATAGTAATAATTTCTCACCAAGAAAGAATATTGGATATTGCAGACGAGATAGTTCTTATAAAAAATGGCAAGGTTGAAGCACAAGGAAATAAAGAAGAAATGCTTTCTAAGATATTAGAAAAAACAAAGGTATGCCATAAGGTAAATAATAGAGAAAAATGCAGCAAAGGAGGGGCAGAGGTTTGAAAAATAATTGCGTTTTGGCGTTGTTGAACTTCGCTTCGAAAATCCTCGATGTGCAACAAGCACACCTCCGGTTTTCTAGCTTGTTCGCCTAGCCAAAACATCAATTCTTTTTCAAACCATAATAATGAGAGAAAGAGAGGACAGTAATGGATAAAATAGAAAAGGATTTATTAAAACAAATTGCAGATATAGAAAAAACACCTATGGGAGCATATAATATTAGAGAAAATGGAAAAGGTGTTGCAAGAAATACTACTGCAAATATTGATATAGTAACAAAAGAGGACAAGCCTGGAATAGATATTATTATAAAGCCAAATACTAAAAATGAAAGTGTACATATACCAGTAATACTTACACAAGGCGGACTAAATGATGTTGTATACAATGACTTTTATATAGGAGAAAATGCAGATGTAGTAATTGTGGCAGGCTGTGGTATTCATAATAGCACTTGTGATACAGCAGAGCACGATGGAATACATACATTTCATTTGGCTAAAGGGGCTAAAATAAAATATATAGAAAAACATTATGGAGAAGGGGAAGGCACAGGAGAAAGAATTTTAAACCCACAAACTATAATAAACCTTGACGAAAATGCATCTATGGAAATGGAATCTGTTCAAATAAAAGGTGTTACTTCAACAATAAGAGAAACGTATGCAAATATGAAAAAAGGAAGTAGTTTAGTAATCTCAGAAAGAATAATGACAACAGGCAAGCAAACTGCGAAAACAATATTTGATGTAAACTTAGACGGCGAAGACTCGAGTGTGCACGTTGCATCTAGATCAGTTGCAGAGGACGAATCTGTACAAGAATTTATTTCTAACGTAAAGGGAAATACAAAATGCTTTGGACACGTTGAGTGCGATGCAATTATAATGGGAAATGCAAGAGTAATTTCAGACCCTAAGATAGAGGCAAATGATGTTGATGCAAGTTTGATTCACGAAGCAGCAATTGGAAAAATTGCAGGAGAACAATTAATAAAGCTTATGACACTAGGACTTACAGAAAAAGAGGCAGAAGAGCAAATAATAAACGGATTCTTAAAATAAACGTTTGAACGTTTGGGACACTCCTTTTTGTTCAAGTTCTTAAACATTTAGGAGTGTCCCATTTGTTCAAATACTTAAACGTTTAGGAGTGTCCCACTTGTTCAAGCATCTTTTCTACAATTTGTACTGCGTTAGAAGCGGCACCTTTACGAATGTTATCTGCAACGACCCACAAATTTACGCCAGAAGGCACGCTATAATCTCTACGTATTCTTCCTACAAATACGTCGTCGTTTCCGCTTGCTTGCAAAGCGAGTGGGTATATAGAATTTTTTGGATCGTCCTGTACAATAACACCTTTAGCCTCTTTTAGAGTTTCTACTAATTCGTCCATATCAAAGTTTTCTTCAAATTCTACGTTTATAGATTCGCTATGACTATTAAATACAGGCACTCTTACAGTTGTAGCAGTTATTTTTAGGTCAGGTCTTTTTAATATTTTTCTGGTTTCATTTATCATTTTTTCTTCTTCTTTGGTGTATCCATTATCTAGAAACACATCGATATGAGGCAAACAATTTGAAAATATTGGGTAATCAAATTTTTCTAGTTTGTATGTTGGAACAGCAGGAATATTTAAGGATGAAAGGATTTCGTCATCACTATGGTTAATATAGTCTTGCACACCATTTTTTAAATCCATAACTCCGTTTCTACCAGCACCAGACACGGCTTGATAAGTAGAGTACACAATCCTTTTTATGTGATATTTGCTATCTAGAGGCTTTAATGCAACAACTGCTTGAATGGTCGAGCAATTTGGGTTGGCAATAATTCCTTTATTGTTTTGTATTTCCTCTGAGTTTACTTCTGGAACGACTAAAGGAACATCGTCCTCCATTCTAAAAGCACTGCTGTTGTCTACTACAATGCAACCTTTGGAAGCGGCAATTGGAGCATATTTTTTTGAGGTAGATCCTCCAGCAGAGAAAATGGCATAATCAAAACCACTGTCAAAGGATAATTCGTTTAAACCTTGTACTATGTAATCTTTTCCCATAAATTTGATTTTTTTACCAGCTGACTTTGCAGATGCAAATAACACATATTCTGACACTGGTAAATTTTTTTCTTCTAACACTTTTAATACAGTTCTACCTACTAGTCCAGTAGCACCAACAATAGCTAATCTTATCTTTTTCAATTTAACAACTCCTTTATTATGTTTTTATACATTTTATGAGTTCATTTTATAAATGGTTACAATAAAAATGTTGCTAAAACCCATAGTAAAATCTAGTAAATTATGTTATACTAGTAATCAGTATAAATATTGGAGGAGAAACAATGTTGGATTTTACAAATGCAGTAGAAGAATTAAATAATTATAAAGGTTCTGAAAAAAAGAAAACTTTATTATTAAATAATAAAAAATATTTAGTAAAGTTTCCAGACCCAGTAAGGGAGAAAAATAAAAACATATCATATATAAATAATGCTTTTTCGGAGTATGTTGGAAGCAATGTGTTTAGAATTGCAGGATTTAAAACACAAAATACAATCTTAGGCAAATATTTTTATAATGGCAAAGAAAAAATCGTATGTGCTTGTGAAGACTTTACAGACGATGGCCATATTTTGTATGAATTTGAAAGTTTAGCATTAAGTACTAATCCAGATAAAAAAATAGAAACAGAATTAAATGATATTATGGAAGTTATTGAAGAAAGCAAAACGATAGATACTGCTGATACAAAGGTAAAATTCTGGAATATGTTTATAATTGATAGTTTGATTGGAAATACAGATAGGCATAATGGTAATTGGGGATTTTTGCTAAATAAAACAAGTGGCGAGATTAGCTTTTCACCAATATATGATTGTGGCTCTTGCTTAAATCCAATGCTAGAGGATACAGAACTAGAAAAAATAAATGACATAGAGCTAAAAAACATAGCAATTAATTGTTATTCTTGTATAAAAGAGAATGGAAAAAAGATAAATTATATGACTTATATAAAACAAATGAAAAATGAAGAATGCAATTATGCTATTAAAAGAATTTTTGACAATATTGATATTGAAGAAATTGAAAACTTTATTGATAATATAGAGTGCATATCAGAAGTTAGAAAGAATTTTTATAAAAATGTTATGAAATATAGATATGAAATTTTAAAAGAAGTTTATAAAAAATTATGCGTGTAAGAGGAGCAAAGAAAGCAGTAATAAAAATAAATTTATGCTATTACAGTCAAAAAAATTTAATAAAAAACAAGATTTTTAGGTTGCAGATATAGTCTGCAATCGCATAGGGAGGAAACTATGTACAAATTTTTTGTGGCACAGGACCAAATAGATGGTGAAAACATAAAAATAATTGGAGAAGATGTAAATCATATAGTAAATGTTTTAAGACTAAAATTGGAAGACCAGATAATAGTATGTAATAAAGAAAATCAAGACAAATATATAGCAAGTATAATAAGTGAAGATAAGGATAGTGTTTGTTGTAAAATTGTAGAAAAAGATTTAATCTCTACCGAAAGTACTGTGAGTGTAGACATTTATCAAGGCTTGCCTAAGGCGGATAAGATGGAATTTATTATACAAAAAGCCACGGAACTTGGAGTAAAAAATATTTTTCCAGTGGTTATGGAAAGATGCATTGTAAAACTAGACGACAAGACGAAGAATAAAAAGTTAGAAAGATGGAATAAAATAGCTGAAGTTGCTGCAAAACAAAGCAAAAGGGATGTAATTCCACAAGTTGAAGATATAGTTAATATAGAAAATATTTGCCAAAAGGTACCAAAGTATGATATTATATTATTAGCTTATGAAAATGAGAAGAGCAATACAATAAAAACTGAATTAGAAAAATTAGATAAAACAAAGAACTTACAAATAGGAGTTGTTATAGGTCCAGAAGGAGGATTAAGCGAGGAAGAAGTACAAAGACTTATAGATTCTGGTGCTAAGTGTATTACGTTGGGTAAAAGAATCTTAAGAACAGAAACAGCTTCTTTAGTGATACTAAGTGATATTACTTATGAGTTTGAGTTGTAAGTTATTACATATGAAAGGGATGAAATAAAAATGCCTAAAAGTGCTGAGAAACAAGGTAAGAAAGAAGCGGTAAATAAGGGTGAAGTTCAAGAAAAAAAAGTAAAACAAGAAACTAAAAACATAAAAGCAAATGATAATGTTGAAAAAAATAATGTGGCCAAGAAAAAGCAAGAAGGAGTAAACAATGCTAAAGTAGCAATAAAGAAGACTAAAGACAGTAAGGTAAAGACTGAAAACAAAAATTATAGCAAATCAGAAAAAAATAAAGAAACAAGTCATACTATTAAAGCTAAAGTATCAAAGACTAAAGCGGACAAAGCAAACGATAAGAACAAAATAAGTGAGAAGAACAAAAAAGAAAGTGTCAAAGAAGCCAAGGCTACTAAAGACTCAAAAGAAATAGTAAAAGATAAAGTAGAAAAAGACAAAAAGGGAGAAAATGATACTGAAGCACAAGAAAAAGAACATATAAAACTTATTAAATTTGAGGAAATAAAAAATATATTTAAAAAGAAAAAAACTATACCAAAGGAAAATCTAAAAACAATTCGTAAGCCAGCAATTTATAATGCTTTACTAGGTTTAGCAGTTATAGTATATTTTGGATTTTTGATATTAGGTTTTTATAATATAGATAGAAATGTTTATCAAACAGATTTAAAAGTTTTTGCATTAAGTATTCTTTTTGTGGCAATAATTGTACTAGAAAAAGCATATAAAGAAGATAGTGGTAGAATAGCAATAGTGGGAATTGAATTAATTATTATAGCAACAATTTCACTAGGACTTATATTTGCGCATCTAATGTTTTCAGCAAGTTATGTTCTTATTGTTTCTATCATTGTAGCGGTATTTTTTGTATACTATATTATAAAATCAATGATTATGTATTTTAGAGAAAGAAAAAAATATTTTGTAAATGATATGAAAGAGATGATAAATACAGAAGAGTAGAGACAGAATATTTTGTGTGGAGGTAGATTATGCAACTTATAAATATAGGATTTGGCAATATTGTATCAGCAAATAGAATAATTGCAATTGTAAGTCCTGAATCGGCACCAATCAAAAGAATTGTGCAAGAAGCTAAAGACGATGGAACAGCAATAGATGCGACATATGGTAGAAAAACTAGAGCAGTAATAATTATGGATTCTGGTCATATTGTACTTTCTTCTATTCAACCAGAAACGGTAGCTGGAAGATTAGGAAAAGAAGAGGATGATGGAGTTTCATTACTTGAAGATGGAAAATAAACCAGAAAATATATCTACTACGTGGAACTAATTATTGCTATTAATATATTTAAGCATTTTCTTAAAAAGTAATTTTAATTTAGGGGGAATAAAAATGATAGTTAAACCAACAGTAAAGGAATTATTAGAAAAAGTTGATAACAGATTTGAGTTAGTAGTTGTAACTGCAAAGAGAGCTAGACAAATAGCAGATGGAGATAAAGTTTTAACTGATGAGGATGATGTATCTCCAGTTACTCTTGCAGCTGATGAAATTGCAGAAGGAAAGGTGAAAATATGCTAGTTTTATTATCAGGTGTATCAGGTGCTGGTAAAGATACAATAAAAAAACAATTAATTGCAAGAATGAATAATGTAGAATCTTTGCCATCATATACAGATAGGGCACCACGAGCTAATGATGTAGCTGGTGTTACATATAACTTTGTGAGTACAGAAGAGTTTGAAAGAATGATTGCAGACAATGAACTATACGAATATTCTGTGCATCATGAGCATTATTATGGAACATCAAAGAGGTTGTTAAATGAAAAAATAAACAATGGTAAAATTATTGTAAAAGACATAGAAGTAAATGGTGTGGAAAATTTACTAAAACTTTTAAAGGACGAAGTAAAAATTGTAACAATTTTCTTACGAGTTCCAAAAGAGCAATTACAAAAGAGATTAGAAAATAGAATTGATAAACCAAGTTTAAAAGAAATTCAATTACGTTTAAACAGATTTGACTATGAAGAGTCTAAAATAGGAATGTATGATTATATTATAAAAAATAATGATTTGGAGAAAACTGTTCAAATTATTATGACAATAATAAATTATGAATACAATTTAAAAAATCCTGAATTTTAGAATTTTATATTTTGAAGAAAGTTAATGTAATGTTTCAATTGAACTTTATTATAGAGTATTGAAATAATAAAATTACATTTTACATTAATTTATCTTTTAAACTAATAAAGGAAGCAATGAGAAAGGTCACGCCAAGTAAGGAGTGACTTTTTTATTAAAAACGTGGGGTAAAAATGATAGCAGAGGTTATAATACAAAGTAATGTAAAGAATTTAAATAGAGTGTTTGATTATAAAATTCCAGAAAGTTATGAAGCAGATGCTATGGAGCTATTGGGAGCAAGGGTTCTTGTACCATTTGGTAGAATGAAACAATTAGAAGAAGGGTACATAGTAAACATAAAACAGGATTCTGAGTTTGAAGTAAAAGAGATTGCGTCTGTACAAGAAAAATACCTTGATATAAATAAAATAAATTTTGCAAAATGGATGGCAAAAAGATATTTTTGCAATGTTGCGGATTGCATAAAATTAATGCTACCACCTGGAACTACTGGAAAAGTAGATAAAAACAGAGTGAAGGATAAAAATATAAATTTTGTATCATTAAAAAAAGAAGCAGAAGAGATAGAGTTTGATATAGAAACTGGAAAATTAAAATCAGACAAGCAAATAAGAACGCTTAGATTTCTTATGGAAAATGGAGATGCACTAGTTTCTGATATAGAAATGTTTGCAGATAGTTCCAGAGCAGTTGTGAATACTTTGTGCAAAAATGGATATGTAGAAATAGTAGAAAAGAAAATAGAAAGAGACCCGTTTGAAGGAAAAGATGTTGAAAGAACAGAAAAATTGGTTTTGACCGAGGAACAACAAAATGCTTTTGACACTATAAGTAACTGGATGGACGATATGCTATTTTCTGAATTTTTAATATATGGTGTAACTGGTTCTGGGAAAACAGAAATCTATTTACAGTTAATTGAAAAAGCACTAAGTGAAGGAAAGTCTAGCATATTACTAGTTCCAGAAATATCACTAACACCACAAACTGTAAATAGATTTATTGCAAGATTTGGAAAAGAGCCAATTGCTGTTTTACACAGTAAATTGTCTGTGGGAGAAAGATATGACCAATGGCATAAAATAAATGAAGGAAAGGCAAAGGTTGTAATAGGAGCTCGCTCAGCTATTTTTGCACCAGTACAAAATTTAGGAATTGTTATAATAGACGAAGAGCACGATTCTTCATACAAGTCAGAGATGGTGCCAAAATATAATGCAAAAGAAGTAGCAAGATATATTTGTGAGCAGGTAAATGTACCGCTAGTGCTTGGTAGTGCAACTCCAGATTTGGAAACATACTATAAAGCAAAAAAAGAAGAAATAACGCTTTTAAGCCTAAGCAAAAGGGCAAATCACGCTGAACTTCCAGATATAGAGATTGTTGATTTGAGAGAAGAATTGGCAAAAGGCAATAAATCTATGATTAGTACTAGATTGTATGCAGAAATAGAAAATAATTTAAAGAATAAAAAACAGACAATTTTGTATCTTAACAGACGAGGTTTTTCTACATTTGTAATGTGCAGAAAATGCGGATATACCGTAAAATGTAAAAATTGTAATATTAATCTAACGTATCATTCAAATTCAAACAAATTAAAATGTCATTATTGTGGATATGAGGAAAAAATAGTAACCAAATGTCCAGAATGCGGAAGTGAGCAAATTAGATATTTTGGTATGGGAACACAAAAATTAGAATTTGAAATTAATAAGCTTTTTCCGAGTGCAAGCACAATTAGAATGGATATAGATACAGTTAGCAAAAAGAACTCACACGAGCAGATTTTAGAAAAGTTTAAAAATGAAAATATAGATATTTTAATAGGAACACAAATGGTGGTTAAGGGGCATCATTTTCCTAATGTTACATTGGTAGGTGTAATTGCAGCTGATGGAAGTCTTAATATAGACGACTTTAGAGCAAACGAAAGGACTTTTCAGATTTTAACACAAGTAGCAGGAAGAGCTGGACGTGGAGAAGATAAAGGCAGAGTTATTATTCAGACATATAATCCAGATAATTTTAGTATTGAATGTGCTAAAAAGCAAGATTACGATTTGTTTTACAATACAGAAATAGCTTTAAGAAAACAATTGAAATATCCGCCATTTTGCGATATAATAGTAATTGGATTTACATCGGATAATGAAAAAACTGTCCAAAACACTGCTGAAAAAGTACATCAATACTTAAAACAGAGAGTAATTACAGAAAATTGGGGAATTATATTGTATAAAGCACTACCTGCTCCAATAGACAGAATAAAGAATAAATTTAGATGGAGAATTTTGATAAAATGTATATTTTCGGAGGACATTATACAATTAATGAATGATATGTTAGAAGTGTATTATAATGGAAGGTTTAAGGATACTAGGATTTCAATAGACTTGAATCCTACTAATATGATGAAGTGATTTAGAAGGGAGTAAGAAAATGGCGATTAGACAGATTAGAGAAAATGGAGACGAAATCTTAAGAAAAAAATCAAAAGAAGTAGAAAAAGTCGACGAAAAAATCGTAGAACTTTTGAATGATATGCTAGAGACAATGCATAAATATAATGGAGTTGGACTTGCTGCGCCACAGGTTGGAATATTAAAGAGGGTTATTGTAATAGATTTGTATGATGGAAATGAGCCATTAAAATTAGTTAACCCTGTAATTTTAAAGACAAAAGGAAAACAAGAAGTAGAAGAAGGTTGCTTAAGTTTTCCTAACCAATATGCAAAAGTAGTAAGACCTGAAGAAATTGTTGCTGAAGCATTAAATGAAAAAGGTGAGAAAATAAAAATTAAAGCAAAAGGATTATTGGCACAAGCAATTTGTCACGAAATTGACCATTTAAATGGAATTTTATTTGTTGATTTAATGCTACCAGGCACGTTAGAATATGTAGAGTCTAAAGAAGATTAGTAATGGAGGAATGTTGATGCTAAGAGTAGTGTTTATGGGAACGCCAGATTTTGCTGAAGAATCGCTAAAAGCGGTGTATGAAGCTGGATATAAGATTGAAGCGGTTGTAACTAATGTGGATAAGCCAAAAGGAAGAGGAATGAAATTAATTCCTTCTCCAGTTAAACAATTTTCAGAAAGTAAAGGTTTGAAGGTTTTGCAACCTATCAAAGTTAAAAATAATGTCGAATTTTTAGAAGAAATAAGGAACATAAATCCAGATGTTATTTGTGTAGTAGCTTATGGAAAAATACTTCCTAAAGATTTACTAGATATTCCTAAATATGGTTGTGTAAATGTACATGGGTCATTATTGCCTAAATATAGAGGCGCAGCTCCAATTCAATGGGCAGTTTTAAATGGAGATAAAACAACAGGAATTACAACTATGTATATGAATGAGGGAATGGACACCGGAGATATGATTTTAAAGGAAGAAGTAGAAATTGGCGAAGAAGAGACAACAGGAGAATTGTGGAATAGACTATCACAAGTAGGAGCAAAGTTATTAGTTGAAACTTTAAAATTGATTGAAAGTGAAAATGCACCAAGAGAAAAGCAAGGAGAGGATTTTACTTTAGCACCAATGCTTAATAAAGAAATGGCAAAAATAGATTGGGAAAATAAATCTGCTGACGAAATAAAAAACTTAGTAAGAGGTTTAAATCCAATTATGGGAGCATATAGCTTTATTGATGGAAAAAAAGTGAAATTTTGGAAGGTAAGAGCAATTAATGCTGACCAACTACTAGACCAATTTCCAGAAATAAAAGAGTACGAATATAAAATGGCAGATATTGAGCCTGGAACGATTTTATTTTCTTCAGATAAGGATGGGTTATATATAAAAGCCAAGGAAGGGATTATACAAGTACTAGAAATACAAGGTGAAAATGCTAGAAAGATGTCGATTAGTGACTTTTTGAGAGGAACAAAATTGAATGCCGGTAGTATATTTTCATAAAATAGTTGCAAAATTTGTAATATAATAGTATAATATATAAAGTGTGAATGTAAGATAATAATTATAGTAATACAAACATAGACAAAGTGCATAATATAGTATATAAAAGAAGGAGATAATAATGGATTATTTATATATGATTCAACAAGCACTTGTATGGATTTTAACAATATTTTGGGGATATCAATTGCTAATAAGCATTTGCTCACTTGTTAAATTAAAAGACAAACCAATATTAGAGAAAAAAACAAATAAGTTTATGGCGATTATACCAGCCCATAATGAGGAAAACGTTATAGAAGCATTAATTGAAAGTTTGAATAATCAAGACTATCCAAAGGACCACTATGATATTTATGTTATAGCAGATAACTGTACAGATAGAACGGCAGAACTTGCTAAAAAAGCAGGTGCAATTGTGGTGGAAAGATTTGACCCAGAACATAAAACAAAGGGATATGCTCTTCAATGGTTTTTAAAACAAAAAATCGAAGAAGATGCTGACTACGATGCTTTTTGTGTTTTTGATGCAGATAATATAGTGGATAAAAACTTTTTAAAAGCAATGAATAAAAAATTATGCCAAGGCGAAGAAGTTGTTCAAGGGTATAGAGATATAAAAAATCCTACTGACAGTTGGGTATCAGCAGGCTATGCAATATTTTATTGGACAATGAACAGATTCTATCATTTAGCAAGATATAATTTGGGACTATCACCACTTATAAATGGTACAGGTTTTATGGTTAAATTTGATGTAATAAAACCAGACGGATGGAATACAAAGACACTTACAGAAGATATAGAATTTTCATTAAAAAGAATAATAACAGGTAAAAGATTAGGATGGGCAACAGATGCAATTGTGTATGACGAGCAACCAGTGGGATTTAAGCAATCTTGGCAACAAAGAACTAGATGGACAGTAGGTCACATACAATGTATGAGCGAGTATACAAAGCCATTAGCAACAGCAGTTAAAGAAAACAAAACACTTATGAACTTTGATGGATTATTATATATATTAGGAACTATACCAATGTTTATTTTAACATTAGTACTATTGCTAATAAACTTTATAATATTTGCATCAAATGGAATGACTGTCGTTGACTTAGTAGTTAATTGCTTACGTTATATAATACCAACATTCCTATTACCAATATTTACAGCATTATTAATTATGATATTAGATAAAAAGCCAATTAGACCAATGATAAAAGGGTTACTTTGCTATCCATTATTCTTGGGTTCTTGGTTACTAATAAATTTCAAATGCTTGTTTAAAAGAGATACATCTTGGGATAAAATTGAACACGTTAGAAATATTAAAATTAAAGATGTGGCTTAAGGTTAGTTAGAATATAGAATAAAAATAAATTTAAGAAGTTGAATTAAAGGTAGAAATATCCTCTGGTTCAACTTCTTAAACGTTTGGGACACTCCTTTTTGTTTAAAAGCTTGAACAAAAAGGAGTGTCCCAAACGTTTACAATTGAAAAACCTTGTGTTATAATTATTTTCGGAAAAAGACAAATGGCAAAATGTTACTATATAATGGTGTAAATTGCTAAGATATAAAAGTAAAATCATATTATGTAATGTCAAAATATCTTTGTGTAATAGAAAGAGTTTAGATTTGCCATAAGAAAGGAAAGAAAAATGGAAAAATTAAAAAATGTATTTAAAGACAAAACACTAGTATTTCACATTCTAATTATTGTAATAGGAATTATTTTCGTTTCATTATCTGCATTTCATTCAAATACGTGGTTTGACGAGTCATATTCAGTAGGAATATCTTCTGACCACAGCTTTGCAGAAATTTGGACAATAGGAGGACACGATGTTCATCCAGTCTTATATTATTGGATTTTACATATTATATTTTTAATATTTGGAAATCAAATAATGCTATATAGATTATTTTCAGTGTTTACAATAGCAATATTAGGAATAATTGGTTTAACACATATTAGAAAAGATTTTGGACCAAAAGTGGGCTTGCTTTTCTCGTTTTTTGCATATTTTTTACCTATAAATTTAGTATATGCAGGCGAAATAAGGATGTATTCTTTAGCAATGTTATTAGTTACGCTAATGGCTATTTATGCATATAGAATTTACAAAAATAATAGTGAAAAAATATAAAAAATTGGATACTTTTTGGTATTTTTAGCTTGGCGTCTGCGTACACACATTATTATGGACTAGTTGCAGCAGGAATTATTAATATTGCATTATGTATATACTTTGTAAGACAGTCTGTAAAGGCAAAGAAATTTTCTCATAATTTAAAAGCTTTTATAATAACAGGCGTAATTCAAATAGCAGCATATTTGCCTTGGGTAATATACTTGATGTTACAAATAAGCCAAGTTTCAGCTGGATTTTGGATAGGAGTTAGTTTCCCTGGTACATTAATAGAAATGTTTACATTCCAATTTACAGGAAACTTAGGGGGAACACAATATGTTCCTAATTGGGTTGCTGGAATTTTTGGAGGAATCATTTGTATTTACGTAATTTATTTGTATATTAAAAATAGAAAAAACAAAGAAGAAAATAGACCAGCAAAATTTGCAATAATAACGTATGCTTTAGTACTACTTGCTGTATGCATTGTGTCATTAATTATTTGGAGGCCAATTATCTACGCAAGATATATGTTATGTATTACAGGATTATTGATATTCTTCATTAGTTTCTTTATGGCAAAATATGGAAACAAATATATAAATGTTGCAATATGTGTTATTTCACTAGTTTTATCAATATATATTAATATAGGGCTAATTCAAGAGAACTATGACGAAAGCAATAATCAACCAGTCGAATACTTTAATTCTAAAGTGGAAGAAAATGATATAATTATATATGAAAACGATTTGGGTAGCTTTAACATACCTGTTAAATATCCGGACGTACAAAAATACTTCTGGGATAGAGAACATTGGAATGTAGAGGAAGCTTACAGAGCTTTCGGACCAAATATGACAACCATTTATGAGTTAGATGAGTTAGAAGACTTTAGTGGCAGGATTTGGGCAATTAATTCAGACGATTATTCAGTGGCAGAGGCAGTTGAGAAAGAATTAGGTGGAAAGGTAATAGAAAAAGCAAAATTTGTTACAAAATATAGAGATAATAAGTATACTTTTTGCTTACTTGAAGTTGGAGAGTAGAGTTGAAAAATAATTACAATTTTGGCTGTGTTAAACTTCATTAGAAAGGAAAAAATGATTATGAATAATATAAAAGTGTATGCGTTTGTTGGACCTTCTGGTACAGGAAAAAGTTATAGAGCACAACTTGTAGCCAGTGAAAACAATATACATTATATAATAGATGATGGACTTTTAATAAATGAAAACGATGTAGTTGCAGGAAACTCCGCAAAGAAAGCTCCTACTAAAATTGAAACTGTAAAGAAAGCTATTTTTATAGATAAAGAAGATAGAAAAGAAATGATACAGGCTTTAAAAAAAATAAAGCCTGATTCAATATTGATTTTGGGAACTTCAGATGGTATGGTAGAAAAAATAGCTGATAATTTGCAACTTCCAAGACCACAAAAAACTATATATATTAATGATGTTGCAACAGAAAATGAAATAGAGACAGCAAGAAGAATAAGGACAACAGAAGGAAAGCACGTTATACCTGTTCCGACTTTTGAAATAAAAAGAGATTTTGCAGGATACTTGTTGGATCCTTTGCAAATATTTAAGTACAGAAAAAACGATACACCATATATTTCAGAAAAATCCATAATAAGACCTACATTTAGCTATTTGGGAAAATTTACAATATCTGATACTGTATTTAGACAAATAACTGAATATGTAGCCAAAAAGGTGGAAGGAATAGATAGAGTGTCAAGAGTTAGGGTAGAAAGTGCTGATGGTGCAACAACCGTATATGCGGAAGTTTATGTGATTTTTGGATATAATATAGTAAATGTTTTAAGAGAGTTTAAACAGAAAGTAAAAAAAGAAATCGAAAATTTAACATCAATGAACGTACAAGAGGTATCTGTACTTGCTAAAGGAATTGTAATGCCAGAGAATAAGTGAGGTATAAATTTAAGTTACTATCCATAGTATATTCTGAAATGTCGTAGCAATAAGAATAGACTGTGATTAATTTAAACTTAGTAAAAAATATTTTATTTGTAATAAGCAGTAAAAATGGTTTATAGGTAATTCCATAAAACCTAAATTTTAAATAATAAGGAATGAATAGAAAATGTCATTAGTAGTAGCGATTGATGGTCCTGCTGGAACTGGTAAAGGAACCGTAACAGAAATATTAGCAAAAAAGTTCAATTTGATTAATATAGATACAGGAGCAACATATAGATGTGTTACCCTTGATATGCTAAACAAGGGTATAAAATTAGAAGAGTTAGATAAAATTGAAGAGTTACTAAAAAACATAAAAATAGAGTTAAAACAAGAAAAAGGAAAACAAATTGTGCTTTTAAATGGGGAAGACGTAACAGAAAAAATAAGAAGTACAGAAGTTAGTAAAATGGTTTCTCAAGTGTCTAGCATTAAAGAAGTAAGACTTAGTATGGTTGAACTTCAAAGAAAAATGGCGGAAGGAAAAGACGTAATTATGGAAGGAAGAGACATTGGAACTTATGTATTTCCAGCTGCTGATGTAAAAATATATTTAGATGCAGACGAGAATGAAAGAGCAAAAAGAAGATTTAATCAATGTCAAGAAAAGGGTATACAAACAACTTTTGCAGAAGTATTAGAAAACATAAAGCAAAGAGACGAAAATGATAAGAAAAAGGAAATAGGAGCATTAAAAGTAGCGCACGATGCAGAGGTAATAGATAGCACTAATATGAGTATTAATGAAGTAGTGCAAGAAATAAGCAAGATTATAAAAAAAAGAAAAAAGGATATAAGATTACAGAAAAAAATATATACACCTAGAAAAGAAAATGTATGGAAAAGATTTGTAAGAAAAGTTACAGCAATTGTATTACGTACTGCATATAGAATAGCATATAGAGTAAAAATAAAAGGACAAGTTCCACAAGAAGGAGCTTATGTAATATGTTGTAATCACATAAATTATTTAGATGCAGCAGCATTAGTTCTATTTAATAAAAGAAAATTATATTTTGTGGCAAAAGAAGATTTATTTACACACGGAATTTTAATGTGGCTAGGTCATTTATTTGACGCAATACCAATAAAACGAGATATGCAAGATATAGAAGCAATGAAGAGATGTTTAAAAGTGTTAAAAAATGGAGAATTACTTGGCATTTTTCCAGAAGGAACAAGAAAAGGAATGGAAAAAAATTTAAAAGCCAAAAACGGTGCAGCATTTATGGCAATAAAATCTAAAACAAAGGTTATTCCAGTGGGAATACACGGAACATTTAAACCATTTGGTAAGGTATATGTAAATTATGGGGAACCGATAGACTTAAGTGGCTATACAAAAGAGAATATAGACGATGCAACTAAGCTTATTATGGACAACATAGTTATGTTGACAAAAAAGGAAGATTAAGGTATAATAAAGAATGGTCGTTGTTTTATTAATAAAAACAAAATTCGATAATAGTTAAGATAGATTATATGTAAAGAAAAAACATATAATCTATCTAGTCATATAAAATAATTATGTATGTACAGAGAACTACATAGAGCAAATATATTAGAAAGGAAATGGTATAAAAAATGAACAATCAAAACATTAGAAATGTAGCAATAATTGCGCACGTTGACCACGGTAAAACAACATTAGTAGATGCTTTGCTAAAACAAAGTCACGTATTTAGAACTAATGAACAAGTTGACGAAAGAATAATGGATTCAAATGATATTGAAAAAGAGAGAGGAATAACAATTTTAGCCAAAAATACATCTGTTATGTATAATGGTGTTAAAATAAATATAGTGGATACACCAGGACACGCAGACTTCGGAGGAGAAGTTGAACGTGTTTTAAAAATGGTTGATGGTGTACTTTTATTAGTTGATGCTTTTGAAGGACCAATGCCTCAAACTAGAGAAGTGCTAAAAAAATCTTTAGCATTAAATTTAAAACCAATAGTAATTATAAACAAAATAGATAGACCAGGTGCAGAGCCACTTAAGGTTGTTGATAAAGTTCTAGAACTATTTATAGAGCTAAATGCAAATGATGACCAATTAGACTTCCCAGTAATTTATGCATCTGCTAAAAATGGAATAGCAAAAATGCATTTGGAGGACGAAAGTGATAATGTAAATTGTATATTTGATACAATAATTTCAACAATCGAGCCACCAAAATGTGAGATAGATGGAACAATGCAAATGCTTGTGTCAAACATCGATTATGACGATTATCTAGGAAGGATAGCAATTGGTAGAGTAGAAAGAGGAACAATAAGTTCTGGAATGAACGTAGCTGTTTGTAAAGCAGATAAAACAGAAAATGGAAAAATAGCAAAGTTATTTACGTATGAAGGCTTAAAGAAAGTAGAGACAGAAGCAGTATCAGCAGGAGATATTGTTTGCCTTTCTGGAATAGCAGATATAAATATTGGAGATACAATATGCGATGTAAATAATCCAGAAAAAATACCATTTGTAGATATAGACGAACCAACAGTATCTATGACATTTAGCGTAAATAATGGACCTTTTGCAGGAAAAGAAGGACAATTTGTAACATCAAGACATATCCGTGATAGATTAATGAAAGAGCTAGAAAGAAATGTAAGTTTACGTGTAAAAGAAACAGATTCAGCAGATAGTTTTGAAGTATGTGGACGTGGAGAACTACACTTATCAGTATTAATAGAAAATATGAGAAGAGAAGGATTTGAACTTTTAGTATCTCGTCCAAAGGTAATTTTCAAAGAAATTGATGGTGTAAAATGTGAGCCAATAGAAAGATTAGTAGTAAATGTTCCAGACGATTGTATAGGTAATGTTATAGAAAAACTTGGTAGACGTAAAGCAGAAATGATAAATATGGAACCAGCGGAAGCAGGACATACAAAAGTGGAATTTAAAATACCAGCAAGGGGAATAATTGGTTACAGAACAGAATTCTTAACTGATACAAAAGGTGAAGGTACAATGAATAGCATATTTGACTGTTATGAGCCATACAAAGGAGATATACAAGCACGTACAAGAGGTGTGCTAGTAGCATTTGAACAAGGTACATCTGTAACTTATGGACTATACAATGCACAAGAAAGAGGAGAGCTATTTATAGGACCTGGAGTAGAAGTATATGAAGGAATGATAGTTGGAATTAACTCAAGAAACGAAGATATTTCAATAAATGTATGTAAAGAAAAACACTTGACAAACACTAGAGCATCAGGTTCGGACGATGCACTAAGATTAGTACCACCAATTCAGTTGTCATTAGAAAAAGCAATAGAATTTATACAAGACGACGAATTGGTTGAAGTAACACCAAAAAATATTCGTTTAAGAAAGAAAATTTTGGATAGTAAGACTAGGGAGAGAGAAGCAAGAAGAAAATAAAACTTGAACAGTTGGGACACTCCTAAAAGTTCAAAAACTTGAACAGCTGGGACACTCCTAAAAGTTTAAAAACTTGAACAAAAAGGAGTGTCCCATTTGTTCAAGAAGTTTAAGAAAGGTAGAGTAAGTTGAATAAAGTAGAATTAGCAAAAATAAAACAAAAAGCATTAGAGGACCACATTCCAATAATAATGGATGATACATTAGAAGTAATTGAAAAAGAGCTAAAAGAAAACAAACCTAAAAGAATTCTAGAAATAGGTACTGCTGTTGGTTACTCTGCCATTTGTTTTTCTGAATTCTTGCAAAATAATGGAATTATTGATACAATTGAAAGGGAACATAGTAGAGTAACAGAGGCTTTAGACAATATAAAAAGAGCAGAGGTAGAAGACAAAATAAATATTATAGAAGGAGATGCAGTTGAAGTTCTTCCAACACTTACAGGAGAATACGATGTTGTTTTTATTGATGCATCAAAGGGTAAGTATCCATTTTTTCTAAAGGAAGCTTTAAGGCTTTTAGCACCAAAAGGAATAATTTTTGCAGATAATGTGCTATATAAAGGATATGTACTAAGTGACTATAATAAACATAAACAACGTACAGCTGTAAGAAACTTACGAGAATTTTTATCAGAACTACAATCAAACGAAACTTTAGAAACTAAAATTTTGGAAGTTGGAGATGGACTAGCAATTGCAAAAAGAAAATAAGAAAGGATGTTTTTAATGGGGAAGCAAACTAAAAATGCATCAACAGAAGCAGTAATTGAAAAAACTAATGAGAATAAAAAAGATATAAGTAAAAAACTTCCTAGAGTATATACATACTTTTTATATTTTATAATATTTGCTTTTATAGGTTGGCTTTTAGAAACTTGTTACAGCTTTTATTCGTTAGGACATTTTACAAAAAGAGGATTCTTATTTGGACCACTTTGCCCAATATATGGATTTGGAGCTTTAATTTTAATTATGTTTTTTAGCACATACAAAAAACACAATTTAAAGTTGTTCTTTTATGCCGCAATTGTATTTTCTGTATTTGAATATTTAGTAAGCTATGGAATGGAAGCACTATTTTCGCTAAAATGGTGGGATTATACAGCAGAATTTATGAACTTAAATGGACGTATTAGTATTTTTTATTCTTTTGCTTGGGGAATTATAGCAATACTAGTAATTAACTTTATATATCCATTTTTTAAAAAGAAAGTAAACCTTATTTTATCAAAGATACCATATAAAGTACAATTAGTTGTGGTTTACACATTAGCGGTTGTACTAGTAGTAGATTTTGTATGCTCTTGTGTGAAGTATGTATTGTGGTAAGGTCAACTGTAAAAGTAAATTCTATTTGGAAAAAGTAACTTCTAATTACCGAGA
>CAKNRV010000022.1 GCA_930991035.1 uncultured Clostridium sp. | reverse complement strand
AAATAAATAAATTTGATTTTATTCTAAAAGTAGAAAAAGATGAAGAAGGGAAAAGGTATATAAAAAAAATAGATGTATAAATTTGAAATGAAAATATATGTGTTAGAGGTATCAAAGCGATATCTCTTTTTTAGGATTTAAAAATAAATTTTCAAAATTTGTCCGATTTTCATATTTTATAAGAGACCTTAATAGTAGAGGAATAAATTTAAAAATTTCTCATAAGATTAAACAAAACTAAAAAGGAGTAAAGTGAAAATGAAAAACGGACAAAATGTAAATATTAAACTTGAATATGGTACAGAAAATTTAAGGGAAATATTGATAGAATTATTAAAAGAGCAATACATAAATTATATAACTATACATGAAAAATAAATGCTTATTTAAGGCTGACAATCTGAAAAGAACACGTTATAATTCAAGTATGCTTTAAATAGGCTATTTACTCTCGAAATGTTCAAATAGAAACAACAATTCTTATTTGAACTTAAAAAGAGAGGTGAATTAAGTTGAATAGAGTAAATAGTTATAGAAACATAAGAGTTGCAAAATACATAAGACTATCTCGTGAAGATGGAGATGACCGAGAAAGTGAAAGTGTAGAAAATCAAAGAGACATTATTGATAATTATATACTAGAACATGAAGAACTAATTGAAGCAGGAGAATATGTAGATGATGGTTATACTGGTACAAATTTTAATAGACCAGGATTTCAGAAAATGTTAAAAGACATAGAAGATGAAAAAATAGACTGTATCATAACAAAAGACTTATCAAGATTTGGAAGAGACCATATAGATACAGGTTATTATTTAGAAAGATTTTTACCAGCAAACAATATAAGATACATAGCGATTGGAGACAATGTAGACACAATAAAGCCAGATGGATTACAATTTTTAACTTTTAAGCTAAGTTTTAATGATTATTATGCACAAGACATATCAAATAAAATAAAAAGTGTAAAACAAAGAAAAATAGAAAAAGGAGAATATCAAGCAGGAATTCCGCCTTATGGATATAAAAAAGATACAGAAATAAAAAATCATTTAGTACCTGATGAATATAGTTCACAAATAGTAAAAGAAATATTTGATATGTATGTAAATAAAGGAATGTCAACAATAAAAATAGCTGATGAACTAAATAAAAGAGAAATAGAGCCACCAGCCATGTATTTAAAAATACCTACATATATGAAAAGAAGTAGTAGTAATCCAAATGGAAAATATGTGTGGCTAAGAAGCCAAATAGGAAAGATTTTAAGAAATGAAGTATATTTAGGAAGTGTAGTAGGAAGAAAATTTCAAAAAGTAAGTCATAAAATAGCAAAAGTAAGATGCACAAAAAAAGAAGAACATATTGTCCTAGAGAATATGCATGAACCAATTATAGATGTTGAAACTTGGAATAAAGCACAAAATAAATTAAATGGGTATACAAAGGTACGAGATAGAAAATACGATCATCCACTAAAAGGATTCGTGTATTGTGGAGAATGTGGGAATAAGGCAACTTTAAGATGTAGAGAAGAAAAAAGAAAAAATGGAACTGTTTGGAGAGCAACCTATTTTATTTGTTCTAAAAGAAATAATTACAGAGGACTATGTGATTGCAAACAAATTTCAGCAAATTTGATAGAAGAAGCGATAGATGAAAAACTAAAAGAAGAAATAGAAAAAGTGAACTTAACAGAAAAAGAAATAAAACAGATATATGAACAGGCAGAAAAAGAATCTAAAAGAAAAAGTAATTTATTACAAACAAAACTACAAGAATTAAAAAACACGTTACAAAATATAGAAAATACAATTGAGGAAATATATCAAGACAAAATAAATAAAATTATACAAATAGAAGATTTTAAAACTATTTATGAAAAAAAGCAAAAAGAGCGAAATAAAATCTTAAAAGAAATAAAAGAGAAGGAAATACAACTTGAAGAAACTAATAAAAAATCACCGAAAATAAATTTTGAGGAAATAAAACAAATTGCAAAAGAGTTCTTAAAGATGGAAAAGCCAAATAAAATGATATTAGAAAAGTTAATTGAACGAATAGAATTTGATAAAGAAAAAAATATAAAAATCAAATTTACATTTCAAAATTATCCTAATGTTAGGATAAAATAAAAATATTAATAAGCGGTTAATCAATCGCTAAAAATTAGACATTAAGAAACTAGGAAATCATACAGCAGACCATATATGTATGCCAGAGTCGACCAACGAAGAAATAAATGAAGATGTAATGGAATTACATACAGCATTGTATGACAAATTTGGTTATGAAATGAAATATATTCGTCCACCAAAGGGAGAGTATAGTGAAAGAACAGTGGCATATACAAATACATTAGGCTATACAACTGTTATGTGGTCATTTGCTTATGACGATTGGGATGAAAACAAACAAGGAAGAGAAGATTACGGAAAGCAAAAAATATTAGATAATGTTCATAATGGAGAGGTAATACTTTTGCATAGTACATCTAAAGATAATAGTAATATTTTAGACTATTGTGTAAAGGAAATAAAAAATAAGGGGTATGAGTTTAGGTCATTAGACGAGTTTGAAAAGTAGCTACTCATAATATTAAGTTATAATTAAAAAGGAATGTGATATAAATGCGAAGAAAAGCAAGAAAGTTAGACGAAATACTGGAAATACCAGTAGAATTAAGCACAAACAACCCTAAGATAACAATTGTGGGGTTTGAAAGGTTACTTATAGAAAACTATAAGGGAATATTAGAGTATCAAGACTATTTTGTAAGAGTAAATACATATATTGGAATTATAAATATAAATGGATTCAATTTGCAATTGGAGGAAATGACTTCTGATGATTTATTGGTAATTGGAAAGATTGAAAATGTAGATTTTGAAGATACAACAAGTACCGAGGAGGAATAAGTTTGAATTCTAATAGAATAATGCATTACATATCTGGATATGTGAATATAACTGTTGAAGGATATTATATAGAAAGATTTATAAATATTTGTAATACTAAAAAGATTGAGTTATGGAATTTAAAAAGAAAAAATTCTATTTTATTAAATGCAAGTGTAGATATAGCAAGATTTAAAGAATTGAGGGATGTATGCAAAAAAACTAAATGCAAAATTAAAATAAATAAAAAGAAGGGACTACCTTTTACAATAAAAAAATATAAAAAGAGAAAAGTATTTTTAATATTGTTACTTGTTTTACTTCTAATTATATTTATATTGGCGCAATTTGTTTGGAACATAGAAATACAAGGGGCAGATAATATTCCAAGAGAAGAAATACTGGCTTTAGTTCAAGAAAATGGTTTGGCGGTAGGAAAACTAAAAAATAGTGTGGATACTAAAGAAGTAATAAACAAAATACGATTGGAAAGAGACGATATTGCTTGGGCTGGAATAGAAATGGAAGGAACTAATGTTATTATAAGATTGGTAGAGGCGGACGAAAAACCAGAAATTGTTAACGAAGACGAATGCTGTAACATAGTTTCAAATAAAAATGGAATTATTACAAAAGTGACAGCTAGAAATGGTACACCCCTAGTAAAAGAGGGAGATTTGGTACAAGAAGGGGATATTTTAATTGCTGGATGGCTAGAAGGAAAATATACTGGAAAGCAATATGTCCACTCACAAGGCGAGATTCAGGCGAAAGTTTGGTATACAACAACTCAAAGAGTAGAACTTAAAGAAGTGCAAAAAAAAGAAACAGGAAACTCTGAAAATAAATATTCCATAAAGATAAATAATTTTCAAATAAATTTCAATAAAAGTATTCCAAATTTTGAAAAATATGATACAATAGATGCGAGTAAAAAACTAAAACTATTTTCTAATTTTTATTTGCCAATAGAAATTATAACTCATACATATAAAGAATATGAGGAAGAGGTTGTTATTCATAGCGTAGAAGAAGCTAAACAAATAGGAATAGATAGAGCAGCAGAGGAGCTAAAAGAAGAACTAGAAGGAAAAAAAATTTCGGATAAACAAGTAAAAGTAAAGAACGAAACAGACTACATAGAAGTAGAAGTAACCTATGAAGTTGAAGAAAATATTGGTATAGAAGAAAAAATAGTTTTTTAAAAACTTTTTTAGGCCATAAAATTATAAACTAATGAAGAGAAAGGGTGGATAAGATGGAAGAAAGAAGTTTAAAAATTTATGATTCAGAAAAAACGTTTTTCTCTAAAATAACTAGTACGATAAGCAAATTACTAATACCTACAAAAATAGGATTTAATGGAATGATTATTTCTATAAAAAGAAATAATGTATTAAAAGTTTTTGAGGCACTAAATGAAAGTAATGACGAAGGGAAAAAAGCAAACCTAACAAAAAAACTAGACGATACTTATGCATTGTATTTAGAAGCAATAGATAAACATATAATGGATACAATATACAAAAAAGTAAAAAATGATACGGCAACAGAGTTTGAAAAAGAAGCTTTATCACAATATTATATGATTACACATTTAAAAGAAACAGGATATACAGAATATAAATATAAGAAACAAATATATTTAATAGGATTGGATTATCAAAATGTTCTAACAGAAAAAGAAAAGCTAGTTGAAAGGTACAAAAAGTTCTATTGTACCGAAGCAGAAAGCTTGTATAAAGGATTATTGAAGCATTATTCTATTAGACTTGCAGATAATATTACAGACAGTGAAAAACAAGATATTTACAACAAAATATTTAGATCATTGGAAGAATATATTTCTAATATATTGCCAATAAAATTTGAAATAGAAAAAAATGATACATACAAAGAAATACTAGACGAATTTGACAACTATGACAGATTCTCAGTAGGAAAACTAGACCAAAATGATGTTATAGAAAAAAATATGATTTTATTGGGATTAAGCAGAAAAATATTTACACATAGCCTTCCTTTAGTTGTTGCAGAACAATGTTATATAAAACTATTAAAGGATGCTAGAAGCTTAATAGTAGATACTAAGATATTAAGAAAGCAAGAAAAAGCTTATTCTTTATTAATTAATATAATAGAAGAATATAATGCAAAACTACTAAGCACAAAGATATATTGGGAAAAACCAGCACAAAGAGAAGAATACAAAAAATTCTGGGATAAATATAAAGAAATAGAAAAATTAAAAGATAAAAACTATGACGAATACATAAAACAAAAAGAAATATTATTTGTAAAAAGTGACTTGGCAAAAGTTTATACAAATGAAAATAAGTATTACAAAATAATACAATTTTATAAACATAAATTAGTTGAACTAGGAGCAATGAGGGAATTATATAATTCTTATGTATCAGAAGGAAAATATACAAAAGTATCAAATGGAGTACATTCAAGAAAAAAAGTAAGTGAGAAAGCAGTATAATAGAAAAAGGAATAGTTATGAAAGAAAATTGCGAAATTATATATAAGAATTTAGAAAAAAATGAATCTTACGAAAGTACTATCAAAGAAGTTGTTAATGAATGTTTTAAAACAGAAAAATTAGATAAAACTAATTTATATATAAGTATAACTTTAACAGAGCCTGAGGAAATATCAAAAATTAATAAGCAATATAGGAATATAGATAGAGCAACTGATGTACTTTCTTTTCCTATGTTTGAAAAAGAAGAACTTGATACTTTTATAAACCAAAAGCCTACAAATACTGATGTTAATGCACAAAGGGATATTTTGCGGTGATATAGTTATTTCAATTCCTAAAGTGTATGAACAAGCAGAGGAATATGGTCATAGTTTTGAAAGAGAACTAGCATATATGGTTGTACACGGCTTTTACCATTTGATGGGGTATGACCATATAGAAGAAGCAGATAAAAAAATAATGCGAAAAAAGGAAGAAAATGTTTTGGACAATCTAGGAATAACTAGAGAGTCGTTAGCAGAAGAAAGTAGAGCTGAGCTAAACAAAATAAAAGAACAAGAAAAAAAGAATAATAAAAAAACATCAAATGGTAATTTTTTAGATGCTTGGAAAAATGCAATAAATGGAATAATTTATGCAACAACAACACAAAGAAACATAAAAATACAATTAATTATTGCAGTTTTAGTGGTGATAGTAAGTTTATTTTTTGATTTAAGTAGAGCAGAATTTTTATGCTTTATGTTTACAATCATATTAATACTATTTGCAGAAATGTGTAATACTGCTATTGAAACGGTAGTAGATTTATATGTTGATGTATATCACCCTAAGGCAAAAATTGCAAAAGATGTAGCAGCTGGAGGGGTAGTAATTACAGCAATAAACGCCATAATAGTAGCGTACTTTTTGTTTTTTGATAAAATAAGTGACATTGGACTTAACTTTTTAAAGAATATAGCTAAGTCGCCTACACATTTGGCATTTTCTGCTATTGTAATAGTAGTTATTGCTATACTTGCTCTTATAGCCATTGCTAGGACAAACAAACACAAAGGATTAAATCACAAATTTGTACCTAGTGGATTTACTGCATTGGCATTTGCTGCAAATACGATCATTTGGCTATTAGCGGACCAATTTGCTAATAATACAGTTAGTATTGTAATAATTACACTATCACTTGTATTAGCTATTTTAGTTGCTACAAGTAGATTGGAGGGAAAAGTACATAAAGTATCAGAAATAATATTTAGCGCTTGTGTAGGTATAGTAATAGTTCTTATAATATATGGTATTACGCTAGGTGTAATACAAGCATAGAAAGGACTGATATTTATGTGTTTTTTTAAAATTAAATCTGAAAAAGGTGGAATGAAAGCATTTGTTGTTGTACTAGTACTTTTAATAATAATTGCTGGAGCTTTATTAGCAATAAAAGTGTTTAAGGGTAACGAAGAGGAAACTGTGGCTGATAATCATACAAATTTGAATACTTTACAAAACAATGTAGAGGAGCAGCCGAAAACCTTGTCTGGAAATTCTAGACCAATAGCTGTAATGATAGACAATAATATTAATGCAATGCCTCAAGCAGGACTTCTTGAAGCAGATATAGTATATGAAATTATTGTTGAAGGCGGAGAAACAAGATTAATGCTAATCTTGCAAGACAAAGATATAGACAAAATAGGACCAATACGTAGTTCTAGACATTATTTCTTAGACTATGCCTTAGAAAATGATGCTATTTATGTGCATTATGGATGGAGTCCACAAGCTGAGTCAGATATAACTAAATATAGTGTAAACAATATAAATGGAATAACAGAAAGTGAAGATTCTTTTTGGAGGACAAACGAAAGATATGCACCACATAATGTACTAACAAGTACTGAAGATATAATGAGCATTGCAAAAAGAAAAGGTTATAGAACAACTACAAGTCAAGATACTGTACTAAATTATGTGGTGGGCGAAGTGGAGTTGGAAGATGGAGAGGTTGCAAATACTGTAACAATACCATATACATCTTCGAATGTTGTAGAATATGAATATTTGCCAGAAGAAAAAATGTATGTAAGATATTCTAGAGGAGAGAAACAGGTAGATTGGACTACTGGGGAAGATATAAAAACAAAAAATATAATTATAGAAAAAGTAGAAAATTCTACTTTAAATGATGGCTCAAATAAAGGAAGACAAACAATAGATAACATAAAAGAAGTAGATGGATATTACATAACAAATGGAAAAGTAATACCAATTACTTGTATAAAAACATCAAGAACTGAACAAACTGTATATAGAAATCTAGCTGGAGAGGAAATAGATGTAAATGATGGGAAAACATTTATACAAATTTGCCCAGAAAATGCTAATGTTACTTTTGAAGAATGAGGTGTGCGATAGATGTTATGAATGCAAAGCGATGTTATTTTAAATTTAAAAACAAAAATAAAAATGTAGTGGAGTTTTAAAATTAAACTCCAAGAAAGGTAAGGGAAAGAAAAATGAATGAAGAAAAAACAAATGTAAAAGAAACAAAAACATCAAATAAGGTGCTATTATTTATATTAGTTGTGGTTGCAATAGCATTAATTGTAGTAGGAATTGTATATGCAACAAGGTCAAATGAACCAAAAAGTAATGTAACAATAGAAAGTGCAGAAGATATGGAAAACTTAATAAATCAGGTATATGAAGGACAAACAGAAAATTTACCTGGTTCACTTATGACACAGGCAATAGATATAAATGATGCAAATATATTAAAATCATACACAGGGCTTGATTCAAACGAAAACATAGACGCAGTTGTTGTATCTGAGCCAATGATGAGTTCACAAGCATATTCATTTGTACTTGTAAAAGTTAAAGATGGTGCAGATGCAGATGCGGTTGCTAAGACAATGTCTGAGCAAGTAGACACAAGAAAGTGGATTTGTGTAGAAGCAGAAAAGTTATATGCAACAAGTGTAGATAATATTGCAGTACTAGTAATGGCAAGTGACGAATGGGCAACACCAGTGTATAACAAGTTAATAGAAATATTAGGTGCGCATAATGAGGAATATACAAAGGATAACTCTAGTGTGGCGGAACCACAACAGCAAGAACTTATTCCTGATAATGCAATAGCAACATATTAAAAAATTGGTAGTGTTCTCAAATTGTTTTGGGATACGCTACCATAATTTTTTAAATAACATAAATTGATAAATGTCTGAAAGAGGAGTGAATTAGTATGAAAAACAAAATAATTTTAGCAATTGCATTAATTCTAGTTGTGCTTGTAATAGTAGTAGTTGTTCTAAATAATAATAGAGTAGATAACTCGTTAAGTAATACAAATACTAATGAAGAGCAAAGTAATAATTTTTATGTGGCAGATGGAGCCATTTATGAAAAAACTGGAACTGTAAATGAAAATGCAATTTTAGCAAATACAGAAAAAATCAATAAAACATATCAACAATATTTGCAAAATATGAATGTATATTTTACGATTATACCAGATAAAACATACTACTTGGAAGATAAGCTGGATGCTGATTTTAAAGATGTAGTAGAAAATGTAGAAAGCAATCTAAATCGTAATATACAATATTTTGATATAAGCAGTGTGTTAGAATTAGAAGATTATTATAAAACAGATATGCATTGGAAACAAGAGAACCTTGAAAATGTGATTGATGTTATTGAAAAAGAAATGAAAATTCAAAATGGAAATTATGAAGAGCCAAATTATGAAGAAAAAATACTAGGGGATTTTTATGGCACGTATTACAAAGAGCAAAAAGAAAACAATATAGAACCAGATGAGCTTAAGTACTTAACAAATGAAGAAATTGAAAAAAGTGCTGTATACAATGCAGAAACAGAGTCAAATGAACCAGTATATAATATAAGTAAAGCAAAAGAGACAGGCAATTTATATGACGCATTCTTATCAGGAGCTTCTGCAATAGAGATTATAAAAAACGAACAATCAGAAACAGGCAAAAAGCTAATTTTATTTAGAGATTCATTTGGTAGCAGTATTGCCCCACTTTTAATAAATGAATATGAAGAAATTGTTTTGATAGATTTAAGATACGTTAATTATACTATTTTAAGTAACTATGTTAATTTTTCAGATTACGAAAACCAAGATGTGCTATTTTTGTATAGCAGTAGAGTAATAAATAAATCGGGAATATTTAGGTAGAACTATTTATCACAAAATGTCGAAAATTCGTTGTATAAAATCAATCTATTTGATATAATACAGGCATAGAATTAACTAGAAAGGAAGTAATGTAAAGTATGTGTGAATGTGTAGAAAACAAAATTAGACAAGAAGTAAATGAGTTAATGAAACCATATAAGCAAGAAAAAGATAACTTAATACAGATCTTAAATGAAGTTCAAGAAAAATATGGATACATTCCTAAAGTAGCACAACAAGAGATTTCTAAGTACTTAGGAGTGCCAATGGCAGAAATATATGGAGTAATAACATTTTATGCAAGATTTACTCTAGAGCCAAAGGGAAAATACAACATATCTGTATGCTTAGGAACAGCTTGTTTTGTAAAAGGTTCACAAGCAATATTAGATAGATTAAAAGAAAGGTTAAAATTAGAAGAAGGAAAAACATCCGAAGATGGTAAATTTTCGATTGATACAACAAGATGTGTTGGAGCGTGTGGCATAGCGCCTGTATTTACAGTAAATGACGAGGTTTATGGACACGCGACTGTTAAGAAGCTTGATGAGGTTATAGACCAACTTGAAAAATAATCAGCATCTTGCTAGCAAAGATATTAAGAAGTAATTAGTAAATAAAAAGGAGGTCTTAAATGAAGACTATTGAGGAATTAAATAAAATAAGAGCAGAAAAAAGAGTAGAATTGGATTTGCGTAAAAACACAAATGCAGATACAAGAGAAAAACATATTTTAGTGTGCCAAGGAACTGGCTGTACTTCTTCTAAATCACCACAAATATTAGAAAATTTCAAAAAAATAATTGAAGAAAAAGAAATAAAAAATGTGCGTGTTATAAAAACTGGTTGCTTTGGACTTTGTGCAAAAGGCCCAATAGTTATAATTCGACCAGAAGACACTTTTTACGCGCAAGTAACACCAGAAGATTGCGAAGAAATTATACAATCACACATAGTAGAAGGAAAAGTAGTAGAAAGACTACTTTGCAAAGATATAGATGGAACAAAGGTTACAAAATTGGATGACTTAACATTCTACAAAAAGCAAAAAAGAATTGCTCTTAAAAATTGTGGAGTTATAAATCCAGAAGATATTGACGAGTACATAGCTTTTGATGGATATAGAGCTTTAGCACGAGTACTAATCGAAATGAATTCGGACGAAGTAATAGAAACAATAGAAAAATCAGGACTACGTGGTAGAGGTGGAGCAGGTTTTCCAACTGGCAAAAAATGGAGAGCAACCAAAGATGCAGAAGGAGATAAAAAATATGTAGTATGTAATGCAGACGAGGGAGACCCAGGAGCATTTATGGATAGAAGCATATTAGAGGGTGACCCACACGCAGTGCTAGAAGCAATGGAAATAGCAGGATTTGCAATAGGCGCAGAAAAAGGATACATATATGTAAGAGCAGAATATCCAATAGCAGTACATAGACTTCAAATAGCAATAAATCAAGCAAGAGAATATGGAATACTTGGAAAAAATATATTTGGGACAAAATTTAATTTTGATATAGAAATAAGACTTGGTGCAGGAGCATTCGTATGTGGAGAAGAAACAGCACTTCTAGAATCAATAGAAGGAAGACGTGGCCAACCTAGAGTAAAACCACCATATCCAGCACAATCAGGTTTATGGGGATGCCCTACATTAATAAACAATGTTGAAACGTATGCCAACATAGCACAAATTATATTAAAAGGAGCAGAATGGTATTCTTCAATAGGAACAGCTACATCAAAGGGAACAAAAGTATTTGCATTGGGTGGAAATGTAAATAACGTAGGATTAGTTGAAGTCCCAATGGGAACAACATTAAGAGAAATAGTATTTGACATAGGCGGCGGAATACCAAATGGTAGAGAGTTTAAAGCAGCCCAAACAGGAGGACCTTCAGGAGGCTGTATTCCAAAAGAGCATTTGGATACACCAATTGATTATGAATCATTAAAAGAAATAGGCTCAATGATGGGCTCAGGTGGACTAATAGTAATGGACGATACAAAATGTATGGTATGCTTAGCAAAATTCTACTTGCAATTTACAGTAAGTGAAAGCTGTGGTAAATGCACACCTTGCAGAATTGGAACAAAAAGAATGTTAGAGATTCTAGAAAGACTATGCAGTGGCGAAGGAGACGAATACGATATATATAGACTAGAAAAACTAGCAGTGAATATAAAAAAAGCAAGTATATGCGGTCTTGGACAAAGTGCACCAAACCCAGTAATAAGCACAATGAAGTACTTTAGAGAAGAATTTAGACAACATGCAATTGAAAAAGAATGTAAAGCGATGGAATGTAAGGCGTTATCTAAAATTGTAATAGACGAAGATAAGTGCAAAGCTTGTGGATTATGCCAAAGAAATTGCCCAGTAAATGCAATTGAGGGCGAAGGCAGAGAAAAAAGACATATAAATCAAGATAAGTGTATTAAGTGTACTACCTGTATACGTTCTTGCCCATTCCACGCAATTGGGTAATTCAAA
Source organism: uncultured Clostridium sp. (assembly GCA_930991035.1). GTDB lineage: Bacteria > Bacillota > Clostridia > TANB77 > CAG-508 > CALXVA01. The sequence goes on along the minus strand of CAKNRV010000022.1, from coordinate 14,364 downwards.
AAATAAACTGCGTCTTGCGTTGTTAGTTTTTAAATAAAAATCCTCAGCGTACACCAAGTACGCTTCCGGTATTTTATTTAAAAACTGCCTAGCAATACTTGTTTCTTTTTTGAATTAGGTAAGAGATATTTCAAAATAAAATCTTCAACGTACCATAAGTACGCCTCCGGTTTTATTGTCAAAGACAACAAGGTTCTGGGGTACCCGACTGCAATCTTTGATTGCTATGTCGGGTCAGGTTCTTATTTTGAAATTTGCCTAGTACTTCTCGCTTTTGATTAATTCTATAAATAAAAGGACTGCGTGATTAGCGTTGTCGAGATTTAAACAAAAAATCCTATTAGGAGGTAAATGATGGTTAATTTAAAAATTGATGATAAAAAAGTGTGTGTGCCAGAGGGCACAACCATACTAGATGCAGCAAAACAAGCTGGAATTGATATTCCAACATTATGTTTTTTGAAAGATATAAATGAGGTTGGAGACTGCAGAATGTGTATTGTAGAGGTAGAAGGTAGACGTGGTTTTGCAACATCTTGTATTCAAACAGTAGAAGAAGGAATGGTAGTTCATACTCATACTCCAAATGTTTTGGAGGCAAGACATACTATATTGGATTTAATAATCTCAAACCATTCAAAAGATTGCTTGACTTGTACACGTTCTGGTAATTGTGAGCTTCAAGATTTGGCAATTAAATTTAATGTTTTGGATATTGAATTTAAGGGAGAGAGAACAGAGCATAAAATTGACGATAAATCTCCTTCAATAGTTAGAGATTTTAATAAATGTATTTTATGTAGAAGATGTGTTGCTACTTGTAAAAATGTACAAAATATAGGTGCAATCGATTGTATAGAAAGAGGGTTTGAATCTTGTATTTCTACGACTTATGACCATAGTTTGAATGATGTAAATTGTACATTTTGTGGACAATGTATAGAATCTTGTCCAACGGGTGCTTTACACGAAAAGGAAAATATAAATGATGTATGGGCAAAGTTAAAAGATCCAGACACTTATGTAGTAGTGCAAACTGCTCCATCTATTAGAGTTGCGCTTGGTGAAGAGTTTGGAATGGAAATAGGTACAAATGTTACAGGTAAAATGGTATCAGCACTTAAAGCGTTGGGATTTGATAAAGTATTTGATACAAATACAGGGGCCGATTTTACAATTATGGAAGAGGCAACAGAATTTGTAAAAAGATTTAAAGAAAATGACAATTTACCGATGACAACGTCTTGTTGCCCAGGTTGGGTACGTTTTGCAGAAATGGAGTATCCAGAAAATTTACCACATTTATCAAGTTGTAAATCACCACATCAAATGTTTGGAGCGATTATAAAGTCATATTATGCAGAAAAAAATAATATGGACCCAAGTAAAATTTATGTTGTATCTGTAATGCCTTGTATTGCTAAAAAATATGAAAGCAAAAGAGAAGAAATGGAAGTAAATGGAATAAGAGATGTAGATGCTGTAATAACTACACGTGAACTTGCAAGAATGATAAAACAAGCAAACATTGAATTTGATAAATTAGAGGACGAAACATTTGATAATCCTATGGGAGAAGCAACTGGTGCAGCAGCTATATTTGGTGTAACAGGTGGAGTTATGGAAGCAGCACTTCGTACAGCGTATGAATTAATTACAGGAGAGGAACTACAAAAATTAGAGTTTGAAGATGTAAGAGGTGCAAAAGGAATAAAAAAGGCAACTGTACAAATTGGACAAAAGCAAGTAAAAGTAGCAGTTGCACACGGACTTGGAAATGCAAGAAAAATAATGGAAGAAATAAAAAACGGAACAGCAGATTACAGCTTTGTAGAAGTTATGGCTTGTCCAGGAGGATGTATAATGGGTGGAGGTCAACCTATAAAAAATTCTAAAACAAGAATGACAGTTGATGTAAGAGGTAAAAGAGCAGCAGCTATGTACTCAATAGACGAAAGAAGCACAATTAGAAAATCACACGAAAATCCAATATTAAAAGAAATTTATAAGGAGTATATAGGAAAGCCAGGAAACCATAAAGCACACGAACTTTTACATACACATTACACGCCAATGGAAGAGTACAGAATTTAAAAAATAGCTGAAATCTATGTCTTGCTAACAGTTTGTAACTTGTGGGTTTTCACCTTAAGCGCTCCGATAAAAAATAGAAAAATAAAAAGTCAAGGGAAATGTGACGAAAAAATAAAAAAATAAATCTACATAATTTTGCAAAAAAGTTATAAGTAAGAGATTATAATAGGGTAAAAGAACAGAGGAGTGTCCAAAATGTTCAAAAACTTGAACGGAAAGGAGTGTCCCAAACGTTCAAGGACTTCAGAAAGGAAAGCAATAAAAAATGAAAGAAGATTTTAAATCAGGATTTGTATCAATACTTGGTAGAACCAATGTTGGAAAGTCTAGTATAATTAATAGTTTAGTTGGTGAAAAAGTGGCTGCTATTGCTAACAAACCACAAACAACAAGGACTGTAATTAGAGCTATTGTAAATAGACCTAATTCGCAAATTATTTTTATAGATACGCCGGGAATTCACAAGCCTAAGTCAAAATTAGGCGATGTGATGGTAGAAAATGCTTTTGAGGTTTCAAAAGATGTTGATGTTTTGGTGTTTGTAATAGAAGCAACTTCTGACGAAATTGGAAAAGGCGATAGGCTAATTTTAGACAAAATAAAAGAGGTCAAGCGTAAAACAATTCTGGTTATAAATAAAATTGATTTAGTAGATAAGGCAAAAATTGCTAGATTAATTGATTTATACAAAAATGAATATGATTTTGTTAGTATAATACCAGTATCTACCATAAAAAATATAAATTTAGATGTGATTTTGGACGAAATAGAAAAGAACCTTAAAGTTGGTCCTGCATATTATAATATAGACGAATATACAGACCAAACTTCAAGGCAATTGGTTGAAGAAACTATAAGGGAAAAAGCTCTTAAACTTTTGAATGACGAAGTTCCTCACGGAATACTTGTTGAAGTCGATAAAATGAAAAGAAGTAAAACATTAAAAAATGAACATATTTTCAATGTTGAGGCTACAATATATTGCTTAAGAGAGTCACACAAAGGAATTATCATTGGAAAAAATGGTTCTATGCTTAAAAAAATAGGTACTTATGCAAGAGAAGATTTGGAAAAAATGTTAGGTACAAAAATCAATCTAAAATTATGGGTTAAAGTAAAACAAGATTGGATTAACAATGATAAAATCATTAAAAATTTTAAACTGCAATAAAATTGTATAAAATCAATAAAAATGCAAAAGATAAGAATAAAGAAGAGCTAGACATTTTTATTTATGCATTTAACTTTATGGAAGGGATTGATATTATGATAAAACAAATGGCGTGGAATACTTTTAAAAATACAGGTGATATAAATACATTTTTAGAACTAGTACAGGTAGAAAATGTAGAAAAAAACATAATAGAGGCGGAAATGCAAAATGGGAATAATAAAGGTCAAGGGAATAGTAATATCAGAGAACAAATTAAATGATTATGATAAAATGGTAACAATTTTAACTCCTAATGGTAAAATTGGGTGTGCTGCCAAAGGTGCAAGAAGGCCTAAAAGTCAGCTAATGGCAGCCACTCAATATCTATGTTTTGGAGATTTTTTGATTTATCAAGGAGTTAGCTCATATAATATAAATTCGTGCGAAATAAATGAATTGTTTTATAATATTAGAATAGATTTGGACAAGTTACAATATGCTGCGCATATTACAAAAATTATTAATGATGTTACAGACGAGAACCAAAATACATATAAAATATTGCAGTTATTTTTAAATACTCTATATGTACTTTCTGAGACGGATAAAAACAAGGATTTGACAATATCAATTTTTAAGCTAAAATTAATGTGCCTATTGGGCTTTACACCAATAATTGATAGGTGTTCTGCTTGCCAAAAAAATGATGTTATATTAAATTATTTTAGTTTTAGAGATAATGGGCTAAAATGTGATATATGTAGTAGGCAAGATAAAGGAGCAATTGAAATTTCAGAGGCAACTATGACAGCAATTAAATATATTGTTATGGCTCCTCCAAAAAAACTTTTTTCATTTAATCTATCAGAAGAAAGCATAAAAGAGCTGGAAATTGTTAGTAAGGTATTTTTAAACGAGAAGCTTGATAAAGAGTATATTTTTGAGAAAATGTTTTAGAAAAAGAGAAAATAAAAATGATATTGTAAAACATAGCGTTTGCTATTTAGACTGATTTTTTAAAACGTTTGTTTTGAAGAATATTTAATAAAGTAAAAGTAAATAGTCAAACAGTAGTAAAAACAGTAAAGAACAAGCAATTTGTACATTAGCAAAATTTGACATAAAAGGCAAAGTGTGATATACTAAATCAGCTTAAGAAGAACGGTTATATAAGGAGAATGAAAATGGAACAGGTAATAAAGTTTGGAATAGGTTTTGTTACAGGTAGACCTAATGTATGTAAAGTAATAAATAATACATATGAAAGGTTGATTAACCAATTTAAAGATTCGGACAAAAAGGTAGAACTGACAATATTTATATTGTTTGACTTGGGTTACCAATTCACTACAAGAATTGATTTCTATGGAATAATACCAAATGTATATAAAGACATAAAAGTAAAATATATTACACCAGAGGATATGGAAGAAGAAAAAAAGAAATTGATTGGAAGAGAAATTCTTACAAAGCAAGAGACAGAATTGTTTTTTGGACATGGCCACGCAAAAGGTCGCAATACTCTTATGTACTATGCTCAAAAAAGTGGAATGGATTATTTATTGTTTTGGGATGATGATGAATATCCAGTAGCAGTAATAAAAGACGAAAAAACAAACGAACTTATGTGGAAAGAACAAGACAACATAGCAATGCATCTTAAATACATAGAAGATGCGGATGTTACAATAGGATATCATTGTGGCTATATTTCTCCAATACCGTATGTGGAGCTTAACAAAGATATAGATGAAGAACTGTTTAAGGACTTTATAGAAGGAATAAGTAATGAAGCAGTTTCTTGGGAATCTGTAAAAAAGAAATTTAAAGAAAATGGTGGAATTACATATGCAGATTCTAAAATAGCAAATGGAGAGGGAGCGTATGTTCAAAAAGACGAAGGAAAAGGTAATTGGGTATCTGGCTCAACACTGTGCTTAAATTTAAAGCATTTAGACAAAATTCCAGCATTCTATAATCCAGAAGGAGCAAGAGGAGAAGATACTTTTTTCTCTGTTAACTTAAAAAACTCAAAAATAGTTAAAGTGCCAGTATATCACTTCCACGATGGATTTTTAAAATATACAAGTGTAGTTAGACAAAAATATCCTAAGACATTAAAGAAAATAAAGGCTACTGATGAAGAAGTAGAACAGAGATTTTTAAAGGCATCAAGAGGCTGGATAAAATATAAACCTTTATTAATATATGTAACAGAACAAGAACATTACAAAGAAAAGATAAAGGAAAATTACGAAAAATTGGAAAAAAGTATACCAGAGATAAATAAATTATTTGGTACTGATGTGTTTGACACATTACTTACAGATTTAAAAAATTATGACAAAAATGTTAAAAAAAATTATAATGAATTTATTAGCACAAATGAAATTTGGAATAAATTAAAAAATATATAGGAGCAAAATCTATATATTAATAAAAAAAGAATGGAGTTGAAGAGCAGTGCAATATATGCATTACTGACATTTATGTTAGTAATGCCCTATATTGCCAATTATGTAAAAGATAGGGTTGGTAATAATGATTAAAATTAAAAAGTTTGAAGAAAGATACAATGAGATTGTAAACAATTTTGTTGCATCAATATTTGTTGAGGAATTTAATTTCGAAAAATATAGAGAAAATATATTAACTTATAATAATATGAATTATGCTAAAAGTGGCGGACTTATGTGGATAGCAGTAAATGAAAAAGATGATGTTATTGGAACAATAGCAATTATGAAAAAGAGTCCTGAAAATGCTGAGTTAAAAACATTTTATGTAGATAACAATTATAGAGGCAATGGAATTTCAAAAAAATTGTACACAACAGCAATAGAGTATTGTAAGAAAATACACATAAATAGAGTATGTTTAGGTACTTATGAGAGAATGGAAACAGCTATTCACTTTTATAAAAAAAGAGGATTTAATGAGATAGAAGCAGAACGTCAAGACGAAGACGAAGATGCAAAATTCTTTGAAATGTATATTTGAAGAGATGCTTTGGTATTTTAGAAAGTAAAATTTGAAATAAAAATTTTATTTTCTAAAATACCTAAAAAGCACTATAATTAGTATTACTTTGAGATTTCTTGCTTTCAGCCGGAATTTCAAATTTGTACGAACAAATAGCGATTTTGTAGCTTTGTTCGTATTAGTAAATAACTTATAAGGAAGAGAACAAAATGCGTATAATAATAGGATTAGGTAATCCAGAACCAGAATATTCCAGAACAAGGCACAATATGGGATTTGATGTTATAAATATACTTGCCGAAAAAAATAATATTGACCTAAGTAGAACAAAGTACAATGCAATTTATGGTACAGGAATAATAAATGGAGAAAAAGTTATACTTATAAAACCACAAACTTTTATGAATAATAGTGGTGAATCTGCTGTGGAATTTGCAAAATTTTATAAAGAAGAAATAAATAATATTTTAGTTGTTTATGACGATATGGATACAGAAATAGGAACTATTAGAGTAAGAGCAAAAGGTGGAGCTGGTTCACACAATGGAATGAAATCAATAGTAAGCGAATTGAATTCAGAAGATTTTCCAAGAATTAGAGTGGGAATTGGTAGACCTAAAAGCGAATATGATAGAATAGATTATGTAATAGGACAAATTCCAGAAGAAGAGTATATAGAATTGCAAAAAGGTGAAAAAATTGCAGTAGAGGCTACAGAATATTGGATAAAAAATGGAATAGATAACACAATGAATAAATACAATATAAAACCAAACCAAGAAGGGAATTAGATGCAAGAATTATTAATTAATGTAGAAGATAATAGAAAAAGAATTTTACTATTAGAAAATGGAAACTTAATTGAACAGTATGAAGAACAGCCAGATAAGGAAAGAATAGAAGGTAATATATATTTGGGAATAGTAAAAGATGTATTACCAGGAATGCAGGCAGCATTTGTTGATATTGGAGAAGAGAAAAATACTTTTATTCACATAAGAGATGTAATAAAAAAAGTTAGCGATCAAACAGGAAACAAGAATGAAGACTTTACTAAATATAATATAAAAGATTATCTAAGAGTAGGAATGCCAATATTAGTACAAGTAAAAAAAGATAGTACTAATAAGAAAGGAGCTAGAATTTCTACTCATTTAAGCATTCCTGGAAGATTTGCTGTTATTATGCCAGAGGAAAAATTTGTGACTTTATCGCAAAAAATAGATAATAAAGAAGAAAGAGATAGATTAAAAAATATAATATCTAAAAATTTGCCAAAGAATTTTGGGGCAATTGTAAGGACATCAGCTGAAAATAAAACAGAAAATGACATCGTAGAGGATATTACAAAGACAATAAATAGCTATAAAACAATAAAGGAATTATTTGAAAAAGAAAAAGATGCAAATAATCTAAAACCACAACTTGTATTTAAAAGTGAAGACATAATACAAAAAATGGTTACAGACCTAATGGACCAAGACCTTTATAGAATTATTACTAATAGCGATGAAGTGTATAAAACAATAGAAAAAAGGTTAAAAAATGAAAATAAAGAAATAAAATTAGAAAAGCAAAATAATTTATTAAAAATGTATAATATAGAAAAGCAGTTAGAAGAATTAGGACAAAGAAAAATATGGCTAAAATGTGGAGGGTTTATTACAATAGATAAAACAGAAGCTTTAACTGCAATTGACGTAAACTCTGGAAAATATACCGGTAAAAAGGATTTAGAAGAAACAATATTTACAGTAAATAAGGAAGCAACAATAGAAATTGCAAGACAACTAAGACTAAGAGATATTGGCGGAATAATTATAATAGATTACATTGATATGAAAGAAGAAAATAACGAGAAAAAAATCATTGAATTATTTGAAAAACAGCTAAAAAAAGATAGGTCAAAGACGCAAATTGTAGGATTTTCTAAATTGAATTTATTAGAAATGACACGTAAGCACGTTTTTAGCAATGACTAGTTTGTTACTATTTACAGCTAATACATTGCTTCGCCCGATATATTTACAGCTGTGAATTTTAACGACTAGTTGGTATAAATCCAAAAATTTCCAGAAATTTCCTTGAATAAATTTGAGAGATAGTATAAAATATAAATAAAATCTTAAGAAGGAAAGGAAAGAAAGTTTGGTTATGAAATATAAGAATAAACTATACGATGCTGATAAAATCAGTAATTTTAGGGAATTAGTGAATAGATATTCTACACTTTATGCCGACCAAGTTGCTTTTGAGTATAAAAAAACACCAGATGCAAGTGAACATATAAAAATAAAATATTCAGAGTTCGTTGAAGATATAAAGGCATTGGGTACAGCTCTTATTAATCTTGGATTATCTAAAAAGAGAATAGCTATTATTTCTCCTAATAGATACGAATGGTGTGCAAGTTATTTAGCTATAACAACATCTGATATGGTTGTGGTGCCCTTAGATCGCGCCTTGCCAGATAACGAAATAGAAGATTTGATAGTGAGAAGCAAGGCAGAAGCGGTTATTTTTGATAAGAAGTATGAAGAAATTTTTAGAAAGATCGCAAACAATAAAAACACAAGTTTAAATCATTTTATTAGTATGGACGATTTGGACGGTTTTACTAGTTATTCTAGTCTAATTCGAAAGGGACATTCACTACTTGTTAATGGAGATAACAAATATGATAATGTAAAAATTGATAATAACGAAATGTCTATAATGCTTTTTACATCTGGAACAACTTCAATCTCAAAAGCAGTTGCACTATCTCAAGCAAATATTTGTGAAGATATCTATGCTTTAGCTCAGATGACAGATATAAGAAAAGAAGATACATTTTTGTCTTTTTTACCGTTACATCATACTTTTGAATCAACCTGTACATTTTTATACGGAACGTATTCTGGTATTACAATTGCATTTTGTGATGGAATAAAATATGTACAAAAGAATTTGGCAGAGTTTAAAGTTACTGGATTTGTATGTGTTCCATTAATGTTAGAAATTATGTATAAAAAAATAAAAAAGGGAATTGAAGAAAAAGGAAAAGCAAAATTAGTAAGTACTATGACTAAAGTTAGCAATGGACTCTTAAAAATAGGAATTGACATTCGTAGAAAAGTATTTAAAGAAGTATTGGATAACTTAGGTGGAAAAATTAGAATTTTAATAGCTGGTGGTGCGGCAATGAGTAGAGAAGCAATCCAAGGATTTTTAGATTTAGGAATAAATTTATTACAAGGATATGGCTTGACTGAAACATCTCCAGTTGTAGCAGGAGAAAATGATAAGTTCAAAAGATGTGGCTCAGTAGGCTTCCCATTACCAGGAATAAATGTAAAGGTAGACCAGCCAAACGAAGAAGGCATTGGAGAAATAGCAGTACAATCTCCTACTGTAATGCTTGGATATGTAGATAATCCAGAAGCGACAGCAGAGGTTATAAAAGATGGATGGTTCTATACAGGAGATTTAGGATATATAGATAAAGATGGATTTATATTTATAACTGGAAGAAAAAAGGATGTTATTGTACTAAAAAATGGAAAAAACATCTACCCAGAAGAATTAGAAATACTAATTAATAAATTACCTTACGTGTCTGAGTGTATGGTGTTTGGCAGACCTTGTGAAGACGGAGATTACAAAATATGTGCTAAAATAGTGTATAATAAAGAGCATTTGGAAGATCTTGGAGTAGACACATCTTCAACCGAAGCTATACACAAGGCAATTTGGCAAGATGTAAAAGAAAAGGTAAACCATCAAATGCCAGCATATAAATATATAAGAGAATTGATTTTAACAGAGACACCATTAATAAAGACGACTACGCAAAAAGTAAAGAGAAATGAAGAGTTGAAATTGATTTTAGGTGAAGCTTAACATAATCACATATTTGATATTGTAAAAATGTCAAATATGTGATATTATTGTGTAAGAAATTTTTAATAAGATAGACTACTAGAACATATGTATATATGTAAATATAAGACATAAAGGAGGAAATAGTTATACTAAGTATAACAAAACAGATGGAAAATAAAAAAGTAGCATTTTGCACATTAGGGTGCAAAGTAAATCAATATGAAACAAATGCAATGATACAGCAGTTTATAAAAAAAGGTTATGACATAGTAGAATTTGACGAAGTAGCAGATGTATATATAGTAAATACTTGTACTGTAACTAATATGGCAGATAGAAAATCTAGACAGATGCTTAGAAGGGTAAGAGAACTAAACTCAGATGCTATACTTGTTGCAGTAGGGTGCTATGCTCAAGTGGCAAAAGAAGAGTTAGAAAAAATTCCAGAAATAGATTTAATTTTAGGAACAAATGAGAAAAAGAGTATTGTGGAATTTGTAGAAAAATTAGTAGAAGAGAAACATAATAAGAAAAATAGTTTACAGAAAAAATATAACGAAGAAAATACAAATATGATACAAACCACTGATAATTCAATAAATATGAAAAATGATATTAAGGATAAATCAAAACCAGCTTATAGTAAAATACATACAGCCGATGTATTACATTGTGAAGAATATGCAGATTTTGGTGATGTAACATTTACAGAAAAAACAAGAGCAGTTATAAAAGTACAAGATGGTTGCGATAGATTCTGCTCATATTGTATAATTCCATTTGCAAGGGGACATATTAGAAGTAGAAATCCAGAAAGTGTAATTAGTGAAATTACAAAAATAGCACAAAATGGTATAAAAGAAGTAGTAATAACAGGAATACATCTAACTTCTTATGGAAGAGATTTTAAGAAAGATTTAATGCAGAATTCAAAAAATAAAAATCATACTAAGAGTATGGATTTGGAAATAAAAGAATATAACAATAATCAGTACAGACTAATTGATTTATTAGAAGATATAAATAAGATAGATGGGATAGAAAGAATACGTTTACGGATCATTGGAACCAACTTTAATTACGGAAGAATTTGTGGCTAGATTATCAAAGTTAAAAAAAGTTTGCGACCACTTCCATCTGTCACTTCAAAGTGGATGTGACGAAACGCTAAAAAGAATGAATAGAAGATACACCACAGAAGAATTTGAACAAGGAGTTAATCGCCTAAGAAAAGTATTTCCAAATGTTGCACTTACAACAGATGTAATCGTAGGATTCCCAGGCGAAACAGAAGAAGAGTTTAACCAAACTTATGAATTCTTAAAAAGAATAAAATTCTATAAAATGCATATTTTCAAGTATTCACAAAGAAAAGGCACAAAGGCAGCTGTAATGCCAAACCAGATAAATGGAGATATAAAGGAAGAAAGAAGCAGAAAATTAATAGAATTATCAGATAGAAACGAAAGAGAATATAATGAACAATACATAGGAAAAGAAGTAGAAGTGCTATTTGAAGAGCCACACATAGAGGATGGAAAAAGATATTTTAAGGGACATACAACAAATTATATGGTTGTAAAAAAACAAACTAACAAAAATATAGAAAATCAAATAGAAAAGGTAAAAATTATTGGTTTAGATGGATTAGAATTAGAATGTTAATACAAAAATGCGAAGTAATGTTATTTTAAATTTAAAATAACATTACTTCGCCTAAAATATAAAAATTGTGAGTTATTTAGAGAAGTCGATATGGAGGAACTCGAATAATATGAACGAAAAGTATTTAAAGACATTAGAGTACGATAAGATAGTTGAAAAATTAAGCACTTATTGCAAAACTTACATTGGTAAGCAAAAGGTAAGTGCTTTATTGCCTTTGTTTAATAATACTGATGTGGTAAATCAATTAGCTTTTACAAATGAAGCTGTAAGCCTAATTTATAGAAAGGGTTCAGTTCCAATTTCGGATATTCCAGATATTACACTGAGCATCAAAAATTTAGAAAGTGATGGAGTTTTATCTACTATTTCTTTGCTAAATATTGCAAGATTTTTAAAGATATCGAGAGAAGTAAAGGAGTATTTTTTCTCTGCTGATGATATAGAATTGTCTATGTATACTAAAATATATGATTTATTTGATTTACTGTACACAAATAAAAGCATAGAAGATAAAATCTTTTCAATCATACTAGACGAAAATACAATAGACGACAATGCTTCTCCTAAGTTAAGCGCAATTAGAAAAGAGTGTAGACGTCTAGAACAAGATATCAGGGATAAATTAAATAACTTTATACATTCTAGTACTTACTCGAAATATATTATGGAACCTATTGTTACAATTAGGTCAGAAAGATATGTTATACCAATAAAAGAAGAATACCGTACCCAGGTTAAAGGCTTTATACACGATGTATCTAGTAGTGGTTCGACTGTTTTTATTGAACCAATTTCTGTATTTGAACTTAACAATGAGCTTGCTAATTTAAAAGTTGACGAAGATATAGAAATTGAAAAAATATTAACCAATTTATCTGCATCCCTATATGATTATACAAATAACTTTTTAAATAACATATCTATATTGGGAGATTTGGATGTGATATTTGCAAAAGCTTCATACTCTAAAGATATTGACGGGATTTTGCCAAATATTAACGAAAATAAATATATTAACCTAATTTCTGCAAGACACCCTTTAATAGAACAGAAAATAGTAGTTCCAATAGATATATCAATTGGAAAAGACTATTCTTCGCTGGTAATAACAGGGCCAAACACTGGTGGAAAAACGGTTTCACTAAAAACAACAGGTCTACTACTTTTGATGGCATATTCTGGTATATTTATTCCAGCAAAAGAAGGAAGTACAATTTATGTATTTGATAACATATTTGTAGATATTGGAGACGAGCAAAGTATTCAAGAAAATTTGAGTACATTTTCAGCACATATTTCGAATGTGGTAGAAATTACAAACAATGTAACATCACATAGTTTAGTACTTTTAGACGAACTTGGCTCAGGAACAGACCCTATTGAAGGAGCTAACCTTGCAATAAGTATTTTAAAATTTTTATTTGATGCAAACGCTACTACAATTTCAACTACACATTATCACGAATTAAAAAACTATTGCTTAGTTACAGAAGGATTCCAAAATGCAAGCTGTGAATTTGATGTCGAAAATTTAAAGCCTACATACAAATTACTTATTGGAATACCTGGAAAAAGTAATGCATTTGCAATTAGTAAAAGACTTGGCTTAAACCAAAAGATTTTAGAAATGGCAAACTCTCTAATGAAGGACGACGAAATAAATATAGAAGAGCTTATGAAAAGCATATATGATAGCAAGGTGGAAATAGAAAAGGAAAAAGAGAAAATTGAGCAGAACTCAAACCAAATAGAAACTCTTAGAAAATCATTAGAAAATGAAAAAAATACACAAGAAGAAAAGAAAAACAAAATACTAGAAGATGCAAGGACAGAAGCAAAACAAATACTATTATCTGCTAAAGAGAAAGCAAATGCAGTAATAAAAGACTTAAACAATTTGCACAAAAATGATTTAACTACTGCAAATAATCTAAGAAATGAGCTAAACAATGACTTAAAAGAAGTCTCAAAAGACACAACGTCTACTGGATTGAATTTGGAAGCCTTAAGAGAATTAAACAATAAATTTAGTTTAAAAAATAGCTCGATAGAAAATAAAAATGTATATGGAAGTTCAAATACAAAAACAAACCATCACTCTTCAGTAACATTTAATAAAGGCAACAATTTTAAATCACAAAATATATCTAGTGAAATAAATGTAATTGGAATGAGCGTTGACGAAGCAACATTTGTTATAGACAAATACATAGACGACTGTGCAATAGCAAAACTTTCACCAGTTAGGATAGTACACGGCAAAGGAACAGGAAAACTACGAGAAGGAATACACAAATATTTAAAAACAAATCCACACGTAAAATCATTTAGATTAGGCACTTTCGGAGAAGGCGAAATGGGAGTAACAGTTGTGGAATTAAAATAGATTTTTATTATGTTTGTCCTTATTATCAATATGTTTTATCTTAGTATTTGTTGTTATACATTGGAATTTCAATTTTTATATTTTGGTAAAAATAGTTGCAAAAAGTAAAAAGTTAATGTAGAATAAAAGTACATAATAAAAAGAAAAATAAAACAAAGGAGAATGATAAAAATGAATGAAACCGTTGGCGTTGTAAGAGAGAGAGAGAGAGAGAGAG
>CAKNRV010000021.1 GCA_930991035.1 uncultured Clostridium sp. | reverse complement strand
AATTTTAGTGCTAATGTTTAAAAAATTTTGGGACATTTTCAAAAACTATTGACAGCACATTTTGTTGTAAAGTACAATAAATATTACAAGTATAAATGCATAATTAGAAATTGTATAATTTATTTATAAAATGGAGGGAAAAATGGAAATAAGAGATAAATTATATAAATATAGCAATCCTATCTTTACTAAAACAATCAATATAGATGATAATATTTATAGTAAATTGAAAGATTTATCAGAGAAGGTTTACGATGCAACAATAAGTGAAATTATGAATATTGCTTTAGAAGAATATATTGAAAGAAATAATCCAACATTTTACGGAAAGAGTGAAAGAGAAACAGTAACATATAGGGCAATTAGATTAAGAAAATCAAATATAAACAAATTAAATGAATATAGTAGAAAAACAGGAATATCATTTACAAGATTAGTAAATGGTGCTTTAAAAGAGTTTTTAGATAATCAATAATATAATTAATGCACAATAAGATGTTAGTATTTCTTACATCAAATTGTGCATTTTTACTTAAAACGACAATATATGACATTTTTTATTTATAATATATGTTATAATCTTAATAAGGAGCGTGATGTTTTATGAGGAATATTACATTATTAAGATTAAAACATACAGCAAAACTAGAAAAACTTATTAAGCAAAATGCTGATTACAATAAAATACTTAAAGAGAGTAGGATAGTTGACAAGTATATTGTAATTGAAATGAGAAATATGTTTAATAAAAATTCAGGTTATACTATATCTTTTCTTAAAGAATCTACAATCAAATCTGATAAATAAAGAGGAGTCATTCCATAAGTAGGGTTATAATTGTCAAAAATAGAGTATAGTAATTCTTTATTCATGCATCGTTTAGCACTAGATAAAGAATTATCTATACTCCATTTTATTTGTAGTGCAGTATAAAAGCCTATTTTTGAGGCAGTTATAGAATATAATTTATTTAATTTTAGATTACTATTTTTTCTTTGATATTTAATATAAATTAATTCAACAAAATTATCTGTTCCAGTAGAAGAAGGATTAAATCCTAATTCTGATAATATGTGTTTTATTTTTTCTTTTGTAGAAATTAGAGAATGTGTAGATACCAATTCTTGAGCAACGGAAACTGCTTTGAAATAATCGAAAGGTTTTGGCATTAATCTGTAAATATTAGAAAAATCATATAAGTTTGAAATTAATTCTTTTGAGTGAGAAGTAACAATTATATTCTTTTTATCACTTTTTTCTTTTAGATATTTTAATACACCTAATCCATCTATATTAGGCATATCTAAATCTAAAAATAATACATCAGGTTTTTCTTCTAAATATTTTTCAATAGTTTCTTTACCACTTTTAGTTAAAGCTACAACTCTAAAATTTGTTTCTTTTGTTAAAAAATTATTAAATAATTGTAGCTGAGATACATCATCTTCAGCAATCATAACTTTAATCATTTTTCCCTCCATATAAAACAAATTCATATACTATTATACAACTAAAAAGCCTATATTTCAATATATTCAAAAACTATTTTACATAAAAAGTAGTAAAAAGTGGTAACTTTTACTATATTTTACCACTTTTATGGAAATTATTACTGTATTTATTTAATATATACTCTAGGACAGAGGTCTATAAGTAAAGGAAGTTATTGATTAACATTAGATAAATAATAAGAAAACTGATGGAAAAAATAATAAAATAATTTATTTATAGACTTTGTTTTTATGGAGGGATGTAAATGTAATAAACAATTTATAAAAAAGTAAAAAGATAAGTTAATAATCTTTCTTTACTTTTAGATATTTGTCCAATCTCAAAGAATTGGAGAATATATTAAATGGAAAGAAAGGATTATTTAAAACAAGAATTATCTAAAGAGGAAAAAATATATTTGAAGACATTAATAGTTAATGTTAGAAACAGATACATAAGAAAAAATTATAAATTTATAAATAATATGTTTGTAGAATATTCTGAAATGAAGATAACAGATTCAGAATCATTACTTGACACTATATTATATAAATTTGAGAGAGAATTAAAATCAGCTAGTGAATTTGAAAAAATAATATATAATAATGATAAACTTTATAAAATTGTAGGAGCATTGTCTGAAAAAGAAAAGACTATGCTCTTTTATTTGTATTATGAAGAAAAAGAAATTAAAGAAGTGTCAAAAATAATGAATATTAGTTTAGCAACAGCCTATAGAAGAAAAGAACAATTACTAAATAAAATAATAAAAAGGCTCTTAAAGGAGGAAAGGTAATGTTTAATAATTTTAATTTAAGTAATGAAGAAATAATAAAAATAATTAATGATTATAAACCATTAATACAAAGAAATTCTATCATTAGTTCTAGATTTGATGAAGATTTAAAACAAGAAATAGAAGCAAGAATTTGTATGAAGTTAAAGAAAAATAAAAAAATTTAAAAATTTTTTTGAAAAATGAGAAAATTTTGATAGTCCTTGGATTTATATTAGTAGAACTGTAAAGAAAGTGAGGTGTACTAATATGGAATCCAAGGAGAATAATTTAATTGATTGGGAAGATGCTATTTCTTATATGCAACTTGCAATACATACATTACAAAATAGTGCAACAGATATAACTCCTAAATCAATTAAAAGTGAGATGGAAATGCACAGAAAAAAATTTGGAACAAATGAAGTAAAGAGGTTAGTTAAGATTATTTTAAAAGGGAAGTAAATTCTGTAAAAAATAGTAACAAAATAAATAGAGTTAATACTCTATTAGTATTTCTATGTCAGAAAAGTGTTAGTAAAAAGTTGCAGTATATAAAAAGGAATAGGAGATGTTTAGTTTGAATATCAAGGAGAAAGTATTAGATTTATATTTTATAGATCATAAAAAACAAAAAGAAATTGCAGAACAACTTAATATTTCTAAATATACTGTATCTAGAATTGTTACAAAAGATAGCAGATATACAAAAGAAAAGGAAGAAAGAAAAAAACGAAACAAAGAAAATAATAAAAAAAGAACTGTTGAATATATTTATTCTATAAGAAATCAAAAAAAAGTTGATGAATATGATTCTGTAAGAAAAATGCATATACAAGCAAGTATGGAATTGTCAGAAGGGAATAAACCTATGAACAATAGAGCATACAGAGATTGGAATTCATCAATATATGATTATAATGAAAAAAGTAAAAGTTATAAATTAAAAAAAGGAATTAATGTGGGAGCTGATGTCCCAAAGAGAATTAAATGGATTTAAATCAAAATAAGATATTATAAAGGATGCTGTTATGGAAATAATTATAAATTCAGCTACTAATGAGGAATGTTTAAAAAATATAGCATTTATAAGGGCGTTATTAATAAAGTATTCAATAGAGAATCTAAAAATAGACTATTCTCAAAAGGAGCAATTGAGAAAACAGATATTAGAATATCTGAAAAGTTCTTGAATATAAACTAAAAGAGAGTTAGAATAGCCAAAACTAAAAGAAGGAAGATTTTTAATGAAAAAACATATTTTAATTTTTATCTATTCTAGAAAGTCAAAATATACAAATAAAGGTGATTCAATAGGAAACCAAATTGAATTAGCAAAAGAATACATAGATTTACATTATCCTAATAGTGAATATGATGTTGAAACAAGAATCTATGAAGATGAAGGTTTTTCTGGTGGAAATATAGATAGACCAAATTTTCAAAGAATGATGAAAGATGAATTAAAATACCATGCAGATATTTTAATATGCTACAGATTAGATAGGATTAGTAGAAATATATCAGACTTTTCTAGCCTAATGGAGCAACTAAAAAAATACAACACTGATTTTGTATCTATTAAAGAACAATTTGATACAAAAACTCCTATGGGTAGAGCAATGATGTATATAGCATCTGTTTTTGCACAACTTGAAAGAGAAGTTATAGCAGAAAGAATCAGAGATAATATGCATGAACTTGCCAAAACAGGCAGATGGCTTGGAGGGTTAACACCTACTGGTTTTACAGCTGAAAGATATGATTTAGTTCAGATACTTGAGAAAAATATCGATAATCAACTAGAAAGAAAAGTTAAAAAGGCTTGTAAATTGATTGAAGATAAAACAGAAAAGAAGATAATAATAGATATGGCAAATATATTTTTAGAAAAGAAATCTTTAGCAGGGACAGAAACAGAATTAATTAATAGGAATATTATTTCTAGAACAGGTGTATTTTTTTCAACTAGCAGAATTAGAGCTATACTTACTAATCCTGTATATGCAACTTATGATGAAGCAACCGAGAAATATTTTGAAGAAAATAATATTGAATTATTTGTTAGTGAAGAGAAAAAAGGTAAATACGGTAAATATGGATTAATTGCGTATAATAAAACTGATAGTGGAACTTTAAAAGATAAATCTGAATGGATTGTTGCTGTTGGAGAACATAGAGGCTTTTTTAGTGGATTAGAATGGATTAAAATTCAAGATATTATAGATAAGAATAAAGATAAAAGATATCGTGCTAGTAATCGTACTAACAATGCTCTTTTATCAGGAATATTACGATGTGATTGTTGTGGATCATTTATGAGACCAAAAGCAACAGGTAATCAGCCTAAAAATGCTAATTATAGAAGATATTATTATACTTGTGAGCTAAAGGATAGAAGTAAAGGTTCAAAATGTAATGGTAAAAATATCAATGGTATTGTTTTAGACAATGAAATAGTTAAAAAATTAAAAGAAATTTTTATTCCGAATTCTGATATTTATAATGAACTAAAATCAATGTCAATATCTAAAAAAGATAATATAAAAAGTAAAAATGAGGAAATAGAGATTTTAGATAATAAATATAAGAAAAATAATACAGAAATACATAATTTGGTTGAAAAATTAAAATATATTGATGTAAGTATTATAAATGTAGTTAATGATGAAATAAAAAGACTACAGGAAGAGAATAATTCTATTCAAGAACAGATAACTGTTTTAAAAAAGGACAATGAAAGTAATAGAATTGAAGAAAACTTTGAAAAATCAAGCAGTCAACTAGTTTTAGATATTATAAATAATTATTTCAATATATTTGATGAGTTAGATATTAAATTAAAAAAAGATATTTTAAGATTGCTTATTAAAGATGTGAAAGGAAATGGAGAAAATGTAACAGTAAATTTATTGAATACAAATATTGATGCAGAAAGGAAAACATTCTTCTTTGATAGTTTTAATAAAATAGAAGATGTAGTAAATTCTCCATTAGAGCACGATAGCGATTGCGACAGTATATTGACTGCGAACTCTTTAAGTTCGCCAACAGAATACGATAGCAGTTGCAACGGTAATTATGAATAGAGTGCAAGTTGCCCAAGGAGAATATGCTAGAGTGTCACAAGGAGGTAATATTCAAAATATTATATTTCAACCAGGGCAATTTGACTGTGTAAGAGAAACTATAAATGGACAATATAACCCACAAAATATATATAATATGAACCCGACTGATGTGCATTATGAAATCGCTGACTGGGCTCTGTCTGGAAACAAGTTAAACGAAATAGGAGAATGCTTATGGTATTTAAATCCGTTTAGACCTAATTGTCGGAAGTACATTTCCTTCTAATGGTTCGGGTACATTTCATACACGAATAGGGGAGCATTGCTTTTATAGACCAACAGCTTCTTATGCAAATACTTAGTTTTTTACATAAAATAAATATGGATAAATGAGATTTAGTTTAATTTGTAGACATTATGTACTTCAGCTTTATTTTAATAAAGAATGTAATTAACAAATTTGTGAGTTTAAGCATATAATAGTTTGAACATAGTGTTAGAGCATACAATAACTCATATAGGAGGTCTTATGGAAAATGAAAAGAGAATAGAATCAAAAGAAGAAAAAATAACATTAAGTGGTAGTGATAATGTTAACAAAAGAGAGGATAGGAATGTTGATATAAATCAAAATTCTCCAGAAATACTCACAAATAATATATATACCCCTGCTTTTCTAAGAGAAAACATAGGAAAACTAATGAGGGTAGAATTTCTAATTGGAACAAATAATTTAGTTGATAGAACAGGAATACTAGTAGACGTTGGAGCAAGCTACATTTTACTTAGAGCATTAGAAAGTGACGTTATTACTTATGCCGATATATATTCAATAAAATTCATAACAATTTCTAATTTACCGTACAATATGTTGTTAAATCTTAATAGTTCTAACAATAGCAATTATTCAAATACTTACTTAAATAATACACAGATGCCAAATCAAGGAATGAATTATAGATATTACTAGATATGGTAATTGTAACCTTGTATAGAAAACTAAAATTAAAATTAACGTAAAATACTTGTACTTTTCTTAAATAACATATATAATATAGGTATTATTTTAATATTTAAGGGAGGTACTATTTTTATGTCATTTATAGAAGGGCTAAAAAACAAAGCAAAACAAAGTATAAAAACAATTATACTTACAGAAAGTGAAGATAAAAGAGTATTAAAGGCTGCACAGAAAGTAAAGGAAGAAGGATTTGCCAAAATTATACTTATTGGAAATGAAGAAGATGCAAATAAATTAGCAAAAGAAAACAATATAGATATATCTGGAATTCCAGTAATAAATCCAGAAACTTCTGAAAAATATGACGAATATGTAAATGCTTTTTATGAATTAAGAAAAGCAAAAGGTATGACAATAGATAAAGCAAAAGAAATGTTAAAGGACAATATGTATTTTGGAACTATGATGGTAAAACAAGGAGATGCAGATGGTTTAGTTTCTGGAGCTTGTCATTCTACTGCTAATACATTAAGACCAGCATTGCAAATACTAAAAACAGCTCCAGGAACAAAGTTAGTTTCAGCATTTTTCTTGATGGTTGTTCCAGATTGTGAATATGGCGAAAATGGTATTTTTGTATTTGGAGATAGTGGATTAGTAGAAAATCCAACACCAGAGGAATTATCAGAAATTGCTATATCTTCAAGTAATAGCTTTAAGCAATTAACAGGCAAAGAACCAAAAGTAGCTATGCTATCTTATTCTACTTATGGTAGTGCTCACTCTGAATTAACAGAAAAAGTAATAGAAGGTACAAAGTTATTAAAAGAGAAAATGCCAGGTTTAATTTGTGATGGAGAACTTCAATTAGATGCTGCAATTGTTCCAGAAATAGCTGCAAGCAAAGCTCCTGGAAGTCCAGTACAAGGACAAGCAAATACATTAATATTCCCTAATTTGGATGCTGGTAATATTGGATATAAATTAGTACAAAGGCTTGGAAAGGCAGAGGCTTACGGACCACTTTGTCAAGGTATTGCAAAGCCTGTAAATGATTTATCAAGAGGATGTAATAGTGACGATATAGTTGGAGTTGTTGCAATAACCGCTGTACAAGCTAATAGCTAGTTTCGTTTTTTAGTCGGTTCCATATTGTTGGTATTCACATTTACAATAAAAATATGCTTATATTTTGGAACTGATTTAAAAATATAATTAAATTAATAGTTTTATTTTAAAACTATTAAATAAAAGGAGGATTTTACAATGAAAATTTTAGTAGTCAACTGTGGAAGTTCATCATTAAAATATCAATTAATTGATATGGAAACAGAAAATGTTTTAGCAAAAGGATATCTTGAAAGAATAGGTATCGAAGGTTCTTTTTTAACACATAGAGTAGGAGAAGAAAAATACAAAATAGAAAAAGATATCAAAAATCACGCAGAAGGAATGGAATTAGTTGTAGAACAATTGCTACATAAAGACTATGGCGTTATAAAAAGTTTGGACGAAATAGATGCAATTGGACATAGAATAGTTCACGGAGGAGAAAAATTTACAAAATCAGTTTTAATAGATGACGAAGTAATTAAGGGAATAGAAGATGCTATTAAATTTGCACCTTTACATAATCCAGCACATTTACAAGGAATACAAGCTTGCAAAGAAAAATTGCCAGGAAAACCAAATGTAGCTGTTTTTGATACTGCTTTTCATCAAACAATGCCAGAAAAGGCATATATGTATGCGATACCTTATGAATATTATGAAAAGTACAAAATTCGTAAATATGGTGCACATGGAACATCACATAAATTTGTATCACAAAGAGTTGCAGAAATAATGAATAAACCAATAGAAGATTTAAAAATAATTTCGTGTCATTTAGGTCAAGGCGCAAGTTTGTGTGCAGTTTGTGATGGAAAATCAGTAGATACATCAATGGGATTAACACCACTTGCAGGTGTACCAATGGGTTCAAGGTCTGGAGATTTAGACCCATCAGTAGTTACATTTATAATGGAAAAAGAGAACTTAACACCAGCGGAAATGGAAACATTGTTAAATAAAAAATCTGGAAAATTAGGACTTTCTGGAGTTAGCATTGACGATAGAGACATAGAAGCTGCTGCCAAAGAAGGAAACAAGAGAGCGCAACTTGCAATAGATAATTTTGTTTACCAAGTTGCAGGATATATTGGTAGATATGCCGCACAAATGAATGGAGTAGATGTTATTACATTTGAAGCAGGTATTGGAGAAAATGGAATAGCTGTAAGAAAAGAAATTTGTGATTATTTAGGATACTTAGGTGTTAAAATCGATGACGAGAAAAATAATTGCAGGGGTAAAGAAGTAGAAATTTCAACACCAGATTCTAAAGTAAAAGTTTATGTGGTTCCAACAAATGAGGAACTTATGATTGCAAGAGAAACAAGAGATTTAGTAAGATAATTTACTCAAAATGAGGTGTTAAAATGGAAGAAAATAAAAGCCATAAGAAAGTAGGAATTATAATAGCAATCATTGTGCTATTAATACTTGCAATAGCAGGCTGTATTGCTTGGTACATAATATCAAATATGGATCAAAATACGCCTGACGAAGTGCTAAGTCAATATATATCTTGTTTAAGTAATAAAGATTACGAAGGAATGTACTCTTTGTTATCAGAGTCAACCAAAGCCAGAGTAGATAAAGATACATATATTGCAAGAAATAAAAACATATACGAGGGAATAGAAGCTACAAATATATCAATTAGTAATATTACCACTAATATAGATAAAAAGTCTTCAAACTTCACAACAACATACACTATGACATTTGATACACTAGCTGGTACATTATCTTATGACTTTACAATGGGATTTGATAGACAAGAAGATAACAAATACTATGTGAATTGGTACTCGAATTTGATTTTCCCTAACTTAGAAGAAGCTTTTAAAGTACGTGTTTATTCAAATACTGGAAGTAGGGGAGATATACTAGATAGAAATGGAAAAGTATTAGCAACTACTAATGAAAATGGAGAAAGGGAATACCCTTATGGGAAAGTTGTTGCTCATTTGATAGGATATGTTAGAGGAATTAGTAGTGAAGAGCTAGAAGCGCATAAAGGCGAAGGATACACAGAAAGTAGTATAATCGGGAAAACAGGGCTAGAACTAGCATTTGAAGATAGACTTCGTGGAAAAAATGGCACAGGAATATATATTGTAGATGCTAATGAGGCAACACTTGAAACTATTGCAGAAACAGATATAGAAGATGGAGAAGATATTAGAACAACAATAGATATAGAATTGCAACAAGAAATATATAACGAATTTGATGGAGATAATGGACTTTCTGTTGCAATAAATCCAAAAACAGGTGAGGTTCTTGCAATGGTAAGTACACCAAGTTTTGATTCAAATAAATTCATTACAGGATTTACAGACGAAGAATGGAATGAACTAAGTTCAGACGAAAACACTCCTATGTTTGCAAGGTATGAAAGCACTTGGGCACCTGGTTCTTCATTTAAACCAATTACTGGTGCAGTAGGACTTACAACAGATAGCTTTACAGCAACAGAAGACTTTGGTCCAAGTGGTTTAAGATGGCAAGAAGACTCAAGTTGGGGAGATTTTTATGTTACAACACTTACTACTTATAGTGGAGCTGCAAATTTAAGAAATGCTTTAATCTATTCGGATAACATATATTTTGCAAAAGCAGCACTAAAAATAGGTGGTAGTAATTTTGCAGATGCATTGAAGAAAATTGGATTCGGCAAAGAAATGGATTTCCCAATTGCAATGTCTGAATCTCAATTTGGTTCGAATAATGAATTTACATCAAACTCAGACTTAGCAAATTCTGGATACGGACAAGGAAAAGTTCTTGTAAATCCATTGCACGTAGCATCAATCTATTCAGCATTTGTAAATGATGGTAATATGATAAAACCGCATATAGAATATTCAGAAGAAACTGAATACTGGATTGAAGATGCATTTACAGAAGATGCAGCAGACGAAATAAGAGACGATTTAATACAGGTTGTAAATAGCCCAAATGGAACAGGATATGAAGCTAGAATTAGTGGGGTAACTATTGCTGGAAAAACTGGAACAGCAGAACTTAAGAGCTCAAAAGACGAAGATGGAGAAGAGTTAGGCTGGTTTAATGCTATTGTAATAAGTGATGAAGAAGACGAGCAATTATTGACAATAAATATGATTGAAAATGTTGAAGATAGGGGAGGTAGTCATTACCTTTTGCCTAAGGTTAGAAACATTATTAATAGTTATTTGAAATAACTACTTATAACTATTAATATATTTAGGTATATTATAAAGATAATAAATAAATATATATTATAATTAGAAGTAAAACAACACTTCAATTTACATAAATACATATTATATATTAGTATTTTTATGTGAAAGGAAGTGTTGTTTTTGAAATTAGAAGGAAAAAAAGTTGGATTTGCATTTACAGGTTCTTTTTGTACTTTTAAAGCTGTAATAGAAGAATTGAAAAAAATAAAAAATGAAAAAGCAGATATTTTGCCAATTATGTCATATAATTCGTATAATTTAGATACAAAATTTGGAAAAGCACAAGAATATATTGACCAGGTAAAAGACATAACAGAAAAAGAAGAAATTATTCATACCATTCAAGATGCAGAGCCAATTGGACCAAAAAAATTAACAGATGTAATGGTTATAGCACCTTGCTCTGGTAATACAATTGCAAAACTTGCAAATGGAATAACAGATACTCCTGTACTAATGGCTGCAAAATCACATTTGAGAAATAACAATCCAGTAGTACTTGCAATATCTACAAACGACGGTTTATCTGGTAGTGCAGAAAACATAGGAAAATTACTTAATAGAAATAACTATTTCTTTGTGCCATTTAAGCAGGATAACCCTATAACAAAGCCTCGTTCACTTGTGGCAGATTTTAAATATTTGATTCCAACAATAGAATTAGCTCTTGATGGGGAACAGATAGAGCCTATTTTGTTGTGAATTTGAAAGAAGTGTAAAATAAAAACATAGCTGGATAAGTATTAAGTCCCAACAAATTCAGCTATGTTTTTATTTTTTGTTGAACAAGTAATCTAAAATGAAATCTTAAGCTAGTGTGAATAGCTCAAACTATGTTGACCATTTAATTTATTTAAAATTCAAACTAGTTCTTTTTTAAACTCTTCATTTTGTACTAATCCCAATAAACACCAAAATATAGGAGCTACACCAATAGTACTGATATTTAAGAAAGCCTGTACTAAGTATGAGATAATTGATATAGTAAAAATAAATGAAGCGTTATCTTTAAATAAATTCTTTTGTTTTCCTAATATTTGTGCTACAAATGCGAGATAAACAATTAAAGCAGGAATACCAATTGTAGCAGCAATTTGAAGATATTCATTGTGAGCTTTATCAAAGAAAGCTTTATACTTATCCACATATTCTAGGCATTCATAAGGTAAATTATGTGCTAAACCATCAACTAAATTATCAGGTCCTGGTCCGATTAAAGGTTGCACAGCTATTCCTTTTAATGTTAATTTCCAAATGTGAATCCTACCACTTCCAGCCATATCTATACCGTCAGCAGAGGCATTCATAAACGAATCAAAATCTTCACCTAAATCCAAAAATCTATTAAATAAGGAATTTTGACCAATATTATTTGTAATAAATGGTGGTGGAATTAATACAAATATGAAAATTAATATAAACCCAATTATAATGTGAATTGTACGCGTCAAAATTTCCTTATTATAATTCTTTACAATGTAAATAATACCAAAGATAGTGACAACAATTAATCCAAGCCAAGAACTTCTAGTCATTGAGACTAACATTCCCCAGAATGCTATAAAGCTTGTTACCAAATAAACTTTTTTATTTTTTATTAAATATAAAGCCATAAAAAGTGGTACAGCAATTGCTAGAAAGCTACCAAAGAAATTTCTATTTCCAAATGTGGAAGATGCAAATGATTCTTTAAATGGTATGTTAAAAATATAGTACAAAGGAAATATGTTGTAATATTGAAGTATACCAATTACAGAAGATATTATTACTGTTGCAATAGCAAAATATTTTAGCTTTTTATTATAGTTAAAATAATATTTAGCACAATAATATGTTAAAAAATATACCGTTAATGTTAAAAATCCTTCATATCTATTGTCTTCTCCAATAAGTGCTTTTACTTTATTGGTTGAAAATATTGTAGAAATTAAAATAAGAGCATAAAATACTAGTAATGTTTTATCAATTAAATCTAGTTTAAACTCTTTTTTTACTATTTTTATAATTACACATACCAAAAGAATAGCTCCACACAAGAGCAATGTAATAATCTTAAGTAGATTATAGGGAGGAGTGTCTATTTCTCTTGGCGTTATAAGCAAAGGTATAATAAATAAAATTATGCAAAGTATAATGTTTATAACATTGTTTAGTTTATTGCTCTTTGTTGTATTAATTTCAATTATACTGTTTGTGTCTGTATTAACACTAGCTAGCTTATCAGTTTTTTTTAATTGTTCTTTTAGCTTTTTTGATGTTTTTTTGTTATGATTTTTTGATTTATTACTTTTACTATTAGATTTTATGTTTGGTATATTACCAAGTATTGCATTCTTTAACATAGTTCATTCTCCAAAATTTTTATTTTTTAATATATATTTTTTCAATTATATATGTAAAACACGGTTTATTTAGTATAATTAATAGGGCATCACTAAGCGGTTATAAATCTGCCAAAGGGTTCTTTTCTACGGCTTCTCTAACTTGTTCATTGCTAACGTGAGTATAAATTTCAGTTGTAGAAATACTCTTGTGTCCTAAAAGTTCCTGTAAAGCACGTATATCCACTTGACCATATTGGTACATAAGTGTAGCAGCAGTGTGTCTTAACTTATGTGTAGAATATTTAGAAGTATCAAGACCAGCTCGTTGTAATTCTTTGTCAACTGTATATTGAACAGTCCTTTTACTAATACGCTCAAGACGCTTACTTAAGAATAAAGCTTTATTAGAACCTTTTGAATCGACTTTTACACCTTCTTTTGGACGCACAGTCAAATAATTTTTTAATGCATTAACACAAGCTTTATTTAAATAGATTGTACGCTCTTTATTACCTTTACCAATAACAGTAAGCTTATTTTCATTAAAATCAATATCTTTAATATTTATACTTACCAATTCTGATAAACGCAATCCACAATTTAAAAATAGCGTAATAATGGCAACATCACGTTCCTTATTTTCGTCACTTTGATTATCTTCAGTTGCTTCCAAAAGCTTTTTACTATCATCCAGCGACAAATACTTTGGCAAACGTTTATCAAGCTTTGGTGTTTCCAAATTTTGAGCAGGATTAGTTTCAAGTAGCATTGCTTTTTGCGTTAAATATGAGAAAAATATTCTTATTGTAGATATTTTCCTAGCTCTTGTTGCAGCTTTAGCACCTTGATTTAAAGCAAGGTATGAGACAAAAGAATGAATATCGTCAAGTGTAATTTTCTTTAAAGTTTCTAAAGGAAAATCTTTAATTGTTATTTTCTTAAAATCAGTTTCTTTTGTCATTTTAAAGTGTATTTTCATATATTTAAGAAACATATTTAAATCATAATTATATTCTTTGACTGAATTTGGTGATTTGTTTAAAATTGTGATAGAATAATCTAAAAAAGAATTCACAAATTCAGGATTTTGATCAGAATTAATCATAATAAACCTCATTCCTTTCTTGCCTCGCTCAAAGAAATACATAATGAAAAATATTAGTTCGAAGCGAATTATTTTTTTACTAAGTCGTAAATTTTATGATTTAGTTTATTTGATAATTATTTTTAATTTAATTTTGTTCGATTGTACACCTTGTTCAAGTTTTGTGCAATAAAACATACAAATATAATATATCAACGATTCAATAAATGCAAGCTTTTATAAAATAAAACGAGAAAAAAGTTATTACTTGTTACAATTTGCAGTAGCATATTATTTTATTCTATTTATTTTTGGACAGTCAAAAAAATTAAATCAAACGAATAAAATGATAGTAGAGAGTATAGGCAATACAAAATTTTTATTTTGTATTGTGATATATTACTAAAATTGACTTATCGGAGGTAATGTAATGGATATAGTTAATTTATTGACAGAATATATAAAACCAGAATTACTTGTTGTAGTTATAGTATTATATTTTATAGAAACAGGTTTAAAAAAGACAGAACTAATAAAGGATAAATTTATACCAATAATCTTAGGAGGAATAGGAATATTAATTTCGGCAATTTATGTAATAGCAACTAGTCAGATAAATGTATATCAGGAAGTAATGATGGCAATTTTCACATCTATAATACAAGGTATACTGGTTGCAGGAATATCAGTATATGTAAAAAAATTAATACAAAATAGAAAGAAGGATAAATAATTATGGAAATTAAAGGAATTGACGTAAGCGAATTTCAAGGAAAAGTAGACTGGGAAAAAGTAAAAGCTTCAGGTGTAAAATATGCAATAATAAAGTTTGGAAATATTTATGATTATGATGAAAATTATTTAGATTCAAAGTTCGAAACAAACTATAAAAAATGTCAAGAGTTAGGAATAAAAACTGGAATATATATTTACAACTATTGTAATAGTGTCGACACTTTAAAACAAGCTCTAGAATGGGTATTTGAAAAATTAAACAATAAAAAACTAGATATGCCAATTTATTTGGATATGGAAGACAAAGATATTCAAGGAGAAACAGTAGAAACATTAACAAATATTTGTAATGAGTTCGCAAAGTATGTAAAAGATAAAGGATATGAAGCAGGCGTATATGCAAATTTAAATTGGCTTGAAAATGAATTAGACCCAGAAAAATTTGATGCAGATATATCTGTGTGGGTAGCACAATATTATATAGAATGTCAATATACTGGCGAATATGATATATGGCAATATACAAGTTCTGGCAAAGTAGACGGGGTTTCTGGCAACTGTGATATGGACTATTTATATAATGAAGACATTATAGAGGAAAACGACGAAACAGAGGATAATAACAAGGCAATTGAAGAATTGGCAAACGAAGTAATCGACGGAAAATGGGGGAATGGAGAAGATCGAAAAAAGCGTTTAGAAGAGGCTGGCTATGATTACGATGCAGTTCAAGATAAAGTAAATGAAATGCTTGTATCAAATAATAAAGATTTAACAGAAATAGCTAAAGAAGTTATAAATGGCGAATGGGGCAACGGAGAAGATAGGAAGAATAAATTAGAACAAGCAGGATATAATTATGATACTGTGCAAGCTAAAGTTAATCAATTACTAGGTGCAGACGTTAATAAAAAGTATATTGTGAAAGAACGGAGATACTTTATCCGAGATTGCATCGAAATATAGAACAACAGTAGAGAATTTGGTTAAAAATAATAATATAGAAAATGCTAATTTGATTTACCCAGGGCAAGAAATTATAATAAAATAATTTATATCTAAGTTATCTGTCGACCTACTATAAAGCAGATAAGGTGGGGGAACGACAGATAACAAAATCATTGATTTTAAAGATTTCTTTTGAAATGTATGGAAAAAGATTTTTAATTATGGTAAAATTTAATTAGGTCGACAGATTGAAAGGATGTAATTATTGTGGTTCAATGGTTTTAAATAGGTCAGTATTAATCTAAATATAGTAGAATGTAAATTTTTTATAATTCATAAGCATACGCCAATCTTTAAGTTTGTATTAATCTAAATATAGTAGAATGTAAATATTTAACTGAAAGAATTAAAGAAAAAATGATATCTTAGTATTAATCTAAATATAGTAGAATGTAAATGTTAGAATCCAACAATCTTTCACAACTAAAGAAAAAGTATTAATATAAATATAATAGAATGAATAAGAATGTATAAACTTTTTTAAGTAGGGAATAGTGTATAATTGATAGATAATAGATAAAAATAGTTTGTTTCAATTGCACAAAATCAAACTTTTGTGCAATTGGAGATAGGAAAATAATATAAATCAGCCATAAACCTCTACTTTTACTAATTCAAGACTTTTAGTCGTTCTATACATATTAATAGTCGTTTATTTATCTTTATTTTCTTATTATATTATACACTCATTATTATTATTATATTTTGTATAACTTTATATTAAATAGTATGAAAATTTTTCAAAAATCTTCAAAGTGCCTATTTCTCCATATTCGCCTTATTTTTCAGACGACAAACTATATGCCCGAAAAATAAAAACGCCTTAAAATCGATTCTCGTGCGTCGTATTTTTAGCACCTTTCTTATAATTATTATATCTCTTACATATACAAATATTTGGCATATTTATATCATAATTATTAAATTGCCTTAAAAACGACTTTAGAGCTTCGTAAATATTATTAAAGTATAAATTATAATAAATATTATTGTAAAAATATTATATTAATTGTTATTAAATATTCTAAATTTCATATTGCAACAAATGTTCGTTTTTTATATTACAATGTTTACATTACAAAATTATAATTTTTAAAAAATCTAAATATTTATAAATTATAATTTTAAAATTTTTTATAAATTTCTATAAAGTAATTTTTAAATCTTAAAATTTTTTTTATAATTAAAAAAGTTTTTATTTATAAAATTTATTATATTAGCTGTATTTTAAAATGTAAGCCATTTTTAATTACTATTATTCATTAGTGTAAATTTAATTTATAATTATTTTATTGTTTTAGAAAATTAGGTACTCTCCCTCTTCCCTCTTGCTATGTTAATAAGAGATAGAAATTAAGGAATTTATTAATTCATCATATTGGTTTGATAAACTTTCGCTACTAAAAACGATATTTTCTCCTTCAAGCTCCCAACTATATTGATTTTCAGATAAAAAGTTTAACACTTCTTCAGAAATATTTAAAATATCCACAACCTCGTCTATTGAATCTTGTACTATTGTGTCTTGGGCTGCTGAACTCATATCTCCTACAAATTCTTCTCTATATAAGTCGGTATAATAACTATCTAATCCTTTATTATTTATGTAAGACATTGCTTTTTCCTCTGTTAAAAATTCTGTATATTTATTTTTACAGTCCTCTAATGTTGTTCTAGTATTTGTAATATATTCTTTTGAATTTATAAAATCTTTTCCGTCTTCTTGATAATTTTCAACTGTTAATAATGTTGTTAATTTTTCATCATTTAATATATTAGCAATTTGTATGCTATTTTCAAAAATTTCTCTTAAATATGTTTTAAAAGAATCTTCCACAACAGCATAATCTCCATCAGTTACAGTTCTATCTAGTCTATCATTTATTGCATCCATATCAATATTTTCTGCATTTACTAATTGGTCTAATTCAGATAATTCTGTTTTTAACATATCTTCCTGTTGCATATCTGTGAAAACAAAATATCCTACTCCTATTAGTACTATTACTATAATTACAAGTAATGCAATTAAAATTTTCTTTTTCATAAAAAATTCCTCCTTCTAAAAATTTATATTAATACTGCTGCCGCCGTTAGTCCAGCAGCAATTAAATTTATATTTACATTCTAATATATTTATATTAATACTTAACTTCTTATTCTTTTTTCTTTCGTTTTTTGGAACATTTACATTCTAATATATTTATATTAATACTTAGAATGGTTGTTTGTACCATCAGGTGATATTCTATTTACATTCTAATATATTTATATTAATACATAAATTATTTAACAATCCACTATCATTTTTAGAATTTACATTCTAATATATTTATATTAATACTGACCCATTTAAACCCATTGATCCACAATAATTACATTCTTCCAATCTGTCGACCTAATTAAATTTTACCATAATTAAAAATCTTTTTCTATACATTTCAAAAGAAATCTTTAAAATCAATGGTTTTGTTATCTGTCGATCACCTAAATTATCTGCTTTATAGTAGGTCGACAGATAACTTAGATATAATAAATCAAACTTTATATTTATAATGTAAATAATAGATAAAAAAATAACCCCTAAAAATAAGGGGCTTTGTTTTGTTCTGTAAATTGCAAAAGGAAAAACAAGCCTTTCTTATGTCTAAATGCTCTTCTATTCCATTCAATTTTACGACAACACAACTAACTTCGTCTTTATAATAATTTAAAGATGAAGTTTTTAAATTAACCATTTATACGTTTCTTTCCAATTAGTTGACAAGAT
The DNA here is from genome assembly GCA_930991035.1 of uncultured Clostridium sp. GTDB lineage: Bacteria > Bacillota > Clostridia > TANB77 > CAG-508 > CALXVA01. The sequence goes on along the minus strand of CAKNRV010000021.1, from coordinate 7,919 downwards.
TTTAGCTGATAACCTCTGTATTAACAACAGTTTCATATGTTGTTTCCCATCGATAAGACAAATTTACCAAAATATTATTGGATTGTCCTTACTTCTAGAAAGAATTCATAATTTTATCAAATGGATAGAGAACTGATAATATTTAATCAGTTCTCTTCTTAACTATTTCGTCGTCATTTTCAAGACAATAAACGTTACAATAATTACTAATACTATAATTCCAGTAATTACTATATAGAATTCATAAGTATAAAAAAAGTCGATTATCCAATATTTGATTTTTTTCACCTTTAATGTAAAATCAGATTCTTTGTGTGTTCTTTGCTTTTGTGTTTTTTTTACTGAATGGTTTTTGTGCTTTTCTTCTTTATTTTTAATTTTTGAATATATCTTGTTCTTAAATTTAAAAGAAATAGTTTTATTCTTGCACTTATAAAAAAAGTTAGAAAAGTATTCTTTCACTCGAAAAAAAGCAGCTTTGATTTTTGGCCTATACTTTTGTTTATAGTCAAGTTTGAACTGTTCAAACCTTGCTTTTACAATTGGTATAAGTTTCTTTATTCCAATTGTTATAAGGTAAGCTAATTGCAAAAGAGCTATAAATATGACTTTACATACAAATATAAATCCTCTAACCAATAAACTTAGAAGATTCCAAATCAAAAACCATTTGAATAAATCAGCCCAAAAATTATTGCTCCGCTGTTGGTCTCTCATTTTGTTCACCTCTTTAAAAATAGTATTGATTTTAAAATTTAAGGTGCCACAAAAGTAGCACCTTAAACCCATACTATAAACCTAACTCAAATTGATTTTATAAACCTGCTCGCTGTTTTGTACATACAAGTATGTACGCCTATCATAAGAGTTATACTGAATTGCAATTTTGGAGTTTGGATTAACAATTCCAATAGGCTTTTCAGTTACTGTTGATTTTGCCAATGTCGGACCAGTTTTCAAGAAAAGGATTCTCTTTTCTGCTGGTATAATCAGCATAGAATTGTTGAAAATGCAGTTTCTCAAATTAAGTCCACCAAAAGAGAAAGATTTAAACTCTTGTTTAGCTTTGTTGTTTTTATCGATGACATAAACCTTGTAAGACTTTTCTGCAGTTAGTGTCACAACACACCAGCTTCGACTTATATGGTCAAACTTGATAGCTTTAGGAAATTCATTTATAAGTTGCCTAATCTCTTTTCCGTTTACTATGATATTCAAATGCCCAGCATTATTAATACTACACATACAATATTCACCCATTTCATTAATTTCGTATATGAACGGATCTGAAATTGTAGTAATTACCTTTTCGTAGCAGGCATTTTCTGTCATATAAACATCAATCAACTCTTTTCTATCTTTCAGATAAAAAAGATGATTTCCTACAACCATCATTTTAGATGTAAGCTTGAGAATCAAAGTTGAAAACAATTTCTTTCCATTAGGATCATAAATCCCAAGTTCACAAGCCGGATCTTTGGAATTTCGACATCTTTTCATCTTTTCACTGAATGAACACTTGCCATAAAGGGCGTTGAATTTTCCAAACAGAGTGTTGAAAAACTGTTTAATTTTACTGATTCTACTCACTTTGACAACAAGTCCTCTTTCAGTAAAGTAAACTTCATCAGTTCTAGATGTTACAGATGTCTTTACCAAACTGCCATTTTCTTTCAAGTGAACTGCATTGGTATCATAATCAAGAATTGTAGAAATGTTTACAACTTTGCGCACTTGTTTTTGAGCAAATACACCATTTCGGTTATAAGAAATGCTATCTACATTGTAATTCCTGAATTCTTTCAATGCATCATTATCTTGAGAAGCTCGACAACAAGGACATTTAGAATATCTTGAAGAATTATAGTATTGATGCTTTTTGCATTTTTTCAGGTCCTTTTCTTGGTTTTCAAGAGAAGGCAAGATATTAAATCTCTTATTTCCTTCAAAAATCTGCAAAAAGTCGCTCTGCAATCCTTCAGACATCCAAGCTACATGTTTCATCTGGAAACTATCAAGGCTCTTTAAATTATGATTACCTAAAATCGAAATATGATTCAAGGCTCTCAACGGTCTATTATAGCCTTTAACTAAGGGATAACCTCCGTCGTATGGATTAAATCCAACAAGCATTTCAAAAACGACCACTGCTAACGAAAAGTAATCCGACTGCTTTGTATATCCTGTAATAAAAATGTCAGGTTTACTAAAGTCTCTTACTTTTGGATCAATATACTCAGGTCGTCCAGCTCTATCTGCCTCATAGTATTCACCTTTGTTTGCAAATCCCCATGTGTCAGTATCGCATACATAGATTTTTCCATCTTTAGTCATAAACTGGTCTGAATGGAAATCCCCAAAAATGATACCTTCATTATGAAGTTTTTCAATGAATCTTGCTAATTCACATGCAATCTTCAGGCTTTCTTTCAAATCAATTTGCTGTTTTTTAGCTTTAATTTGAAAGTCTCTGAGACTCACCGTATCTGGAAGTTTGGACATTACATAACCCACACATTTACCTTGACAGGTGATTATTGCCTCAGGCAATGCCACAGTTGGGAAACAGTCTTTGAACTTCATCAGCTCCTTCAGTTTGGCTTCTTTCTTCCGACTATCAAGATTTTGATCTTCTAAAGAAAAAATCTTAATAGCTTTGTTGTTTCGGTCGTCGAAATAAATTGTAGATTGGATACCAACAACTCCCTTTCTAAGATTAGAAAGAAACTTGATGTAATCCCGTTTGTTCGCGAATTTGTAATTCATAAATTTACCTCCAATCATAGATTTGGGTTTCGGTTACAGTATGTAGGTAGTTTACTACCATTTTGTCAAAGTCCTTAGTTAAGAATTTTGAGAATCTTGAAAATCCTTTGACTGTTGCATATTTTACCACTTTTTTCAAACTTTGTCAATATTATGTGAACAAATTGAGATGTAAGTTTTATTAATGTTTTTTATTTATAAAAAATGAGAACTCAAATTTGAGTTCTCATCTGCTTTTTTACTCCCATCCTCTTACTACATTGTTTATGGCATTATAACTTTCAGGTGCACATTTTTGCAATCCTTGAGGATTAATCATATACAATGCAAAAATATCTGCAAAATATTCTTCGCTATTTGAAATAGCATATTGGAATTCCTCATTAATGTTATAAAGACTTCTAATAGCCATTCTTTCATTCTTGTAGATTATTGTAAATGCTCTTTTACGACTAATTAAGTGCTCTTTAGAATCCAAATAATGACCGAATTCATGAAAAATAGTTTTAGTCAGTTCTGGAGAAGAGCTTCTAATGAATATCTTGTTATCAAAACTTGAACAAAGTCCATATGTGGAATCTTTTAAAAGTCTTTCATTAGAAATTCTTATTTTCCATCTTTCTTTTAAAAATCGTTGTTGTAATCTTTGAGGTAAAGATTGAAATGCTTTATCAGTCATTTGAATCTGTTCATCAATAACATCAACACCAACTTCAATATGATATGGAATATTAGTAAGATTTCTATTAAAAATTTGACCATACACCCACTTTTTTACATATTGATAACATTCATCAATTCTTGAAATCGAATTTTTTCCAGTTGTTTCAATTACAAGTGAAAACAATTCTGCAAAAATTGCATCTTTAGTTGAAGAAATGTTTCCTCTAAACCTTAAGAATAATTTTAATTCACGTTCATTTCTATCAACTAATTCTGCAAAAGTTGTAGATTCATTGATTTGGGCATATTCCATACTAACATAATAAGCAAATGCTATATATATTATATTGGAATGGATATCCAAAGTTCCTACATTTAACCACATTTGTCTCTTACTGCCATCTGCATAAAATTTGCCTAATACACCTCCAAACTCTTGTGGCATTTTGTCTGTAAGGACTAATTGCCAATCATCTTGGATAAATTTTTTCTTCCAAAAACTTGGGATGTTTTTTAATTGAGCAATTATTGCTTCGACTTTCCGTTTGCCTATAGTATTAGAACGAAGTAAAGGTGATCTTTTTGTATAGTTATCCATACAATGTTCCTCCTTGTGCTATTATAAAGCATATAAAAAAATCACATACATATAATATCATTTTTTTCATATTATGTCAAGTAACATAATATGAGAGAGCTCAATTCTATTGTCTCTCTTCTTCATTTCTTAGTTGCTCTAAACATCTTGTAACATTATCAAAATATATTCTTTTTCCATCATTTAGTCTTAATAAACAACAATTACCATAATTTGTAGCTCCACAATCTATTACTGCATATGTATTATGTACATCTATTTTATTATTATCAGTTGGTGTATGCCCAATTATAGTAAAGGTTTTATCTTTTGCTATATCTTCTTCTTGCCATACTTCAGAATCCCCTTTATCTTTTATATCACCTATTCTTGCCCAGACACTATTGTAAAGCTCTTTTCTTCTGCTTTCATTTAAATAGTCTAGTACTGTCTCTTTTTTTATGTCAGTAGTTTTGTCAGCCTTTGCATGTACCAAGTATATTTTTTCGTCACCTATAGATATTTCACTATGTACTGTAGCTTCTATTAATAGATTTTTTATGTTTTCTTGTTCTTCCGGCGATAGTTTTAGAAAATCTTCTTGTGTCTTTCTTCCTCCATTTGAATCGCTAAGCCAATTTTGTTTTTCAATCTCATCATTCATAAATAGTGATTGCAGCATCATCAATTCATGATTTCCAACAAAAAGTTCTATTTTGTCTTTATTATGTAATATATCCTTTAAAATTTTAATTCCATCTGGTCCTCTATCTATCACATCACCTAAAATATATAATTTTTCTCCATCTTTAATTTGGCTTAAAATTAACCTATATAACTCATATTGGCCATGTAAATCACTACAAACATATATATTATTTTCATTATCGTTTTCTTGTTCTGTTTTTTCATCGTGATTAATATGTTGCACTTTTTTTAATACACCTTTTAGGTTTTTTTTCTTTGGGTTTGGTGTTTTCTTCTTGTCTTCACTAGGTTTATCTTCACTCTTTTGTTCAACAACATTATTTTCTTTTGGTAGTCTATAATATATTCTTAATGCCATATTCTTATCAGATTTAACTATTTCATTATTCATTTGGTCATAAATACCTTTGTCTTCTATGTCTGCTATTATTCGTAATAATTTAGGATTTGTTATTTGGTTTAAAGCTATTTTTCTGAGTGTTTTTTCTCTTATATTTGTATATATTTTTAGATTCGTGGGTAATCCTACTCTTTTTCTGTAAATTCCACTTTGTAAATCTTCAGATAAGGCTAACAACCTTATACTATCATTTTCAGTATTATTTTCTAAATCTTGAATTGCTTGTGAATATTTTTCTTCTTTTATCAACTTATTTTTTAATCCAAAGACTTGACTTTTCTTTCTTTCCAATAATTCCTCAAAATAATCCAACTCAATATCTTCAGATTTTTTAGAATATTCTTCTTGTATTTCTTTAATTCTATCATCACTTAAGAATTTATTATTTCCAACAGAATCTTCTATTCTTCTATTTAGTAAATATGTATAATATGAATATCTTCTTTCATTACCTTCTATTATATTTTCGCCATTTAACTTTAAATTTCCATTTTTATATAAGTTATTAATATAATCTAAAATTAAAATATTGTATTTTTTTTCTTTACCTATTTTTTCTTTTAGTAAATCAATTGGATCTATTTGTTCAAAGTTTTCAAGTAAATCAGTCAAGTAATTTTGCACTTTTTCATCGTTATTTACTTTTAGATAAGATATTAAAGCATCAATCACAGGAATTATTGCACCTTTTTGAAATTTAATAGTATTTCCGAATTTATCACATTTTTGCATAATTGCCATAATTTCTTCTTTTGAGTATATTCTTTCTTCTTTTATTGATTTAGTCTTACCTATGTATTTTTCTTTTTGTGTTGACTTATTTCCTGTCGCGACCTCTCGTTCTTCTGAAGTTTTTTTATATTTCTTGCTTGTTTCTTCAAAACTTTCAACAATTTTCAATACACTTTCGTTGCCTATTATTTTATTTTTTTTATATCCTCTACTATCTTGGGTATAATACCAGCCATATTTAATTCCATCTCTTAAACTCTTCTTCATTTCTATTGACGTTAAAGTTATTCCTAATGCATCTAAAGTCTTTTTATATGCTTTTTTAGCTTCTTCTATTTTCCCTAATGATAATAAATTTCTTATCTTCAATTTCTGTAATTCATAGTTTTTTATTGAAAATTCTTCTACAAACTTAATTACTGATTCTATATTTTTAGAATTTAATTGTCTCATTATATTGGGTTCGTAATAGTATTTTCCTTCAGTTTCTAACACTCTATTAAATAAACGCATATTATCATTTGCTTTATCAGATTTTTGATTATCAATATACCAATTTGTAGCTACTTTTAAATTATGTTCTACACTTTCTAAATCACTAATATTTTCTAATTCCCCAGTAATATTATCATAATTGTTTTTTAAAAACTTCTTTATTTCTTCACATTTTCTATCAATAATCTTTTCTGATAAAATTGATACATTTTCTTTTTCATTTTTGGGGTTATTTCCTCTTCCTTCTTTTTTAGGCTTGTTTGTCATTTTTGCTATTTTATTTTTTATTAAATTAAATAAATTTTCATCAATAATATTCACATTGGCTCCTAACTTTCTTTCATTCTTAGCGATATTCTTCATTTTTAATCTATCAAATAATTTTAAACAAGAATCAATAGTATTATGTTCTAATGTAAAAGGTAATCTTGTTTGATTTTTAACACATCTTATATACTCCATTATATCAATATTGTCATTTAATCCTTCTATGATAACAGGATTTAAAACTTTTTCCAATTTTCTTCTTTTTATGAAAGAAGTGGTAAGTTCATGACACTTTGGAGATATTTTGAAATTTTTAAATATCTCTTTTTTACGATTTACAATATTAGATAGAATTGTTGATAGTCTTCTTCCATCCGCTATGAAATAAGTAACAGTATTATGCATTTCATCAATTATAATTTTTTCAACTTTATTATTAAATGTATTAGAATTTTCTTTCATTTAAAAATTCCTTCCCTTATTTAATTTTAAACATAATATTAAGAAAGGATGGAGAGATTACTCTCCATCCTCCCCTTAAATCAAGTAGAATTATCGTACGACCTAACACATACGAGTTACGCCATAGATCGCTGTGATACGAACTTCATCAGTCTTCTCAGCTGATGTTCGTCCTTAATCGGAATAGGCTCGACGCCTAAGTCATTACCCAGTTTCGACGAATCGATGCCGTCAAAGGCGGCGATGAGATATACGATATCTCTTTTCTTGAGCTCCTTGAACGCATTCTTAACGTCGTTAAGAGTGTACTGTTTAGAGCCATTTTCGCCACCATCAGTGAAGATGAGCATAACGCCCTTAATCTTGCACTCGCTGACGAGATTGTCGTACTGGCTGGTCATATTGTTACAACTTTCGACGATTGCATCGTACATACGAGTTTCGCCTTCTGTTGCTTCGTAGGAAGTGTCAATGCACTCACCGTACTTGAACGGTCTCATATCGAGAGTAGAGCCGAAGAAAGTCATAGCAGTCTGGATGCATTTTGATTCCTTTGCACCGTTAACCGTCTTTTTGACTTCATTCAGTCCGTCGACAACGCCTTTTTCAAGTCCGTTGTAATACATAGAACCAGACTTGTCTACCACAAGATAAAGCAATGCCTGCTCCGCAGATCTGATTTCATCAGTAGTGATGTTTCCTTTCAGACCCGTGTTAACAACAACCTCTTCTTGGGGTTCCGTGGTGTCCTCATCCGTATTCAGATATTTTTCCAAATCGTTGAGGTAGTCCTGATTGTTTATGAGATAATAAAAATGTAGTTTTTTTCCAGTTTGAAAAATGTAGGAA
>CAKNRV010000020.1 GCA_930991035.1 uncultured Clostridium sp. | reverse complement strand
TAAAAAAATTATTAATAATGCTATTTTTAAAAAAATTGTTTATATTTTTAAACTAATTTTTTCAAAAATACCAATATTAAATTTATTTTTTAAAAGCAAATATTCAAATAATTCTGAAACTTATTTAGTCCCATTCGGCAATTCCAATGTCAAGCAAAAAATCCCATTACATTTATATGTAGGTAACAGTATAGATTCAAAGCATCCAATTTATTTAACAGAAAAAAGTCTATACCAAAATATTTTAATTACCGGAACTATTGGAACAGGTAAAACAAGTAGCGCAATGTATCCGTTTACCAAGCAATTAATAGAGTATTGCAGTATAGATAATTTGCAAAAAATTGGAATGTTGGTTTTAGATGTTAAGGGTAATTATTTTTCAAAAGTTACAGAATTTGCTAGAAACTGTGGTAGAGAAAAAGATTTAATTGTTCTTAGTTTAGGTGGTAAGTATAGATATAATCCTTTACATAAGCCTAATTTAAAGCCTTCTGTTTTAGCCAATCGTTTAAAAACAATTTTAATGCTATTTTCTCCAGAAAACTCTGAATCCTATTGGCTAGATAAAGTAGAACAGATTTTAACAGAATGTATAAAACTTTGTAGGCTCTATAATAACGGATATGTCACTTTTGAAGAAATTCATAATTTAATTTCAAGAGAAAACTATTATTTAGAAAAAGTTGATTTTTTAAGAAATAAATTCATACATAATGAATTTTCTAATGAAGACATTTATAATTTACTTACATCTTTGAACTTTTTTCAAAAAGAATTTTTTTCTCTAGATATTAGGACTTTATCTATATTAAAATCAGAAATTACTAGAATAACAAATATATTTGTATCAGATTATGAAACTTATAAAACCTTTAATCCTAAAGAAAATGAACTTAACTTTTTCGGTTTTGAAGATTTAATTAATACTGGAAAAATTGTTGTACTAAATATGAATATTTCTGAATACCAGAACTTATCTAAAGTAATTGCAACATATTTAAAATTAGATTTTCAAACAGAAGTGATGGCAAGGCTTGCAAATAATTTTGAAAATTCAAATAGAACTGTGGCTTTTATTTCTGACGAGTACCACGAATATTGTACAACGTCTGATAGTGAGTTTTATGCTCAAAGTAGAGAAGCCAAATGTATAAATATTGTAGCTACACAAAGCTATACCTCCTTATTAAATACCCTAAATAACAAATATTCTGTTGAAGTAATTATTCAAAACTTAGTTAATAAGTTTTGGTTTAGAACTGATGATATTTTTACTATTGAAAGTGCTCAAAAACAAATTGGTAAGGAAGATAAAGAAAAGCTTTTTAAGAGTATTTCAGAAAACGCAAAAGAAACTAATTATAGTTACATAACTAATTCTTTAAATTCAACTGACTCTAGCATTTCGGAGAGTATTAGTACACAAATAATGTATGAATTCGTATATGATTCTAAATTTTTTACTCAAGAATTAGAAAATTTTTGTAGTCTTTCTTTTTTATCAGATGGAAATAAAATTATGAAACCGCAAAAGATAAGATTAAAACCGTATTTTGAAAAATAATTATATAACTTTTATTCTATTTTATTTTTCAATTATGTTTCTAAGAAATATTTTTGTGCCTTTTGTAGGCACTACCAAAGAAAGGATTGATAAAGATTTATGAGAAAACAAAAATCTAAATTTTTAATTTTTTATTCTATTTTTATATTATTTTTATTTATTCTTTTATTTTCTAATGTATGCTCAGCAGGTTTATTTGATAATACACCAGAGTTAGTATCAAAATTAAATGATGCATTAGAGGATATTGAAGGTTGGCTTTTAACATTAGCGACTCCTGCCGCAGCAGTCGCTGTTGGTGTTGGTGTTTTTATGAAAAAATTTAGTTTTGGCGATGAAGAAAGAATCCGTATTGCAAAAAAATTAATAAGAGGCTCTTTGTTCTCTTACGCGTTTATTTTAGCTATTAATTTAATCTTATCGGCCATAAAATCTTTAATTGATTAATTTTATAAGCAGGAGGGTTTATTTTGGAAAATACAACAAATATTTCTCAAGTAATAATAGATACTATAAATAATTTGTTAAATACACTTTTTTCTTCAATTGATAATAGTGTATATGAAACATTAGATAATTTAGCATTTATAGATACTGATATTTTTAATAATTCTTTTTTTGAAAAAACTTTTGGTAGTGGGTCAAATAATGGCTTGTTAATGATTGCAAATTCCTTATTATTAGCTGTATGTTTATACTATTGTTTTAAGTTAATGTATGCCCATTTTACAGGTATACAAATAGAGCGTCCATATCAATTTGTGTTCAAACTATTGATATTTGGAATCTTTGTAAATTGCTCATTTTATATTTGCCAGACTTTTATATATTTTAATTCTTTAATTTCTGGAGCTATTAGAGAAGTGGGAGAATCAATATTGGGAGAAACAATAAGTTTTTCGGCATTGATAGAAAATTTGAATTCTGTGGTTGGAAGTACCGTAGCTGAAGTAAATGTTTTTTCTTTTGATGGATTATTAAAAAGCTTAATATCTGTTTGTTTTTTAAGCCTTTTATTTTCTTATTCATTAAGATATATTATGGTAAAAGTATTTATTCTTTTAACCCCTTTTGCTTTTTTAACTTTGATAAATAATTCTACATCTTGGTTCTTTAAATCTTGGATGAAAATATTTTTGTCATTGTTATTTATACAGTCTTTTGTATCAATAGTTTTACTAATTGTATTTGCTCTTGATTTTAACAGTCCTTCTGTTTTTTCTAAAATTTTATGTATTGGAGCAATTTATGCTTTAATTAAAGCAAACTCTTATGTTCAACAATTTGTTGGAGGAATATCAACCGACATTTCTCAAGGCTTTAAAGCTTTGAGAAGTCGTGTAAAATAAATGTCTTTAATTAAATAATTTGTATGTGCCAATTTGAGTTTCCGGCTAAAAGGAAAATTTTTGTAAATATATAATCAGAAAGGGATGAATTTTTATGAAATTTATTTTTCCGCAAAATTATAATTTTGATAATAAATTACTTGGCTTTATTGATTATACCACTGTAATTTTAAATATTGTATGGGGATTAATTGTATTTGCTTTTGTGTATTTTCTTATTCCAAATATTACTTTAAAAATAAGTATTTTTATTATTCTCTTTTTGCCATTTGCTTTATTTAGTGTAATTGGCTTTAACCACGAGAAGATACTTTATATTTTAACATATTTATATAATTATTTTAAAACTCCCAAAATATATTTATTTAAAAAATTTTAATTTTCGATAAATGCTCATTTTTCTTATATTTCTTACTTTTTCTACATTTTTCTATTAAATCTTTTGCTTTTTTCAATTGTAAAAAATAAAGTAAAATGATATAATGATATTCGTACTTTTAAGGAGGTAATTCAAAATGAAATTAGAAAGCGCAGATTTATCATCATTATTTTCAAATACTACAATTCCGGATATATTCTTTTCGGAATATTTGTCTGAGGCTAGTGGTGACTTCATAAAAGTATATTTATATATGTTGTTTTTATCAAAATACGACAAAGATATAAAGATAAATGATTTATCTAAAAAACTAGTATTGCCTGTAAAAACAATTCAAGATGCAATTAAATACTGGGAAGATCAATGTTTAATAACTAAGAAAAACACCGGTTATATAATAAACAATATTCAAGAAATTGAACTTCACAAATTATATAAACCAAAAACTGCTTTATCAGCAGATCAACTACAAAAATCTGCCGAAAATCAAAAACGTGCTAAGGCAATTGAGTTTATTAATAATAAATATTTTTCTGGACTTATGCCTACTACTTGGTATCCAGAAATAGAACTATGGTTTAAAAAGTATAATTTTGATGAAGAAGTTATGATTGCTTTATTTGGTTATTGTTTTGATATGTCTGCCCTTCACAAGAATTATGTTCAAGCTGTGGCAGAGGCTTGGAATAAAAATAATATTAAAACATTTAATGACTTAGATATTTATTATCAAAAGCAGGAAAAACTAAAAGTAATTGCAAAAACAATTTCAAAAAAATTAGGTTTATCAAGAGGTTTGACACAGTACGAATACGCATACATAGAAAAATGGAACATAGATTTTGGCTATGGCTTAGATGTTATTGAAATAGCATTGAAGAAAACCACTTCTAAAGCTAACCCAAATTTTGATTATTTAGATAAACTCTTAAGTGATTGGCACGACAGAGGTTTTAAAACTGCTGACGAAGTTCAAAAGTTCCTATCAGAAATGAAGGAAAAAAATAAATCTGTAAAGAAATTAGAAAAACAGACTGGTTATGATTCTTACGAGCAAAGAACTTATGATAATTTAGATAATTTATATGCAAATTTAAAGAATTAATAATTTTAATTAAGTAGTTCTAACAATAACTTAAATATTTTTTACGGAGGTGCTTTAGTGGATACACTTTTGAAAGACATATTATCACAATACAATAGAAAAAAAAATAATGCAGAATTTGAAGCTGAAAGGCGTAAACGCGAATTATACGAAAAATATCCCAAATTGCAAGATATTGAAGATAAGCTTTCTAAACAAGCCATTAATACAACAAAGTGTTTAATTAATAATAATGATAAGTCTCTTTTAGAAGAATTAAATACAAATATACATGCATTAAGACAGGAAAAATTAAAAATACTAAAATCATTAAAAATTTCACAAGACTATTTTGAACCACATTATGATTGTGCTATTTGTAAAGACACCGGATATGTAACTAATAATGATTATACCACATCTATGTGTTCTTGTTTAAAACAAAAACTATATAATGAACAATATAATAAAGCAAATATTTCTAATTTAGATACACAAAATTTTAATAATTTTTCCGATTTGTTTTATTCTGACAAAGTAGATGAAGAGAAATATAAAACCAGTATTTCTCCACGAGAGAATATTAATAAAATAAAAAATATATGTTTTAATTTTATTAATAATTTTGATAATCCTAATACAAAGAATTTATTGTTTACTGGAAAAACCGGATTGGGAAAAACTTTTCTCTCTAGCTGTATTGCAAATGAAATATTAAAAAAAGGAAAAAACGTACTATATCAAACTGCTCCAGTTATGTTAGATGCAATTATAGATTACAGATTTGGTAAAAATCCAAATAATATTTTGGACAGTATTTTGAATGTAGATTTATTAATTATAGACGATTTAGGAACAGAATGCATAAATAATATGAAATTTACTGAATTGTTTAATATTTTAAATACTAGGTTATTAAACCAAAATAAAATAACCAAAACTATTATATCGACTAACCTAAGTTTAAAAAATCTCTACTCAAATTATGATGAACGTATAATCTCTAGAATTGTAGGTAATTATGATATATGCTACTTTTTCGGTGATGATATAAGGTTTCAAAAAAGGAATATGTAAAAATACATATTCCTTTTTTAAGTTATGTGCCTTAAATAAAATAGTGTTTTTTATTATTTTATCGCTGTGCATAGCTATTATATATCCTATTCTACTTCTTCATTTTTTTCTTCAGCAGATATAGTTTCTATGCTTACAACTTTTCCTTCATTAGTTCTCATAAGAGTTACACCTTGTGTTGAACGTCCAAGTACACTAATATCTGAAACTTTTAATCTTATTATAGTACCTGTGTCTGTAATAAGCATTACATCCTCGTCATCAGATGCAATTCTTATTCCAACTAGATTTCCAGTCTTAGGTGTAACTTTATATGTAATTACACCCTTTCCTCCTCTAGTTTGAACTCTATACTCGTCAAGTTCTGTTCTCTTTCCAAATCCATTTTCTGTAATTGCAAGAAGAGTAGCTTTACTTCCTTGAATAATTGATTCCATTCCAATAACAAAATCGTCATCATCCAATCTAATTCCTATAACTCCTTGAGATACTCTTCCCATAGGTCTAACATCTTTTTCGTCAAATGTAATGCACATACCTTTATATGTTACAAGAACTACATTATCTTCTCCATCAGTAAGTCTTACTTCAATTAATTCGTCGTCTTCTTTTAAAGTAATTCCAATTAATCCTGTTTTTCTTACTGACATATACTCATTTAATGATGTTTTCTTAATAATACCATTCTTTGTAGCCATTAATAAGTATTTTCCTTCTGCAAAGTTTGCAATTGGTATAACCGCTGATATTTTTTCTCCTCCGTCTAACATTAAAAGATTTACAATTGCAGTACCCTTAGCAGTTCTTCCTGCCTCTGGAAGTTCGTATCCTCTTAATCTATATACCTTTCCTTTATTACTAAAGAATAGTATTGTATCGTGAGTTGAACAAGTAAATATCTCTTTTACGAAGTCTTCTTCTCTAGTTGCAATTCCTGTTATTCCTTTTCCTCCTCTTTTTTGACTCTTATATGTATCTATTGGCATTCTCTTAATATATCCAAAGTGAGTTAAAGCAACAACACATTGTTCATCTTTTATTAAGTCTTCTACTTCAAATTCTCCTTCTGCTGCAACTATCTTTGTCTTTCTCTCGTCTCCATACTTATCTTTAATTTCCAATAATTCTTCCTTTATAATGTCATATACAAGTTTGTCACTAGCAAGTATTGCACGTAAATGTTCAATTAATTTCATTAATTCAGCATATTCTTCTTCTATTTTTTCACGTTGCAAACCAGATAATGTCTTTAATCTCATATCTAAGATTGCTTGAGCTTGTATATCAGAAAGACCAAATCTTTCCATTAATCTTTCTTTAGCATCGTCATAAGAATTTCTAATTATTTCAATTACTTCGTCGATATTATCTAATGCTATTTTTAATCCCTCTAAGATGTGTGCTCTAGCTAATGCCTTGTCTAAATCAAATTGTGTTCTACGAAGAATTACTGTCTTTCTATGGTCTATATAATATTCTAGACATTGTCTTAGTGTTAGAATCTTTGGCTCTCCATCAACTAATGCTAGCATTATAACTCCAAATGTATCTTGCATTTGAGTATATTTGAATAATTGATTTAGTATAACTTGTGCATTTACATCTCTCTTAAGCTCAATTACAACTCTTACTTTTTCTTCTCTATCAGATTCGTCCCTTACTTCTGAAATTCCTTCTATTCTCTTTTCTTTTACAAGATTTGCAATATTTTCAATAAGTTTTGCTTTATTTACTTGGTATGGTAAAGATCTTACAACAATTCTTTGCTTGTTTCCACTCATTTCTTCAATTTCAGCTTCTGCTCTCATTGTTATTTTACCTTTACCAGTTGTATATGCTTCTTTTATTCCTTCTCTTCCTAAAATAAGTCCTTCTGTTGGAAAATCAGGTCCCTTAATTATGCCCATTAACTGTTCGTCAGTAACATTATCATCATCAATAATTTTTATAATTCCGTTTATGACTTCTGTTAAGTTATGTGGTGGAATATTAGTAGCCATACCAACTGCAATTCCTGAAGAACCATTTATTAATAATGTAGGTATTTTAGCTGGTAATACTGTTGGCTCTTGCAATCTATCGTCATAGTTTGGCATAAAATCAACAGTGTTTTTCTCTATATCTGTAAGCATTGTCTCTGCGATTTTTGACATTCTAGCTTCAGTATACCTCATAGCTGCTGGTGCATCGCCATCAACAGAACCAAAATTACCGTGTCCATCAATTAGTGGATATCTTAGTGAGAAATCTTGTGCCATTCTAACCATTGCATCATAAACAGAAGAGTCTCCGTGTGGATGGTATCTTCCTAAAACAGAACCTACTGTATTAGCACTCTTCCTGTAAGGTTTGTCCGATGTTATACCATCTTCATACATAGCATATAAAATTCTTCTATGAACTGGTTTTAAACCATCTCTTACATCTGGAAGAGCACGAGAAACAATAACACTCATTGCATAATCAATATATGAGTTTTTCATTTCTGTTTCAATATTTCTTTCAATGATTTTTCCTTCATTTTCTTCCATTTTTATTATTCCGTCCTTTCAAAAATGTATTTTCACCATCAATAATTTTATTTTTAAAACTACCAATTTACTATTGTATTATACTATAAAACTTCCTTTTTTTGCAAGCAAAAGAAGCTAATTCTTTATAAAAAAATAGCTTCTTTTTTATATCTTTCTTATTCTAGATAATCTCTTCTAGAATAAAATATATGTACTATATCTACTCTCTTTTTATATTGGTCAATTTTATATAATATTAAATAATTTTTTATATTTAATTTTCTATATATGGTACTTCTAGGTTTTGTTCTTACTTTCATACACGAATATGGAAATATAGATAACCTAATAATCTTTTTTTCTATTTCCTCCATTAAATTATCTGCTGTTATTTTTGATTTTAAGCTATTACTAATATATTCATATATTTCTAACAATTCGTGTTTTGCATTTGTAGTAAACCAAATACTATAATTATTTATAGCCATATTTTTCTCTTAATTCTTTAAAAACACTTTCCGCACTGTGTACTCTCCCATATTTTATATCTTCTTCGCTTTTTGCTAAAGCTCTATTAAGTTTTTCAAAGAATTTTTTTCTTTCATAATCATCTGTTTCTACTTCTGTATCTACTACTATAACTTTGTCACTTATATTTTTATCTATTTCTAATATATTTTCATTTTTCATAATATCACTCACCTTTCACTCCCTATTATACCATATATTATTTAATTTAAAACTATTATTGTTTAGAATCTTTCTGAATTATTATTTACAATAATTTTTTTCTTATATTTCTGCTTACAAATACTGCATATTTCATTCATAGTCTATGCAAGCATATTAGCTAATTCTAATTGTTCATTTGTTAAATTAAAATTCTGACCATTATTTTTTATTAAATTATGTAAGTTTTCAATTGTTCTTGCTTCTTTTAATGTATTTTCAATAGGTAATAATTCATTTAATTTTTCTTTTATTTTTTCATATTCTCGTTGCATTCCATTAAAATCTTGATTATTATAATATTCCTTCCAGTTACTTTCGTATTTTGCTAATTTTTCTGCGCCATCTATTTGTTGCATAAATTCTTGCTCAATATTACTGCTTACGCTATTTAGAATTGCATCTTTTCCATTGCTTAATAAATTTGCTACATTATCATTGATTAAACCAGAAGAATTTGTTTTATCTATTACAGTATCAAGTACACCAGAAATTCCATCTATTATTCCTCCGGTTTTAACCGCATCTCTTGCTTGAGAAATATCTTCAAATTTCCCAGTAAAAATTCCTAATACACTTTTTCCTAAGTTAATTGCTCCATTTATTGCAGTATCAATTCCTTCTTTTAAGCCTCCTTGCATTAAAGCATCTTTTATTCCTATAACTCCTTCTTCTATAAAATCTGGTAAAACCATTCTTATTCCTACATCTAGTGCAGAATTAACAACTTTTCCTAAAGTAGATTCAAGAAAACTATTTTGTTCTTGTTCAGTTACTAATTCATTGTTATTAATTTGTAAATTTTCATTATTATTTAATTCCATATTTACCTCCTGTTTTTTATTTATTAGATTTTTATTTAATTATTATTTTTAATTAGTTACTATTTAATAAACTTATCATTTTATTATTTTTTAATTATTTTATTTTTATAGTTATTTTAATTGTCATTTTATTTTTTTCTTTTTTATTCTTTATTTTATTTTTAAATTTTAAGATTGTTTTTTTAATTAAATTTATTAAATTAATTATTTTAATTTTATTTAATAAATTAATAAAAAAATTTTTAATTTTATTAATTATATAAATATTATTATTTTTTTCTTTTTTTATTTTTCTGTAATTTTTATTTTGTTTTAATTTATTCTTGTTTATGTTATTTAATTTTTTTAATTTTTTATTATTTGTTTTTTTGCTTTTATTATTTATATAATTTATTTCTTCATTATTATTGCTATAATCAAATTTTATATTTTTATTATTTTTTTCATATTTATTTTGAACTTCAGAAAAATAATTATTTTTATAATTACTATCTTTATTATTTTCTATTATATTAATTAATTCATTTATTTCTAATTCATTTATGCATATCACTCTGTAAACTCCAATTTCATATAAATTATTATTTTCTAATTTATCTTCATTTTCTGTTATAAGTATTATTTTTATTTCCACATTAAATTCTTTTATTCTTTTTATTAATTCTTCAACTTGCATTTCTCCTGGTAACATATCACTAAAAATAATAATATCTATTTTTTTATAATTTTCTAATGCTTCAATAATTCCATCTTGATATTGAATATCATTCATTATTATTTGAATATTATTTCTATTTTTTAATTGTACATTTAAAAATTCATTTCCCATTGCAGTAATAATTTTTTTCATAAACTCAGCCTCATTTATTATAATAAAAAATATTATTTATTTGCTTTTTTTACTTATTTTTCTTTTTTATTCTTTATTTATTCTATTTATTATTTTTTATTTACTTTATTTTTTTGTTTAATTTTTGCCAACTTTTATTTTTATTTATTTCAATTACTTACTATTTTTATTTATTATTTTTAATTTTCTTCTGTTTTTTTCTTGTTTTCTATTAATTCTCTTTCAAATTCTGCGGATTCTATTTTATTTAATATGTGTTCATCTCCAACAAACATTAAACACTCTCCTCTCTTTAAAGATTTAATTTCTATTTTTTCTTTTTCTGATAAATTAGTATATTGCTCTAATATTTTTATATTTTCTTCCTCTAGTGAAAAAAATGTTTTTATACTCGAATTGTTTAAAATGCTTTTACCATAGGTTCCATTTTCCAAGCTAAAAATATCAGAAATATCTTGTGTTATTGCCACACCACTCCCTCCATATTTTCTTATTGTTTTAAATATTTTATAAATAAAACTAGCTACATCTTTATTTGAAGTCACTCCAATTAATCTCCATATTTCGTCTAAATAAATAGCTTTTTTTATTTTTCTATCTTTTTTTATTTTGTCCCAAAATAAGTCTGTAAACAAATACATACCATAGGCCAAATTTTCTTCTCCCAATTCATATACATCTGCTACAATTAATTTATTATCCAATTTTACATTTGTATAATTATTAAAAAATTTTAAAGAACCTTTTATAAATGGTATTAATTTAATTTTAAATATTTCTGTTCTTTTATCTTGTCCAAGAATATTATAAAAATCTTCTAAAATAGGCATATCTTTACTTTCTTTAAAAGTAGCATTTATTAAATTACTATTTTCTTTATATAAACTTTTATCGTCAAAAGTAATATTTTTCAATTTATATAATTCAATTAATTTTTCTTCTAAAATTGCTTTTTCTTCTTCATTTAATTTTCCAAATATTAAATTAAAAAATCCAATTAATTTTGCTATTTTATTAGCTAAATATCCATTTTCATCGTCTTCTATACTTTCTTCACGAATATCAAAAATATTAATATATGTTTCTGAACCTGGCCCTATTTTTAATAAAGTGCCATCTAAATTTTTGCACAAATTATCATATTCTCTTTCTGGGTCAATAATATATTGTTCAATTCCTAATAGTCTGTATCTTAAAATTAATAATTTTGTATAAAATGATTTTCCTGCTCCAGATGTTCCAAAAATACACATATTTGCATTTTTATATTTATTTGTATTATATCTATCAATGAATACTAAAGAATTATTATAAATATTTGTTCCAATAAAAATTCCACTTTCGTCAAAAATTGCAGAAGATATAAATGGATAAGTTGAAACTAGTCCGCTTGTTAAAACATTTCTTTTAGATACTTCTTTTAATAACTTGCTATTTTCCATTAATGGTAAGCAAGCTCTATAAGTTGGTTCTTGCCTAAAATATGCTCTTCTAGTTTGCATTCCTTTACTTTCTAAAATTCCTTCTAATTTATTTAATGTATATTCTAGTTCTTTTAAATTTTTAGAATATGCGGTTATATAGATATATAAAAAATATAAATCTTCATTATTTATTTGAATTTCTTTTCTAATATATTTTGCATCATTATATGTAAAAGCTGCAATGTCAATATCTTGCCTATTTTGATTATTTGATTTTAAATCTGCACCAACATTTCCAATATGATAAGTTAAGTCTCTTATAGTTTTATATGTATCTTGTTTTTCATAAAAAATTGAAATATTAATATCTAAATTTGTATCAATTATTGATCTTAAAATTAAATCAGTTTGTTCTCTAAAATAATTTATTATTAATAATCCTGAATAATATAAATTATCTATTTCTATACATTTTGGATTTGTTAAATTTATATATGATGGCGAAAAATATGAATTCTCATAAAGTGCACCTTCTAAAAATTCTGGATTATTATTTATTTTTTTATTTTGCTTTTTATTTTTATTAAATAAATTATTTTGTTTTTTTGAATTATTTTTTTCTTTATTAAATATTTTTATTATTATCTCCTCCTTTTAATTTTTTGTTATTAACTATTATAAAATACATAAGTAGTTCCACGTGGTAGATAGAACGGATTTTAATACTCCTTATTTTCTATTAAAATATTTTCTAGTATTTAAAAATGAAAATAATATTTCTTTTATTTCTTCTTTATTTAATATATTTATTGCATTATTTCCACATCTAGCCAGACAATCTTTTATTTTAAAATATTTATTATTTAAATCTTCTATTGCATAAGATTCCACATCTTGAATTTCATTATTAGTATTTTCGTAATTAGTAATAATATAGTAATTTTTTGAAGATGATTTATTGTTATTATTTATTTCTTTTATATAATTAATATATTTTTCGGATATTTCTTGGATATTTTTATTTTCAAGATTTGAATTTTCTCGTACTTGTGAAAAATGATTTGATAAATCTTCTTTGTTACTTTGAATTAAAATTTGGAAATTAAAATTACAAGTTTTTAAAAATATTTTATATGAATTTAGAATTGCTTCTTTTTCCAATTCCGATTTTAAATTAAAATTAATTGGTTTAATTTCTATAATTTTTATAAACTTTTTATTTTTCATTTTTATAATACCATTTTCTAATATTTTTTCAATACCAATCCATTCCTCTGTTGATATTTTATTATTTTCTTTATTTATATTAATTCCTCCTTTTCTATTTTTTAAATATAAAATTAAATAAATAATTAATTATTGGTTATTTTTGTTATTTATCAATTTATTTTTATAATTATTTCATTTTTTTTATAATTTATTTTTTCAACATTATTTAATATATATAATCTTATATATAAAATAATAAAATAATAAAACTAATAAAATTTAATTTTTTCTTGGATTTTATTTTTAGATTTAATTTTAAAAATTACGAACATAAATTTAAACGATAAAAACGTTGTTAATTATATATCACAATTTAAGAATAATATCAAGTAAAATCGTTCGACAAAATTTGACAAATTGTTGAATTTACCTAAAAGTTACTATTTACAGCAAATTATATATAGCAAAAGAATGAATATTTTTCATTTAAAATATTCACTCTTTTGCAAAGATAATCAAGTCTGTGAATTATAACTTTAATATTTTTTATATATCCAAATTCTTTACATATTTTGCATTTTCTTCAATAAATTTTCTTCTAGGATTTATATCGTCTCCCATTAATATTGTAAATATTTCGTCCGCTTTAATTGCATCTTCTAATTTTACTTTTATTAATATTCTTTTTTCTGGGTTCATTGTAGTTTCCCATAATTGTTCTGGGTTCATTTCTCCTAGACCTTTGTATCTTTGAATGTTTACGCCATCTCTTCCCATTTCATTTAAATGTTTTGTCATTTCTTCGTCTGTGTAGCAATAAACATCTTCTTTACCTTTTTTAGATAATTTATATAATGGTGGTTGAGCAAGATATACATTTCCATTTTCTATTAGTGGTCTCATATATCTGAAGAAGAATGTTAATAGTAATGTTCTAATATGTGCACCGTCTACATCGGCATCAGCCATTATAATTACTTTTCCATATCTTATTTTTGATATATCAAAATCAGCACCAATTCCTGCTCCTACAGCTAAAATTACTGGTTGTAATTTATCATTATTATATATTTTATCTGCTCTTGATTTTTCTACATTTAGCATTTTTCCCCATAATGGAAGTATAGCTTGGAATCTTCTGTCTCTTCCTTGTTTTGCACTACCACCTGCTGAATCTCCCTCAACTATATATACTTCACATTCAGATGCAACTTTGCTACTGCAATCTGCTAGTTTTCCTGGCAATGTTGATGTCTCTAATGCACTTTTTCTTCTTACTAATTCTCTTGCTTTTCTTGCTGCTTCTCTTGCACGAGATGCACTAATACATTTTTCGAGTATTGCTTTAGCTACTGTTGGATTTTCTTCTAGGAAGTTTGATAAAGATTCATTTACTGCACTACTAACAATACCTGTTACATTACTATTTCCAAGTTTTGTTTTTGTTTGACCTTCAAATTGTGGCTCTTTTACTTTTACAGAAATTACTGCTGTAATTCCCTCTCTTATATCCTCTCCTTGTAAATTGCCATCTTTTTCTTTTATTAAATTATGTGATCTTGCATAATCGTTAAATGCCTTTGTTAAGGCTCTTTTAAATCCTTCTAAATGTGTTCCACCTTCAACTGTATTTATATTATTTACAAATGTTAGTATTGTCTCAGAATATGATGTTGTATATTGGATTGCAATTTCTATTGGAACTTCTCCGTCTTTTTCTATGTAAATTGGGTCTTTATGTAGTTTTTCTTTATTTTTATTTAAGTATTCAACAAATGATTTTAAACCACCTTCGAAATGAAATTCTGCTTTTTTGCTAGGTTCTTCTCTTAAATCTTCGATATTGATTTTTAATCCTTTTGTTAAAAATGCTATTTCTCTAAATCTTTCTTCTAGTGTTGCATAATCATAATCAAGTGTTTCAAAAATTGTTCCATCTGCTAAAAATCTTACTTTTGTTCCAGTTTTATCAGAATCTCCTATTCTAGTTAATGGCTCTACTGTTTTTCCTCTATTAAATTTCATTTCAAATAGTCCACCATCTCTAGCAATAGTAACTTCTGTCCATTCTGATAATGCATTTACAACAGAAGCACCAACTCCGTGTAAACCACCAGAAACTTTATATCCACTATCTCCACCAAATTTTCCACCTGCGTGTAATTTTGTGTAAACAGTTTCTGCTGCTGATATTTTTGTTTTTGGATGTATATCTACTGGTATTCCTCTACCATTATCTTGTACAGATATAATATTTCCAGGTTCGATTTTTATATCTATTTGTGTACAATATCCAGCTAGTGCTTCGTCCACGCAGTTGTCTACTATTTCATATACTAAGTGGTGTAATCCTCTAATTGAAACACTACCTATATACATACCAGGTCTTTTTCTAACAGCTTCTAGTCCCTCTAATACTTGAATTTGATCTGCCCCATATTCGTGCTCATATTTTTCCATTGCTTTTCCTCCTATTTGTCTTATATTGTATTATTTACCTGCTCTTTTTCCTATTGTTGTTGATGAAATGTTAGTTATATATCCTTTTACTTTTTTATTTTTTTCTAAAATTATTAAAGATTTTTTATTTTCATCAGATACATCTATTATTTTATCACTAATTTTTAAATTTTGTAATATTTCTTCTAAATTTTTCTTTTTTTCTATTGATTCAATATCCAAAATAGCAATTATATCATTCGTATTTATTATAACATCTTTACCAATATGAACATACATTAAACAATTGCTCCTTTTTTTACATTGTATAAATTAAATTCCAAATTTTGTAAATCTATTTTGTCTGTTCCAGTTAAAATAACTTGAGTATTTTCTATATTTTTTAAAAAATTCTTTCTTCTATTTTCGTCTAGTTCAGACATAAAATCGTCTAAAAGTAAAATTGGATATTCACCAATTAAATCATAAATCACATTAAGCTCTGCTAATTTTAATGATAATACCACAGTTCTATTTTGTCCTTGCGAGCCATAAGTATTTACCTCTTTATCATTAATATATATCACAAAATCGTCTCTATGTACACCCTTTGTTGTAAAACCTTTTATAATATCTAATTTTCTTCTTTGTTTTAAAAGCTTTAAATATTCTTCTTTACTATCACAATTTGATGTATATTCTATTTTTATATTTTCTTTATCTTCTGTAATTTTTTTATGAATTTCATTTATTTTTTCTGCAATTAAATCCATAAATTGTTTTCTATAATTGTATATAATATTTCCATATTCCGTCAATTTTTCGTCCCAAATTTCCAGCATTTCTTCTGGTTTATTTTCTTCTCTTATCTGTCTTAAATAATTATTTCTTTGTTCAATTGTTTTTAGATACATATTCAAGTTATATACATAATTGGGTTTAAGTTGTCCTATCAGCATATCTAAAAATCTTCTTCTATTAGATGGTCCATCTTTTAAAATATTAATGTCGTCTGGTGTAAAAAGAACAATATTTATATTTCCTAATAATTCACTAAGTTTTTTTACCTTTACACCATTAATACTAATTTGCTTTTTATTTCCTATTTCAATTTTTATTTTTCCATTCCTATCTTTTTTTTGATAAAAAATTTCTACTAGGCATCTATCTTCATTAAATTTAATCATTTCTTTTTCTTTAGTAGTTCTAAAAGACTTTCCAAAACTACATAAAAATATGGCCTCTAAGATATTTGTTTTTCCTTGTGCATTATCTCCATAAATAATGTTTATATTTTTATTTAAATCTAAATCCAATTGTTCATAATTTCTAAAATTTTGAAGTTTGATTTTTTCTATGTACATTTATGATACCTTTTCTTTCTTTTTTGACCTTGCATTCATTATCATTTCTGTAATTATTAACAATGCTATAATACAAATAATAATTATCAGCCTATTATTTGTAAGAGTCAGAACGCTTTGTGAAACCATATCACGTTCTCCAAAGTTTAATCCCCAAGGAATAATACAAATCATAATTATCATTGAAATTAAAATTAAAATATAAAAAATTGCAAATATTCTTTTTACTTTAATGTTGTCATTTTTTTTCTTTATAAAGTATAATCTTAGAAAAAAAGTAACTACAACTATAATAGAAATAATTATTAATTCTAAATCATATCTTGGTACATAATATGTCATAACCGATGGAGTTAATTCTAAACCCATATCCATTTTATTAACACCTTCCTTTGATTTCTCAACCAGTTATCCACAAAATTGTGGATAACTGGTGAGCAAAATCACTTCAATCTGCTTTTATATTTATTTTTTACTAACTTTCTGGTTTGAAAAAGAATTGTCTTTTGGCTAGGCGCGAGAGTTAGAAATTTATGAGGCGTACTTTGTGTACTGCTAAAGGATTTTTGAAACGCAGTTTAACAACGTCAAAACTTGATTATTTTTCAAGCCAGTTTATTCTTTTAATCTAATAGGCAAAACCATATAAATATAATCTCCGCCTTCTTCTACTGGTCTAATAATGCAAGGTGAAATGCTTGTACCAAAATCTATAAATACTTCTTGGTCGTCAATTGCTCTTAATGCATCTAAGAAATATTTTGGATTAAATCCTGCTTCTAGATTTTTGCCTTCTGTTGTTACGTACATTTCTTCTTTTGCATCTCCTGTTTGGTTTGTACAAGAAATTGTTACTTTTCCAATATCTATATTTATTTTTACAGGATATTTTTTCTCTTTTTCTATACTTGAAGAAGAAATTAAACTAATTCTTTCAAAGCAGTTTTGTATTGCATTTTTATCAACTCTTATTCTTGTTTCCCAATTTTCTGGTATTACACTAGCATAGTTTAAAAATTCTCCATCTAATAATCTAGTTACTATTTTGCAATTTTCCATTTCAAATAATGCTTGATTTTTTGCAACTCCTATTTTTATTGTATCATAAGAATCTATTATTATTTTGTTTATTTCATTTAATGTTCTACCAGGAATAACTGCTGTAAAATCATTTATTTTATTTTGAAGAAATTTACTTTTCCACGCTAATCTAAATCCGTCAACAGCAACAACATTTAATTTATTATTTTTTATTTCAAATAAACATCCTGTAAATATTGGTCTATTTTCTTCTGTACTTACTGCAAAAATTGTTTTTCTTATCATATCTTTTAATGCGTTTTGTTCCATCTCGATTGAGTTTTCTATATTTATTTGTGGAAGTTCTGGAAATTCTTCTGGTTTCATTGTTGCTAGTTTGTATAAAGAACCTTCACATTCTATCACTAATAAATCTTTATCGTCTAAAGTAATTTTTATTTCAGAATCTGGTAATCTTCTAATAATTTCACTAAACATTATTGCATTAACAACTGTTGAACCTTGTTCTTTTACTTCACAATTTATTATGTATTCTATACCAATCTCTAAATCATTTGTTGTAAATTTAACTTCATTATCATTTGTTTGAATTAGTATTCCTTCTAATATAGGCATTGTTGTTTTTGTAGCAACAGCTTTTGTTACGGAATTAAGAGCTTTAAGGATATTGTCCTTTTCACAAATCAATTTCATTTTTTCATTTCTCCTTTATAATAATATAAATATTTTTAGTAGTAGTAGTAGTAGTACATGTGGATAATGTGGATAACTATGTGGAAACCTTACCTCCCTAACCTTTTAAATGTGAATAACTTAGTGGAAAATTTGAAAACTTATCTACACAAATTTTTTTATGATGTGAATAACTGAGTTATCAACAAGTTATATACACATTATTCACACCACCCTGTGGATATCTCACGTCGCTGTTCCGTAAGTAAAGATAGCTGTTTTTTTATCAAACAATCTTTTCGCAAACGGATTTTTTGTAAAAAATATTCAAATCTTTTAACCCCAACTATTTGTCATTTAGTAATATGTTTTTCACACTTTCCACAATTCTTTTTGTACTAACATTGTTTTGTATTTCTTTTTCTATTTTTGTGCAGGCGTGTATTACAGTTGTGTGATCTCTTTTGCCAAACCCTTCCCCTATCTTGGTTAGCGGAAGTTGTGCAACATTTCTGCAAAGATACATTGCAATTTGTCTTGGAAATGTTACGTCGTTTGAACGTTTCACACCTTTTAATTCCTCTACTGTTATATTAAAGTACTTTGATATTGTTTCTTGAATTAGTTCAAGTGACAATACTTTATCCTTTTTTGTAACTACATCGTTTATTGCTTTTTCTGCCATTTCTAATGTGATAGGACAATTAGTTAAAGATGCATTTGCAATTAGTTTATTTAGAACTCCTTCTAATTCTCTTATGTTTGAGTCTATTTTTGTGGCAATATCGCTTAGAACTTCATCGTCAATTATAATGTTATCTAATTGAGCTTTTTTTCTAAGGATTGCTAGACGTGTTTCATAATCTGGATTTGAAATATCAGCAATTAAGCCCCATTCAAATCTAGATTTTAGTCGATCTTCTAGTAATTTGATATCCTTTGGTGGTTTATCACTGGAAATTATAATTTGTTTTCCGTTATCGTGTAATGTGTTAAAAGTGTGGAAAAACTCCTCTTGACAAGTTTCTTTTCCTGCAATAAATTGAATATCGTCTATTAATAGAACATCAATATTTCTATATTTATTCCTGAACATTTCGTTTTTGCCGTCTTTGATAGCATTAATAAGTTGGTTTGTAAATTTCTCTGAAGTAACATATAAAATTTTTGCATTTCTATTATTTTGCAAAATCTCATTTGCAATAGCTTGCATTAAGTGTGTTTTACCTAAACCAACTCCACCATAAATAAATAGTGGATTATATGCTGTGGCTGGAGCTTCTGCTACTGCTAAAGCTGCTGCGTGTGCAAACCTATTACTATTTCCAACAACAAAGCTATCAAAAGTATATTTTGGATTTAATGTTGTATTTGGATAACTATTTTGACTATTAGATAACTTACTTGCTACTTGTAATTCTTCTTCAGAGATATCGTCTTTTAATAATACTGTAATTTCGCAGTTTCTATTTGTAAGGTAGTTAAATGTATTTTTTATTAAATCGTGATATCTTGAAATAATAGATTCCTTTTGAAAAGCATTATTAGCAATTAAAACTATATTGTTATTATCTGCACTTTCTATCTCTAAATCTCTGATCCAAGTTTCGTAAGCAATTTTTGTAGTCTCATCTTTTAAAAGATCTTTAGCTTTTGTTAATAGTTCATTTAATTCTTCTTTTTGCATTATTTTCAATCCTTCCAAAGTGTATTGATTTAAAATATATATAAAATGTATAAAAGTTATACACATAGTTATCCACAATATTGGTATATAATATCAAAAAGATAATTAAATAGTCAATACAAAAAAAGATTTATTTAAAAAATCTTTATTTTGTATTGACTTTATGGGAAATTTAGGATATAATTAGAAAGCTAATTATTTTATTTGAAAGTTAAATCCGTAAAGGGTTATATATATACAGGAGGTGCAAAATGAAAAGAACATATCAACCAAAAAAGAGACAAGAACAAAAAGAACATGGTTTTATGAAAAGAATGAAAACTAGATCTGGAAGAAATGTATTAAAAGCAAGACGTGCAAAAGGAAGAAAAAAACTAAGTGCGTAAAAAAATTTAAAGGTCACTTAAAAAGTGACCTTTTTTGAAATATGAGTGATAAGAATGAGGAAAACAAAAACATTAAAAAAGAATTATGAATTTAAAAATGTTTTAGATAAAGGGAAAGTTTATAATGGCAAACAAATATCAATTTATATTTGGAAAAATAATAAAAAAATCAATGTAATTGGTATAGCCGTAGGAACTAAACAATGTGGAGTTATTAAAAGAAATAGAATAAAACGATTAATTAGAGAAAATTATAACTATTTAAAAGATCACCTTGAACAAAATTATGATATTGTGTTTTTATGGAATAAAAAAGGAGAGGCAGACAAAGCAAACTTTTATGTTATAAAAGAAGATATGCTTACTTTATTTAAAAAAGCCCAAATATTAGATATATGAAAAAAATATTATTGTTTTTATTAAAAATATATAAAAAGTTTATTTCACCGATATTTAAGGCATTTGGAGTAGAATGTAAATATTACCCAACTTGCTCAGAATATATGAGACAGGCAATAGAAAAATACGGAGCAGCCAAGGGAACATATTTAGGAATAAAAAGATTAATAAGGTGTAATCCTTTTTCAAAAGGTGGGTATGATCCTTTAAAATAGCGTGGAGGAATGATAATGGGAGCAATTTCAAGTTTGTTTGGATATTTATTAAATGCTCTATACACAGTATTTAATAATTATGGTATTGCTATAATTGTATTTTCAATAATTTTAAGACTTATTTTAATACCAATAACAATTAAACAGCAAAAAGCAATGAAAAAATCAGCAGAACTGCAAGAAGAAATGAAGGAAATACAAAGAAAATATAAAAATAATCCTGAAAAATTAAATCAAGAAACAATTGATTTATATAAAAGAGAAAAATTAAGTCCTTTTGCAGGGTGCTTTAGTTCTATAATACAATTATTAATAATACTTTCAGTATTTTGGCTTGTAAGTCAACCATTAACATATATGAAAAAAATAGATACTAATATTATTAATGATTATAGAACACAATTGCAACAAGAAGGAAATCAGTCAGCTTATATGGAGATTGAAATAATTAATAAATATGGAGCTCAAGACGAAAGAGTTAGATTAAATATGGACTTTTTAGGTTTAGACTTAAGTAAAGTTCCAAGTAGTAATCTAAACGATTGGAGAGTTTATATAATCCCAATTTTATATGTTATTTCATCTATTGTTTCAATAAAAATTACTAACAACTTTAATAAGAAAAAGAAAAATGATAAAAAAGCAATTACTGATGGAAAAGAGTTGCAAACTCAAGAGGAACCTAATGAATTAGAAGCAATGGAAGCTATGAATAAAAATATGACGTTTATGTTGCCACTAATGTCAGTATTTATAGCATTTATTGCACCTTTGGGATTAGCGCTATATTGGTTTGTAAGTAATATTTTAGTTATTATAGAAAAAATAATCATAGATGCTGTTATGAAACACAAGGAGGAAAAGGAAAATGCCTAATACAATTATTTCAGAAGGAAAAACTACTAGTGAAGCAATTTCTAATGGACTTAAAAAATTAAATGTATCAAAGGAACAAGTTGATATAAAAATACTTGAGGAACACGAAAAAAGAAGTTTCTTTAGCATACTTGCACCTAGAGTTGTTAAAGTTGAATTAACAGTAAAAGAAGATAATACACAAAAATCTTATAACCATAGAAAGAATAAAAATGAAGCTGATACTAAACTTACAGAAGAGGAAGCAAACTTAATAAAAGGTAGACTACAATCATTTTTAAATGAATTAATTAATAATTTTGAAGAATTGAAATTTGATATTTCTTTAGACCTAAATTCTAACTTTGTATATGTAAATCTAGATGGAAAGGATGCAAAGCTTTTAATAGGATATAGAGGAGAAGTTTTAAATGCTCTTCAAAATATATTAACAGCCGTTGCAAGTAAAAATATAGATAAGAAAATTAGAATTGTTTTAAATATTAGTAATTACAGAGAAAAAAGAAAAGTATCATTAGAGGAATTAGCTGATAAGATATCAAAAACAGTATTAAAAACAGGAAAATCAATTACTTTAGAGCCTATGATGGCTTATGAAAGAAAAATAATACACGATAGATTACAATCAAGCACAAAAGTTAAGACTTATAGTGTAGGAGAAGAACCTTATAGAAAGGTTGTAATTGCAAAAAAGTAATATATAAAAAAATCGGAAGTCAAAGTGAAGATTTTAGTGAATTTATTTTAATAAATTTTAGCTATTTCTAACTTTGACTTTTTTGTATAATAGATTAGAGAAAGGAGAAATGGCAAAATGAGTACAATTGCTGCAATTGCTACTGCCACTGGTGCAGGAGGAATTGGAATAATACGTATGAGTGGAAAAGATAGTATTAATATATTAAAGAAAATTTTTGTTCCTAAAAGCAAAAATACTAATTTAGATAATGTAAAGGGCTATACAATTAAATACGGATACATTATAAATCCAAAAACAAACGAAAAAATCGACGAAGTTCTAGTATCTTTTTTTAGAGCTCCTAGAAGTTATACCACAGAAGATATGTGCGAGATTAATTCTCACGGAGGAATGGTAGTAGAAAGAAAAATATTGGAACAATGCTTATTAAACGGAGCAGAGCTTGCAGAACCAGGGGAATTTACAAAAAGAGCATTTTTAAATGGAAGAATAGATTTGTCTCAAGCAGAGTCTGTTATAGATATTATAAACGCCAAAACAGATAAGGAAGCTGAAGCATCTGTAAGTCAATTACAGGGAAATTTATCAAAGGAAATAGATAGAATTAGAGACGAGTTATTAGATATAATGTCTGATATAGAAGCCTCTATTGATTATCCTGAATATGACATAGAAGAAACAACTAATAAAAAGGCTATGACAGTATTAAGTAAAATAAAAGAAGAGCTAAATAAATTGGAAAAGAGTTTTGAAAGTGGAAAATTACTAAGAGAGGGAGTTAAAACTGTTATTATTGGTAGACCAAATGCGGGCAAATCCTCACTTTTAAATGCTATTTTGGACGAAGATAGAGCTATTGTAAGCGATTTTGCAGGAACAACTAGAGATACAATAGAAGAATTTGTAATAGTAAATGATGTACCTTTAAAAATTGTGGACACAGCAGGAATTAGAGAAACTGATGACCAAGTTGAAAAGATAGGTGTTGATAAGGCACTGAAACTAATTAAAGAGGCAGATTTAATAATATCTATTTTTGATAGTTCGAAACCATTAACAGAAGAGGATTATAAAATAATAGATTTAGTAAAAAACAAAAAAACTATCTATTTGCTAAATAAATGCGATTTAAGCGAAAAAAATGCCGAGACAATAAATTATATATCTAATTTAAATAAAAACGTTTTAAAGGCATCTATGAAAGAAAAAATGGGTTTGGACGAACTATATAAAATGATATCAGATATGTTTAAGAAAAATGAAATTGAAATAAATGATGGTATAGTTATAACGAATGTTAGACATAAAAATTTAATACATAAAGCAATGCAAAGCATTGAAAAAGCGCAAGAGTGCATTGGAAACGATATGACAATAGATATTATAGCTATATATATAAAAGAAACTTTAGAGAACTTAGGAGAAATTACTGGAAATAACGTTTCAGAAGATATAATAAATAAGATATTTTCTAAGTTTTGCTTAGGTAAGTAAGAGTGTAACAAGATTTTATATCATAGACGCAAGAAGTCAAAAAGACAAATGAGACATAAAAGCGTATATTATACGTTATAAGTAAAGCTTTACAACCCAACAATACCAATACTTTCCGAAGATATACGAATATAGAAACTATTGTTTGTTGCTAATATGACAAAAAAACAAACAACAAATCAGAAAGAAAAAATGGTAAACACTGGAAACGGTATTTGCTACTGGAATAAAATGTAAATAAGTAAAATTTAACATAAAAAATACGAAAAAAACTATTTTAAAATTACGTTTGTTATATATAGTACCAGTTTCATATAAAAAGCATATTACCAATTAATGGAAATACAAAGAAGGAGGAATAATAAATGGAATATGATGCAGGAAAATATGATGTGGCAGTCGTAGGTGCAGGACATGCAGGATGTGAGGCAGGCCTTGCAGCAGCGAGACTCGGACTTAAGACTTTAGTATTTTCTATAAGTTTAGAGGCTGTTGCTAATATGCCTTGTAACCCACATATTGGAGGAAGTTCAAAGGGTCATCTAGTCAAAGAACTAGATGCTTTAGGTGGTGAAATGGGTAAGAATATAGATAAAACATATACTCAATTAAGAATGTTAAATACTTCAAAAGGACCAGCTGTATATTCTTTAAGAGCACAGGCGGATAGAAAAAAATATCAAGAAGAAATGAAACACACATTAGAGAAACAGAAAAATTTGTACTTAAAACAAGCAGAAATAGTAGAGATAGGAGTAGAAAATGATAAAGTAAAATATGTAGTTACTAATATTGGAGCAAAGTACTATGTAGATAGCATCATTTTAGCGACAGGAACATATTTAAAAGGTAAAATATTTATAGGAGAAGTATCTTTTGAAAGTGGCCCAGATGGTGTGTTTCCGGCAAACAAATTATCAGAAGTACTTAAAAAAATCGGAATCAACTTAGTCAGATTTAAAACTGGTACTCCTGCAAGAATAAATAAAAACAGTATTGATTTTTCTAAAATGGAAATACAAGAAGGAGATAAAAATCCAGAAGCGTTTTCTTTTGAAGATAAAATAGATGATAATACAGAACAATTACCTTGCTATTTGACATATACTAATGAAAAAACACACGAAATTATAAGAAAAAATTTGCATAGATCACCTTTATATGGTGGTCAAATAGAGGGAACTGGGCCTAGATATTGTCCATCAATAGAAGATAAGGTAGTAAGATTTGCTGATAAAGAAAGACATCAAATATTTGTTGAGCCAGTTGGAAGAAATACGGACGAAATGTATATTCAAGGAATGAGCTCTTCTCTTCCTGAAGATGTTCAAATCGAGATGTATAGGACAATTCCAGGCTTAGAACACGCAGAATTTACAAGACCAGCCTATGCAATAGAGTATGATTGCATTAATCCTTCTGAATTAAAACTATCATTAGAGCATAAAAAAATAGAAGGTTTATTTTTTGCAGGACAAATAAATGGAACTTCAGGATATGAGGAAGCTGCTGTCCAGGGCTTGATTGCTGGAATTAATGTGGCAAGAAAAAAGCAAAATAAAGAACCGCTAATATTGGATAGGTCACAAGCATATATTGGTGTATTAATTGACGATATTGTTACGAAAGGAACAAATGAACCATATAGAATGATGACTTCTAGAGCAGAATATAGGTTACTTTTAAGGCAGGATAATGCAGATTTAAGGCTAACAGAAATTGGGCACGATATTGGTTTGATTTCTGAGGAGCGATATGCAAAATTTTTAGAAAAGAAAGAAAAAATATGTCAAGAAATTAACAGATTAAAAAGCACTGTAATCAAGCCTACAAGCGAAGTTAATGAGTTTTTAAGTAATAACAATACAACTACTATAAACAATGGAGTTAAGCTATCTGATTTATTAAAAAGAAGCGAATTAAACTATGAAAAATTGAAAGAAATTGATAATAATAGGCCAGAATTATCAAAAGAAGTTACTGAAGAGGTCGAAATACAAGTCAAATATGAAGGATATATAAAAATGCAAGAGGAACAAGTAGAGAAGTTTAAGAAATTAGAGAGAAAATTAATTCCGAATGACATAGATTATAGTAAAATTAAGGGTTTAAGATTAGAAGCAATACAAAAATTGAATAATATTAGGCCAAACTCTGTTGGACAGGCCTCTAGAATATCAGGAGTTTCCCCAGCTGACATATCTGTTTTACTAATTTATTTAGAAAAAGCTAAAAGGAAAAATGATTAAAATTTCTTTTAAATATTAGGTTTTATTTTCTAGAAAAAAAAATTTAGTTTTGGAATGGAGTTTGATAATAATGGATTTTGAAGAATTTAAGCAAAAATTACAAGAAGAATCTAACAAAATACAAATAAAAATAGAAGAAAAAGAGTCAAGAACGTTTTATGATTTTATGAAAATACTTTTAGTAGAGAATGAAAAGGTAAATTTAACAGCAATAACTGAAGAAAATGAAATAATTGTAAAACATTTTATAGATAGTTTAACTATTAACAAGTATTTGATTAATGCAAACAAAATACTGGATTTGGGCACAGGAGCTGGATTTCCAGGAATTCCATTAAAAATAGTTAATAAGGATAAAGAATTTGTACTAGTAGATTCCTTAAATAAAAGAATAGAGTTTTTAAATAAAGTAAAAGAAAAATGTGAACTGGAAAATCTAGAGTTAATACATTCTAGAGCAGAGGATTTAGCAAAAAATATAAATTATCGAGAAAAATTTGATGTCGTTGCATCAAGAGCTGTTGCAAATTTGAGAACATTGGCAGAATACTTGTTACCATTTGTAAAAAAAGAAGGTATTTGCATTTGTATGAAAGGACCAAATGTAGATAATGAATTAGAAGAAGCAAAAAATAGCATAAATATATTAGGAGGAAAAATAGAAAAAATAGAAAAAATCTTCTTAAAAGAAAATGATATGGAAAGAAATATTCTAATAATAAGAAAAATACAAAATACACCGAACAAATATCCTAGAAAAGCTGGTATACCAACTAAATCACCACTTTAAAATATAGTGATAAATTTTGAGTTACAATCTTCAGCATACTTCTTCTTGGTATTAATATAGTTTAAATTGTAACAGATTTAAATAAAAAAGCAAAAAAATTTCTATAATTTATTGACATATTTATAATAATTATATATTATTAATATGTCAATTTTTTTATGGAGGCAAAGAAAAAAATGGGTAAAATTGTATCAATTGCAAATCAAAAGGGAGGAGTAGGAAAGACTACAACCTCAATCAATTTGAGCACTATACTTGCCAAAAAAGGCAAAAGAGTTTTAATGATTGATGCTGATCCACAAGGAAATGCTTCGAGTGGTGTTGGAATAGATAGAGAAGATATAGAACAATCTGTATATGATATTTTAATAAATGACGTATCTATAAACGATGTTGTCAAAAAGACAAATATTAAAAATCTATTTATATGTCCTTCAAACATTAACTTAGCTGGAGCAGAGGTGGAATTGGTATCTGTAATGTCTAGAGAACATAGACTTAAAGAAAAGTTAGATTTGGTAAAAGAAGATTATGACTTTATAATTATAGATTGCCCTCCTTCACTTGGATTAATAACTTTAAATGCATTTACTGCATCAGATAGTGTATTAATTCCTGTACAATGTGAATACTATGCATTAGAGGGGTTAGGACAATTACTTAATACAATAAGTTTGGTAAAAAAACATTTGAATAAAGATATAGAAATAGAAGGAGCGCTTCTTACAATGTACGATATTAGGACAAACTTATCTAATCAAGTTGTGAAAGAAGTTAAAAATTATTTCAATGATAAAGTATATAAAAATGTTATACCTAGAAACGTAAAATTAAGTGAAGCTCCTAGTTATGGTATGCCAATTAGTATATATGATCCTAGATCTAAGGGAGCAAAAAGCTATGAAAAGTTTGCAAAAGAATTTTTGAAAAATAATGAAAATGAGTTAAAGGGAAAACACGCTTTATAAAAAAAGTGTGTTAATCATAAATTAAGATGTGGTAAAAAAAATAAACATAAAAAGTTTACTTATAATCAATGTTAGGGGGAATTAAAATGAAAAAAACAGGTCTAGGTAAAGGGTTAGATGCGTTATTTGCAGATAATTTATTATCAAATAATGAAGAAGAAAAATTAGAAGAGTCAACAGAAAAAATTCATAAAATAAAGGTAATTGAGATAGAACCAAATAGAGATCAACCAAGAAGAGCTTTTGACGAAGAATCATTGGACGAGCTAGCAAACTCTATAAAGACTTATGGAGTATTACAGCCTATAATAGTAAATAAAAAAGATGACTATTATGAGATTGTTGCAGGAGAAAGAAGATGGAGAGCAGCTAAAAAAGCAGGTTTAGAAGAAATGCCTTGTATAATAAAAGATGATATTACAGAGAGAGCGAACAAGGAAATTGCGCTAATAGAGAACTTACAAAGAGTTGATTTAAATCCTATCGATAAGGCAAAGGGCCTAAAGGAGCTTATTGACGATTATGGAATGACACAAAAAGAATTGGCTGATTCTATTGGAATTAGTAGAAGTAATATTGCAAATTCTGTTAGAATATTAAACTTAGACTCAAGAGTTATAAAATTAGCAGAAGATGGAAAATTAACAGAAGGGCATTGCAGAAACCTAGTTATGATAGAAGATCCAGATAAGCAATATAAAGCAGCAATGGATATAATAGCAAAGGGAGAATCTGTTAGAGATATAGAAAGAAAAGTAAAAAATAATAAGGTAACAAAACAGAAAGACCCAAGATTAGAAACAATTTACAGAGACATAGAAGATTCTTTCCAAGGATTTTTCGGCACAAAAGTCAAATTAGACGCGAATAAAAGGTCTGGAAGGATAATTATACAATATTCTTCTTACGACG
The DNA here is from genome assembly GCA_930991035.1 of uncultured Clostridium sp. GTDB lineage: Bacteria > Bacillota > Clostridia > TANB77 > CAG-508 > CALXVA01. Next base: position 753 of record CAKNRV010000020.1, on the reverse strand, counting down.
ACTTAGAAAGGATTTTAGGGCTTATAAAATAGGTTCAAAAAATATGGTATAGACTTAGTAAAGTCTAAAATAGAAAAGAAGGGTTATTTATAGTGAGTGTTATAGAATTTTTAAGATCAGATATTTTTTTAGTAGTTTTACTTGCAATATGTATACTTTTATTTATATTGTATATAATAAATGTGGCAAATTTAAGAAAATTAAGAAAAAGCTATTTAACATTTATGAAAAAACTTGGAAACGGTCAAGATTTTGACGAAATGCTAAGAGGTTATATAAATAGAGTAGAGCAGGTTGAAAAGAAAAATTCTGAAATTATCTCATATTGTAAAGTAATTGACGAAAATATAAAAAGATGTTCGCAGAAAGTAGGGTTAGTTAGATATAATGCATTTAAAGATACTGGAAGCGACTTAAGTTTTGCACTTGCAATATTAGACGATTTTAATAATGGTGTGGTTTTAAATGGTATATATGCACGAGATTGCTCAAACATATATGCAAAACCAATAGAAAATGGTGAATCAAAATACGTATTGTCTAATGAAGAAAAAGAAGCAATTTATAAAGCTATAAATGATGTAAAATAAAATCGTGACTATATGGTGACTAATTATTAAATTTCCTAAAATTACTATTGACAAGTAAAGGCTAAATGTGTTAATATATATACTGTTACCGCAAATGGTAGCAGTAACACGGAGAGGTGGTCGAGTTGGTTTATGGCACCAGTCTTGAAAATTGGCGTAGGTT
>CAKNRV010000019.1 GCA_930991035.1 uncultured Clostridium sp. | reverse complement strand
ATTTCTTCTTTTTTTATATTCGCTGGGCAGTCTGTCTCTCTCTCTCTCTTACAGCCCCAATGGTTTTGTTCATTTTTGCAACTTCCTCCTTCGTTTTTTCTTGCTTACTATGTGCCTATTATACCATATATTTTCTTCTTTGCAAGTGCATTTTTATTTTCAAAATGTTGACACCAATATGTAATTAGTCATATAATGTCTACAAAATATTAAAAAGAAGGGATTACAATGTCTACTGTAAAAATAAATGATAATATAAAAGATAAATACGGATCTTATATATGTGAATGCGGATATTTGCACGATTATAGCAAAATAAATTTTAAAGAATTAGAAAAAGAAACTAAAAATAGTAAGTCTTACAATAGTGTTGAAGAGTTAATGAAAGATTTATAGTATAACTAAGGAGATATTATGACAAGTTTTGTTTTAAAAATAGTAGCTATGGTTACAATGTTTTGTGACCATTTTGGAGATGCATATATTGGTCATTTTAGTGCATTTAATTTAATTGGTAGAATTGCTTTTCCTATATTTGCTTTTCAAATTAGTGAAGGTTTTATACACACTAAAAATTTAAAAAAGTATTTTTTTAGGCTTGGACTTTTTGCACTTATTTCGCAAATTCCATTTGCCTTATTTTACTATAAATTTTTTAATACCACAGAAATCCCTTTAAACATATTCTTCACATTATTTTTGGGACTTTTGGCCATTTACTTATACAACTTTACAATACAACAATTTGCTCAAAGAACAAAAAAACTAAAGTTTCCTATTGATAAAATTGTAGGTCTAATATTTGTATTTTTATTATCATATATCGCAGAAATTTTAAATACAGATTATGGCTATTTGGGAGTTGCTTTAGTATTCGCATTCTATGTATTAAAACAAAAAAAAGCAATTATGACAATTGTTTTTATTTTATTATGCATAATAAAATATGGAAATCAGCTTTTACAAACTAATTTCCACTTTGCTTATGTGCTATTAACAGTATTCACAGCACTTCCAATAATATTAATAGATATGTACAATGGAAAACAAGGTCCAAAAATCAAATACTTCTTATACGCATTCTATCCTGTGCATTTGTTACTCTTATATTTCTTTTTATGAAATAAATTATATACTATATTTGCAAAAAACAATGTATATTTTTTACTACAAAATATACATTGTTTTGCTTTTTATAAATAATAAAAATTGTAATATTTTATTGTAACTCCTCTATTGCACGTTGCAATTGAGTATCATTTTCGTCTGTTAATTCTTCTATATCGTTTGGCAATTCTACTGTAATGTCAGGCTCAATACCTACTTCATTTATTTTGTCTCTATTTGGTGTGCAGTATTCTTCGGTTGTAACTTTTAGACCACTGCCATCAGACAATCTCATTAAAGTTTGTATTACACCTTTTCCAAAAGTTTGTGTTCCTATTATTGTTGCTTTGTTATTATCTTTTAACGCTCCTGCCATTATTTCTGAAGCACTCGCCGAACTACCATTTACTAGAACAACTATTGGAATATCTATTATAGGGTCTTCCTCAGATTCTGTTATTTTTTCATTACTTTTTTTGTCTGTTTCTATTAATAGCGTACTTCCTTTATCACATATCATTTCTAGTATGTCTATTGCTTCGTCTACTACTCCGCCACCATTTCCACGTAGGTCTATAATTAACGATGTAGCTCCTTGGTCTTTTAAACTTGTATAATTTTCTTTAAATTCTTTTGCTGCTCCTCCGTCAAAGTCACTTATTTGTATATATGCAATATTATTTTCTAACATTCTAGAGTCAATATGACTTACTTCTATTCTCTTTCTTTCTATTTCAACTTCTCTTGTTTCGTCTCCACTTTTTATTTCTAATTTAACATTTGTTCCTTCTGTTCCCTTTATTTTGTCACTCATATCTGCGACATTTTCTGGTGTAACTTCTTCTCCTTCTACTTTGGTGATAAGATCTCCTTCTTTTAATCCTGCTTCAGCTGCTGGTGAACCCTCCATAGGCTCTACTACTGTTATTGTACCTTCTTCATAGTTTACTACCATATATATTCCTATTCCAACGTAATTTCCCATTGCAGTATCATATTGGTCGCTCATTTCTTCTGGAGTATAATATACTGTGTATTCGTCTCCTACTCCTGCTACATAGCCTTTTATTGCCATTTCTAGCATTTGCTCATCGTCTAATTCTCCTATATATTCGTCTTCTAATATTGTTCTTATTGATGCAAGTGCAGATTCTATTCCAGTTGTGCCATCTCCTGATGCTATATTGCCAATATTTAAACTTGAAGCAAATCTTTCATTCATTATTATGGCAGTAATTAATGATGCTAGTAATGCTGTAATTATAATAAGCATTACTGTTCTATAAATTCTTTGACCTTTTTCGGTTTTCATTCTAAAATCAGATCCTTCCCTTTTGCTTTATTGTCTAAAGTAAAATTCTTATCCCTTTTATTAATATTTTTTTACATTATATGAAATTGCATTTCATATAATGTAAAAAATTTATAATTTATGTGTAATGTTATAATTAATTTGGAATTTTTACATAATTTAATGGATTAGTAATAGTGCCATTTATTCTAACTTCAAAGTGCAAATGTGGTCCTGTTGAGTTTCCAGTTGAGCCTACTTCCATTATTACATCACCTTGTTTTACTTCTGCATTAAGTTCTGTAAGGATTTTATTGCCGTGCCCATATAGTGTAACAACACCATCACCGTGGTTTATCATTACACAGTTTCCATATCCGCCAAGCCATCCTGCATATGTAACTATTCCATCAGCAGCTGCAACTACTGGAGAGCCCATTGGTGTATTTCCAATATCAATTCCAGTGTGTTCTTTTACAACACCTTGAATTGGGTGTTCTCTTACTCCATAGGTAGAAGTTATTGCTGTGCCACTAATTGCAACTGGCCATAGCATTTCTCCTCCAGTGTATTGAATATTTACATCAGTACTATTTGCAGCTAAGATTTTTGCCTCTATTTCAGCTTGTTCTTTTTTATATTCTGTAATTTGTTCTTGTAAAACTTTTTCTGCATCTGTAAGGTCGTCTACATAGCTTTGTTGTAATGTTTTCATATTATTTAGCACTATTGAAGTTTGTTCTAATTTTGCTTTTACAATTTTTATTTCTGCTTGTTCATTTTCTAGTTTTTGTTTAGTTGTCTCAATATTTTTTTTCTCTTCTTCTACTTGTTTTATAAGTATACTATCATATTCTGCAATTTCTTCTAATATGTAATATCTTGATATAAAATCTGTTATGTTGTTAGAGTTAAGCAATACATCTAAATATGAAATATTTCCTGACTCATACATTGCTACCAGCCTTTTTGCCAACATATCACTCTTTTCTGTATAGCTTTGCGAAGCAATTGCTAATTTTTGTGTTGCATCATCTATTGATGTTTGCAAATTTTCCATTTGTGTACCTAATTCTTGTACATCACTTTCATATGCAAGTACTTTATCTTCTATTTCTTGTACTCTTATCATTGTTGCTGATAATTCAGTTTGTAAATATTCTAGTTTTCCATTAGTTTCGTCTATTTTATCTTCTACTTCCTGCTTTTGTTGTTCTAAACTATTTCCATTTGCTATATTGTTTGTTATTTCATTTGTTATAGAATTTTCAGCAAATACAAAAGTACAAAAATATTGTAATATTAATATTATTAATATTATAGAAATTATTTTTTTCTTCATATTTGCCTCCTTTATAAAATACCACTGTGCAATCTAATATTTACTTAGATTACACAGCCATATTAGTTAATTTAGTAATTTATCAAACTTGGGTGTGAAGTATATTGTAGTGGGTCAACTCTATATGAATTAGCTGTTCCACCTATGTAAACTTCATAATGTAAATGTGGTCCTGTTGAAATTCCTGTATTTCCAGATGTAGCAACTTGTTGTCCTCTAGAGACTGTTTGACCTTGGCTTACAGTATATCCAGACAAATGTCCAAATCCAGTGTAATAGCCATTTCCGTGGTCTATCATAACATAATTTCCGTATCCTGATAGCCATCTTGCTATTATTACTCTACCTGCTGCTGGTGCATATACTGGTGAATATTCGTCCACTGCAATATCTACTGCTCCGTGATTTGTAGAAGCTCCTGCTGTTGGTGCATTTCTGTATCCAAATACAGATGTTATATAATTATATCCATCTGAACTTGAACTTAATGGCCACGAAAACATACCTTCAAAGCTTCCATCATATCCACCACCTGAGCTTGAAGCTGCTGCAACTGCTGCTTCTATTTCATCTTCTGCATCTTTTATTGCTTCTTCAAATTCGTCTATTTTTTCTTGTAAATTTCTTTCTTCTTCTGACAAGCTAGCTACTTTTACTTGTTTAGATGCTTTTGCTGTTTGTAAGCTTTGGTTCTTTTTTTCTACTTCTTTTTTTGATTCGTCAACTTCATTTTTTTCCTTTTCTAATTCTTGCTTAGCTGTCTCTGTTTCTTCTTGTTGTTTTATTATAGCATTTATAACAGCTTGATCTGCTTCTGCTATTTCTTCTATTCTATAATAACTTGATAAAAATGTAGTCATATCTTCTGAAGAAAGAAGCACATCTAAATATGTAGCTTGTCCTTTTTCATACATAGCAACTAATCTTTCGACCAATAAGTCTTGTTTTTCTTTGGTCTCTTCTTCTAGTTTAGCTATTTCGTCTTCTTTTTCTTCTATTGAATTATTTAAGCTATCTATTTTATCGTTAAGCTCTTCTATTTCGCTCTCAAGTTGAGAAATTTGAGCATTTAGCTCGCTAATCTCGTCTAATACTTCGTTTTTTTGAGCAGTTACTTCATCCTTTTGGTCTTCAACTTCTTGTTGTTGATTTTCTAAATCTTCTTTTTTATCTTGTAATTCTGATACACTTGCTGCAATTGCTGGAACTGTGTATATACACATCAGCATAAACACCACTATAATTGCTACAACTTTTTTTATCATAAGCTATCTCTCCTATCTTTTTTATATTCTTTTTGTTACAATTTACAGAATATAAAAATTAATAAATATAGTTTTTCTTTATTGTACATATCAAATCATTAAACATCTAAATATTTCTTCATTGAAATTGCACTACCTATTGCACCTATACCAATTCCCATTATTACATATACTGTAAGCAACATTGAAAGCATATCTGAGAATGTTAATAGATTTAGGTCTAATGTTGTAAGCATACCTCCGCTTACTAATTGGTCTGCTACAAAATTATATACAAATCCTAAAATAACTACTGAAATAAGCGCAGATATAATTCCAATAATTATACCTTCTACCATAAATGGCCATCTAATAAATCCATTTGTTGCTCCTACATACTTCATAATAGAAATTTCTTTTCTTCTTGCATGAACAGTAAGTTTTATTGTATTTGCAATAATGAAAATAGAAATAAGTACTAATAATACTAAAATAACTCCTGTCGCTGTTCTAATTCCATTTGCCACATTTACAAGTGTATTTACTGTTCTATTTCCTGCTTCAACACTTGCAACATTATCAAAAGTTCTTATTTGAGCTTGAACTTCTTCACTCTTGGTTAAATCTGTTAATGTTATTACATAAGATGCTTTAAAAGGATTTTGATCACCCGAATAAGGATCTAATACCGAAGCTGATTCTCCAAGCCAGCCTCTAACTTCGTTTAGAGCTTCTTCCTGAGAAACATAAGTAGTAGTATTTATATACTCTAAATCTCTAATTTTGTTACCTAATTCTGTTTCTTCCTCTGGTGTAGCGTCTAAATCTATAAATACTTGCATTGCCTGCTCTGATTGAACTTGCTCTAGTATGTAATTTACGTTTTCTCCTATTAAAAAGAATATTCCAAATATAAACATTGTTGCACACATAATGATTATTGATGCAGCAGTTGATTTTTTATTTTTAAAGAAATTTCTAAAACCTTCCCCTATTAAATAACCAAAAATACTATACTTCACTATCATACCCACCTTTTTTATCATCTCTTATTATATTGCCTTTTTCAATTTGAATAACCCTTTTCTTCATTCTATCAACTATATCCTTAGCGTGAGTTGCAACAACAACAGTTGTACCTCTAGCATTAATATCACTTAGTAAACTCATAATCTCCCAAGCAGTATCTGGATCTAGGTTTCCAGTTGGCTCGTCGGCAATTATCATAGATGGATTATTTACCAAAGCTCTTGCCAAAGCGACTCTCTGTTGCTCTCCACCAGATAATTCGTTTGGATAAACTTTAGCTTTATCACTTAGGCCTACCAAAGCTAACACCATTGGTACTTGTCTTCTTATATGCTTTGGTGTAGCTCTTACTATGTACATTGCATATGCAACATTATCGTATACTGTTCTATCTGGCAATAATCTAAAGTCCTGGAATACCACTCCCATACTTCTTCTTAAAAATGGTACTCTTTTAGGTTTTAAGAAAGTAGTATCTTTTCCATTTATTATAATATGTCCAGAAGTTGGTTCTTCTTCTTTTAAAATAAGCTTAATCAAAGTAGATTTTCCTGAGCCTGAACTTCCAACTAAAAAAGCAAATTCCCCTTTATCAATTTTAAAATTCGCATTATGTACAGCTTCTGTTCCTGTATCATATTTTTTATTTACATTCCTAAACTCAATCATAACCTTTTCTCCTTCATTTTTCCACGTCTATATCATAACAATAAAATAAAATATTTGCAATACTTTTTTACACAAAAAACAACATAAATTTTCCTTAGAAAATAATTTATGTTGTTTTTTCTTGTTATTTCTCCATTTTTCTTTTGGTTTTGTATCAATGTAAATTTTTGCTAGTTGTGCGTTATAATCCACAATTAATACTAAAACTTCTCCACAATTGCGTCGCAGTCAATCTTGTAATAATGCAATAGTTCTTCTGCCTTTCCGCTTCTTCCAAAGCAATCAGGTATTCCCATTCTTTCTACTTTTGTAGGATATTCTTCAGATAAAACCTCACAAACAGCTGAACCCAAACCACCTATTATATTATGGTCTTCAACAGTTATAATTCTTTTTGTTTCTTTTGCACATTTTACGATTAATTCTTTATCTATTGGCTTTATTGTATGAATATCTATTACTCGCACATTAATACCTTTTTCCTTTAATATTTCTTGAGCTTTTAACGCCTCTGCAACAGTTACACCAGTTGCTATAATACTAGCATCTTTTCCTTCTCCTATTTGAACTCCTTTTCCTATTTCAAATTGTTGTGTTACGTCATAAATTATTGGTGTTGCCATTCTGCATAACCTTAAATATACTGGTCCATTTATTTTAGCAATTTCTCTTACAGCCCATTTTGTTTGTATATCGTCAGACGTACACATTACTGTCATATTAGGAAGTGTACGCATTAAGCTTAAATCTTCAAGCATTTGATGTGTTGCCCCATCTTCTCCTACTGTTATTCCTGCGTGTGTTGCACAGATTTTAACATTCAAATTAGGGTATGCTATGCTATTTCTAATTTGCTCATACGCTCTTCCTGCTGCAAATACTGCAAATGTACTAGCAAATGGTATTTTACCAAAAGTAGAAAGTCCAGCTGCAATCCCCATAAGGTTTTGCTCTGCAATACCTACGTTTATAAATCTATTTGGGAACTTTTCTGCAAAAATTCCTGTTTTAGTCGCAGAAGACAAATCTGCATCTAAAACTACTATTTTTTCATTATCTTCACCTAATTTAGCAAGTTCTTCACCATAACTTTGTCTTGTAGCAATTTTTTTATCTAAGTTCATTTTTAATCATTCCTTTCTTTTTTGTTTTCTTTATTGTTGCAAAAGAATTAAATTTTCTCCTGAGATATTTTATCTAAAAGGCAATGTCGCATACTATATGTATGTAACTATGTTTTAAATAAAATTTTACAACACATTATATTTGTTTCTTAACATCTTCAACCAAGGCTGTATTAAGCTCCTCCATAGCCAAATTATATTCCTCTTCACTTGGAGCCTTGCCGTGCCAGCTTGCCTGATTTTCCATAAAAGATACACCTTTTCCCTTGATTGTTTTAGCTATTATTATAGTAGGTTTACCCTTGGTTTGTTTTGCAGTAGTAACTGCATCAATTATGCTATCCATATTGTGGCCATCAATATTTATTGTATTAAATCCAAAACTAATAAATTTTTCTGTTATATTGTTCATTCCACCTACTTTTTCAATTTCTCCATCTATTTGTAAATTATTATTATCTAATATAACACATAGATTGTCCAATTTATTTTTACTAGCTGCCATTGCAGCTTCCCAAATTTGTCCTTCTTCAATTTCTCCATCGCCTACTATGCAATAAATTTTGCAACCCGCATTATCCATTTTAGAAGCAATAGCCATTCCAACTGCTGCTGAAAGTCCTTGTCCAAGTGAACCTGTGGTCATATCCACACCTGGTATATGTTTCATTTCTGGATGACCTTGTAATTCGCCATCAATCTTTCTAAAGGTCTTTAACAATTCTTTGTCAAAATATCCCTTCTCAGCTAAAACACTATATAACGCAGCTGATGCGTGACCTTTTGATAATACAAGCCTATCTCTATTTGGGTCATTAGGCTTTTTTTCATCTATATTCATTTGGTTAAAATATAGTACAGTCAAGATATCAGCAATTGAAAGTGCTCCCCCTGGATGTCCTGATTTTGCGCTATACACTTCTTCTATTATTCCTTTTCTTACATTTGTAGCAATAACTTTAAGAGCTTCAACACTTGTAATTTTCATATCTACATCATTCCTTTCTTTATGCCAATATTATATTACAAAACAAAAAAATAAACCAGTAAAAATCAAATTTTTACCGGTTTATTTTGTAACTCTAACTTACCACATTAGCAACAACATTGCTGTCAACTAAATTGCCGTCTGGAACTATTTCATTTGTTTGATTTTGCTCATTTTCTTCTCGTTCTTCTTCTACCACTGTTTCTAATTGTTTTATTAGTTCTTGCAATCTTTGTATGTCTTTGCCCATCATTTCATAATTAGCATTTGATGTAGACTCTTCTAAATTATCATTTGCTCTTATTATGGCATCTATTAAATCGTCCACATTATCTGTGTTCTCCACTTCTATATTTACTGCATATTGAGATACCAAATTTCTTAAAGATTCATTTAATGTATTTCCTATTGCTAATTTATTTCCAGACGCCACTATTACCTTTTTTAGTGTAGGTGTAGAGTCGTCTTCATTTATATATTGCTGGTAAACAGGTTCTACATATAGTAATGTGTTATTTAATGGAACTATTATCATATTTTTTGTTATTCTTGTTCCTGCAACATTCAAAGCTTCAAGTTCACTAGATATTTCTGCATCTTGTTCTATTTGTGTATCTAACTGCATTGGTCCCAATATGTTGCTATCTGATGCAAATTTATATAATGTTAGTTTAGGTTCTCCATTTTCGTAAGTGCCTATCATATATGCTGTAATATTTTGTTTTCCTTCTGGCGTAAATGGTATTACCAATCCTAATTTTGCCTCTGCCGAGTCAACTGTTTTTACTATTGTATAATATGGTTCTATCTCTGTACCTGTTTGTGTAGAAGTTCTTCCTGCATTATGTGTAGCAATATCCCAAACATCGTCTCCTCTGTATAATACATCAGGTTGTATATCGTGATATCTTTTTACTATTTCAGATTGAATGCTGTATAAAAATTCTGGATATATAAACTGACTACTTATATCGCTTGGTATTTCTTCATCCTCTATAAATAAATCTGGATATATATCAGCATATGCACTTGCTATTGGATCATTTTTGTCTGTTATGTAAAATCTAACTGTTCCATCATAAGCATTAATTAGGACTTTTACAGAATTTCTTATGTAATTAAATTCCATTTTGTTTAATGCGTCTAATTGCAATGTTGTTTTTTGCGAGTATGGATAATTATTTGATGTTGTATATGCATCTAGTACCCATATTAAATTTCCATTGTCGTCTATTACCATATAAGGATTTTCGTCATATAGTAGGTATGGCATTAAAGTTTTTGCTCTTTCTATAATATTTCTATTAATAAGAATTTTACTATCAGCATTAATATTAGCAGAAAACGCCAAATTCAAGTCTCCCTCTTTAACGCCCAAAATAAACCTATCTAAGAAACTCAAACTCAAACCTGCATCTCCATCATATACATTCTCTGCATTTGTTACACTTGATACTGGATAATCAAACTCTTCTCTATTTTTGCTATTTGTTACTATGTTATTATCAGTCTCAAGTCCAAAATAGATTCTTGGTTGTGTAATTGCTACAATATCTTCAGAAGTTGTGTTAAAATTCTTTTGAAGTTTTTGCAAATTTCCATTTGAATCTGTTGAAGTTGCAGAAGTAATAACCACTCCATAACCGTGTGTATACTCATATGTTTTGTTATTATATGTAGAATTACTTATTGATATTTCTCTTGGAGATACATACACAAGTTGTTGCTTACCATCAATTCTATAACTTGCAATTTTTGCAGTATTATATGTATAATATCCTTTTTCTGTTTGTATAGCATTTAAATCTTTTAATACCGTATCTTCGTCAGCTATTACAATATTATTTATAGCATCTTGAAATTCAGTTAGCATTTCTTCTGTAACAGTTTCTCCACCATTTTCTATTGTAAACACATCAGTATTGATTCCATAAGCTTCTTTTGTATATTCAATATTATTTCTAATACTTGATTCTTCATTGTCTAATTCATTTGGAGTTACAAATATAACTTGGAATAAAGCCATTACCACTATTAATATTAGCATATATATTGGCACAACCAATATCCACATTATTACTTTTTTTGTTTTGCCCTTATTAAAGCATCTTATAGCCATAAACACAGATAATACAATAAGTATTGGTAATATTCTATATCCCCATAATTTTATAGTTACATCTGTTATTCCTGCTCCAAATATAGAATATGTTGTATCTTCTTGCAAATTCAAGTATTTGTCGAAACCAATATTCTGTGTTTGAATAAATACAAATATAGCCAACAATATTGCTAAAATTTTTACATTAGTAAATAGCTGTTTTAATAATTTACTATTTTTTAAAGTTTCTCTTTCTACTCCATCAAAAAATATATTAAATACTGCAATATAGTATATTACTGTGTAAATTGTAATTCCTATAATAATAAATATCGCATATAGAAGAATAGTCTCTATAAATGGTTTTTGGAACATAAAATAGCCTATGTCATATCCAAATACAGGGTCGTCTATTCCAAACATTGTACTATTTGCAAATAACATATATTGGTTTAAAATCAATTCTGTTGTAATTGCACTAACCAAAACTGACAAAATAAATGAAATTGATTTATTTGGAAGTTTTGGCATAGCTTTCTTTTCATTTTCAAAAAACGGTTTTAGAGCCTTTTTTATTCTATTATTATTTATATAAATTATAATAAATAATACGATAAAATTAATTCCAAATGCAATTGCCGAATAGTTTACATTTTGCCAAAATATACTTGTATATTGTTCTCCAATTTCTAATATTTCTAAGTATTCTCCCCTATAAATAATGTACCCTACAATAGCAACAAGAGCTATAAACAAAAGGACAATGTAGGTTCTTATTTTTCTTTTTTTGATTTTTTTTGTATCTGTTTTAGCTTTGTCTTTTTCTATATTAGCTTGCTCCATTGTAGTTTCTTTTACTTGTTCTGTATTAGAATTATTTTGGTTTACTTCCATAAAATCTCCTTTCTACTATATTAAAGCTTTTACAAAATCTTCACTATTAAATATTTCCATATCGTCTATTTGTTCACCTATTCCTATAAATTTTACAGGCATTTTGTTTTCATTTGTAATTCCTATAACTACTCCGCCCTTTGCTGTTCCATCTAGTTTTGTAAGCACAAGTCCTGTTATATCAACAGTTTCTTTAAATGCTTTTACTTGACTTATAGCATTTTGCCCAGTAGTTGCATCCAATACCATAAGCACTTCTTTAGAGGCATCTGGGAGCTCTTTATCTATTACTTTTTTAATTTTTACAAGCTCGTCCATCAAATATTTTTTATTATGCAATCTACCTGCAGTGTCACAAATAAGTACATCTGCATTTTTTTCCTTTGCAACTTTAATAGCATCAAAAACAACCGATGCAGGGTCTACTCCCTCTTCTCTTTTTACAATGTCACATCCTGCTCTTTGTGCCCAAATATCTAATTGCTCAACCGCTGCTGCTCTAAATGTATCTGCTGCTGCAACAACCACCTTTTTGCCATCTTTTCTTAATCTATTAGCTATTTTACCAATTGAGGTAGTTTTTCCAACTCCATTTACCCCTACAACAAGTATAACAGATGGTACTGTATCTAAATGCAAGCTATTGTCAACAGAATCAAATATTTCCTTTATTTCTTCACGTAAAACTTGCTTAACAGCTTCAGCATCTTCTAATTTTTCCTTTTTTACTCTGTCACGTAAGTTGCTAATTATTTTTGTAGATGTTTCTACACCAACATCTGACATAATCAAAACTTCTTCTAACTCTTCTAGTAAGTCTTCGTCTACTTTTCTAAAAGTACTAAATACGTTATTTATCTTCTCTTCAAATGATGTTTTAGTTTTGCTTAATCCTTGCTTTAATTTATCAAAAAATCCCATGAAATCCATTCCTTATTTAATATATTTAGGTTTTATATGGAATACCTATAACCTATAATTTATGTATTTTATTATATCTATTATTATTTACACTGTTTTTTATATATTTCTATTTTTCTTTATACACATTATATATTATATTATTTTTGGCAAATTATGTCAATGTTTAATTTTCTGCTTCATTGTCTCTAATAGTAAAAGAGCAAGCAGTTTGTTCTACTTGCTCTTTTACTGTGGCTTAGGTATTATATATTTGCTTAGGAGTTCCTCCTTTTACTTCAATTTTTAGAATTGAAGTAAAGGGAATCAGAATTGGTGGATTATCTTTGCTAAACTCCTCTCTCGAAGATTTTAACACAACACCAATTTCATCGTAGTCTACTAATTCGCCAATTATGGAACTTTCACCATTAATAAAGAATACCATCACCCTAAAAGACGTATTTTTTTCGTCTTTTAATTTTTCTAAAATTTTTTTCATTTGCTTCTGTCCTCCTCTTAAGCACAAGGTTTAACACTATTTCACTATTGGAGGACTTTTGCCCTCCAAATTTTTTGGAAGGCTGTCTAAAAAAGACCCTTCGTAAATTATATAATAGCACATTTACATAAAATAGTCAATTGTTACATTAAATGTTTTTTACACACTTTATTATGTTTTTTGAAACTTAATGCAATTACTCGACTGGCATTTCCGAATCTTCCTTTATGATGTTTTTGTATTCGTCTAGTAGACTATTTAATTCAGCGTCATCCTGTTCTACTTTATTTTCTGACATATCCTTCATTTCCTGTGCTTGACTTAATAAGCCTACATCATTAAAAACTGCATTTATTGAAACTCCCGCTAATATTAATATAATCAATATTGTTACTACTAAAGTTATTAATGTTATACCTTTTTGTTTTCTTAATTTTTTTGTTTCTTTTGTTCTTTTCCTATATTCTTTTTCCATCTTTTATCACCTGCATTTAGTATAACTATAAATTTAATATTTTGCAACAAGTTTGTCAAAATTTGTTAAATTATACTCCCGCAAAATTCTACAACTACTTATTTAAAGTAATTTTAGAATTTCGTGGGAGTAATTAATGGAGCCAATAAGCAGAATCGAACTGCTGACCTACGGGTTACGAATCCGTTGCTCTACCAACTGAGCTATATTGGCATATATTTAGATACTAAGATAAATATTCTTAGTATCTAATTGTATTATATTTTCCTATATGATTTATCATTATAACATATTTTATATCCTAAGTATAGCCTTCGTCATATGCTATTTACTCAGCACATCTGCTTTACTAAATCATATTTTAAAAATGTTTTCCTCTTTTTCTTTTTGGCTTGTCGTCAGAATCTTCATAGTCTACATTATCTCCAAAGTTTCTGTCTATTATACTGTCTCTGTCTTTTCTTTTTGGTTCATCTTCCGGTTTAGGCTCTTCTTTTTTTGTATCTTCTTTACTATAATCTTCTGATATATTCGCATTTTTATTTTTAACGTTACTTATGCTGTCATCTTTTGCTTCATTTTTATCTTCTTTTTTATTTTCTTCTTTGTCTTTCTTTTTACTATCCTCTTCTTTGTCTAAACTATTAAATGCATTATAGTAGTTGTCATAAGGGTTATCGTCATTATTTTTTCTTCTATGTCTTACTACTAATATTATGATAATTATCAATACTACCAATACACCAATGCCAATTCCAGCATACATAAACAAGTCTTCGTCGTCTATTCCAGGAATTATTTGTGTCTCTACTACTTCATTTATATTTACAATTACTTGGTACGTTGCATTTTCTGTTTCGTCTTCTGATTTTACTAAAATTGTTATTATATTTCTTCCTACTTGTAAATTTGTGTTTCCTGTTATTTCTACTGTTGCATTTTCGTCACTAACTTCTGTGTTTATGTTTAAGCTTGTTACAGATGGATCATTTATTTCTAATGTATATTCATAAGTGTTTTCGTCAAATTCTGGTGTTAATGCATAGCCCTCAATTGTTAATGATGTTAATCCAAATTCTACTTGAGAACCTTTTGTTACATTGATTCTATATGTACGAATTGTTCCATCTTCTGCTGTAACTTTAACTTGTATTGTATTATCTCCTATAAGCAAATTGCTATTTCCTATTATTTCTACCTCTGCTTTTTCGTCAGCTGGTTCAGCTGTTATTTCAAGAGAGTCTACATCGTCATTTATAGTTAATGAATAGTCTGTTACATCATTGCTAAATTCTGGTGTTAGCATATATCCTTCTACTGTTAGACTTTTCAATTCTTTATTGTTTGATTTTTCTGGTTCTTCTTCTTTCTCTTCTGGTTTTTCTGTTGTTAAATAACTACTATTTATATATGCTGTTCTACCATTGTATGTAACTCTACTCCATCCATTGCTTCCTACTCCAGTTCTTGTTACACTGTCTCCAGCACTTAATGAACCAATTATGCTGCTACTTGTAGAATAGCTAGATCTTACATTTACACTTGATTTTGCATAAACAGTTTGGTTTACACTAGAAAACGATGGTGTACTACTTGTTTGATTGTTTCCACTTGAGCCACTTCCAGAGCTACTGCTTCCTGAGCTTCCAGAACTTGTAGATTTAGCATTTACTGTTACAGTATCAGTTTGTGGTGAAACAGTTACAAATTCTTCTGCATTTACATCTGTTATACCACTACTATCTGGCGTTAAAGTTACCGTTGCTTTTCCTGTACTTTTTGTTGTAACTTTTATTGTTGAATCTGCTACACCATTATCAATCCATACAGAACTTACATTTACAGACACATTATCGCTATGTGTAACATTAAATCTTCCAGTAAGTCCGCTTGCTTTTACAGTTATCGTGTAAGAATCTCCTACGGTTATTGAATTAATTCCTGATGTTATACTAAAACTTGCTGCTTGAACGCTGTTT
Organism: uncultured Clostridium sp.; assembly: GCA_930991035.1. Taxonomy (GTDB): domain Bacteria; phylum Bacillota; class Clostridia; order TANB77; family CAG-508; genus CALXVA01. Next base: position 15,446 of record CAKNRV010000019.1, on the reverse strand, counting down.
GCAATGCTAAGCACTATTAGCATTATCAAAGTAAAAATAACTATATATAAAATCTTATTTATTGTTTTTAAATTTCTCTTCATACTCTTTTCCTTTCGTACATTATTACTTACCTATAATGTAATTTTACTTTTTCCCATAATGTTGTTTTTGATTTTTACATAATCTAATGATGTTATCTTATTATCTAGATCGCAATCTGCTCCTAGTTTTGCATTTCCATCTAATGTAGATTTTCCCATAATATTGTTTTTGATTTTTACATAGTCTAATGATGTTATTTTTCCGTCTCTATCTACATCTCCAAGTTTAACTATTGTATATGTGGTATCTTCATTCTTTACCGTATATCCTGTTCCAACATTGCCAGATGTTACTTCTTTTCCTGAAACATCTATTACTTTTGCTTTTTCATATTTTTCCTTTATATTTGCTACTGTAACTCCTGGTTCACAAATTAAATTTGTTTCTGATAATTCAAAAGCATTTCCATTTGTGCCGTCTGAACCATAAAGTGGTTCTATATAGTTTCCATCCGAACCGCCTCTTGCCACGTACGCTGTAACACCAGAGTTAGTTACGATTTTATCCCAGACATACCCATTTTTGTTTGATACATTTTTTTCAGTTCTGGTTGCTGTATCTCCTTTATCTAAATATCCTAGTATTTTTGAACTTGTTCCTGGCTCTGCCCTTAGTGTTAGACCTCCGTTAGCAACAACTTTTACTATGTCTTTTCCTGTTGCTGTTGTTCCATTTCCATCTAGTTCTTCCAAATATCTTGCCACTATGTATCCCTGTGTTCCGTCTGACATTTTTATCCTTGACCAGTTATATCCGTCAACATTGTTATATTTTCCTTTTTCTATTATTGTTACTTTTTGTCCAACGGCTAGTGTAAGCAGAGTTGTTGTTCCAGATGTTCCTGGCCCATTTCTAACATTTCCTGGTTCTACTGCTATTGCTTCAATCTCGCAATTTGTAATATCGCTAATTTTCTTTATTTGATCTGAAATTATATATCCTTTTGTTCCATCGTCTAAAACTACTTTACTCCAAACATATCCTTTTTCTTTTTCTGTATCTATTTCTATTCTTAATACTTTATCTCCTTTGTTTAGAGTTTTTAGCTTTGTTGATGTTGTATCTTTTGATTTATATACAACAGCTGAAGATGCTGTTACTTCCACATTTTGTGTTACTATTGATTGTGTTCCTGGCATTGGGCATTTTGTATCTGGCATATTTTCAAATACTGGAATTACAAAAATGAATGGCATATTTAAATTACTATCAATCTCTTGGTATGTTTGCATTATACTTGTACTTTCACTTTTTGCTGCTGATACATTTGTCTGGTATTGATGCCAGTATAAATCCCCATCGCTATCGTCCACATCAAATTTTTGCAAATACAAAGTATTTTGTCCCCATTGAATGTATTCTTTTGCCAAGAATTCCGCTCCTCCTACAATAGCTTTTTGTGGATCTGTCCAACCATGGCTTTTTGCATACTCTAATCCTGCTGAGATTATTGCTGAATCTGTTTTTCCTGATGCACCTATGTTTAAATAATTGTAATACCCTGTATAATTGCCGTACTTTCCTGTTGCTGTTGCAGATGCTTTTGAGCCTGGTCCTTGCTCTTGCCTAATTCTTGATGCCAAATGATATGGACTTATTCCAGCTTCTTTTGCTGCATCCATTATAACTTGTGCATAGGTTTTATTTATTGTACTAGTTTTTCCACTTGTATTTGTATATTTTATTGTACCTTGTAAATATCCGCAATCATTTATAATTTGTTTTATTCCATCTAATGTGTATTTACCATCAGCCCATTTTAAATTTTCAAATTGAAATATATAGTCTTCGTTCAAAGCATTTCTTGGATCCATATAGTAAGAAACTGTTGATACAGACGCACAAAACCAGCTCTTCCCCTCATAAGGTTCTTTGCAAGTTTGGCATAACCATTCTCCTGTTTTGCCTTGTACTAAGTTTCTTCCGTGTGGTTCTGTTGTTTCATTTCTTATTGCTGTATCCCAATCGAGACCTGTATACAATATTGTAAAAGTCCAATTTGGATGCTTTTCTAATAAGCTATCTAATAATTCTGAATATCCTGGATAGTCGTCTAACATATTACTTCCTTTAGTATAGTCCTTTGTATTTTGTTCTTTTGCCTGAGATTCTCCAATAAATAATACATTAACTATTAGCACTGTAAATATCATAATTAATAATATGCTAATACATTTTATTAATTTACTATTCATTCTTTAGTTTCCTCCTCAACTTTTATCGACATTTTTCACGTTTACAGTATATCATTAATATTTTTTTCAGTCAACCCAATTTTTGCTAATTTTTTTCATATTTTTCTTTACAAAAAATGTAGTTTAATATACAATAATGTAGAAGTAATAAAGGATGGATTTTAATATGGATACATATATTTCAAAAAGTGAAGAAGATACAATAAATTTTGCTAAAAACTTTGCTAAAAATCTAAAAGTTGGTGATATTATTGTTCTTTCTGGAGAGCTTGGTTCTGGTAAAACTAAATTTGTTCAAGGAATCTTAGAGAATTTTGGTATGGCAAATGAAATTTCTAGCCCAACATTTACAATTGTCAATGAGTACAACTCCCCTACTATTAACATTTATCACTTTGATGTATATAGATTAGAAGATTCTGACGAATTTTATGCAATTGGTGGAGACGAATATTTTTCTAAAGGCATTTGTATTATTGAATGGGGCGAAATGATTGAGGATGTCTTGCCTAAGCCTTACACAAAAATTACTTTTAGTAAGAACAATGACGATGTTAATTACAGAGAATTAAAAATCGAAAAAATTGAAAGGAACTGATTTTTTAATGAAAATTCTTGCAATAGATACATCTTCTCAAGTTTGTAGTGTTACAATTGCAGAAGATAACAATATTTTAATTAATCTAAATAATGATGACGAAAAAACGCATTCTGCAAAATTAATGCCAATGGTTGACGAGGCTTTTAAAACTACTGGTCTAACATTGGACAATATTGATTTATTAAGTTGCTGTACTGGTCCTGGTTCTTTTACAGGTGTTAGAATTGGTATTGCAACTATTAAAGCTTTTGCAGATGTTAAAAACATCCCCATAGTTGGTGTTTCTTCACTAGAAAGTTTAGCATATAATGTAAAACAAAATTGTGATAACAATACTTTGGTGTGCTCATTAATTGATGCTAAAAATAATAATGTATACTGCGGTTTATACAATTTTTCTGATGGTGATTGTACGTTATTAGAAATGATGGGTGAAGACATAGATAATGTTTTAAATTCAATAAAAAACTATGTGCCAAAATTTAGCAAATTTATTTTTGTTGGAAATGGCTCTGAAGTTTATAAAAATAAAATCATTCTTGAGTTTAACATAATAGCAAATAGCATTGCAGCGAATGGCGAAGTCGAAAATTCTAATATTAATGTAGTATTTGCCTCAAGTACATCAAATATTCAAAATGGTATAAGCATAGCAACTGCTGGTTATAATAAATTTTTAAAAGGCGAATATGGAAATTCTTCTTCTTTGCTCCCTATTTATTTAAAAAAGTCTCAAGCGGAGCGAACTTTAGAAGAAAGTATTCAAATTCTTCCATTAACTGAGGAAGATATTCATACAATTAGCCCTATTTTTGCTTCAGAATTTGACGAATTTTGGAATATTGATATTTTAAAAAATGATTTTAAAAACGAAAATTCAACTTATCTTGTAGCAAAATTGCATAATGAAATAGTTGGTTTTGCAGGTTTCTTAAAAGTTGTTGACGAAGCAAATTTAATGAATATTGTTACAAAGGTAAATAAAAGGCAACTTGGAATTGGGGCAAAATTATTATCTGCTGTTATTTCTGAGGCAAAGAAACAAAATTGTACATCTATTACTTTAGAAGTAAATGCAAATAATTTACCTGCAATTCATTTATATGAAAAATTTAATTTTAAACGAATAGGTTTAAGGAAAAAGTATTATAATAATACAGATGATGCCATATTAATGGCAATTCAAATTTAGGAGGAATACAAATGAAAAGAAAAAACGAATTAGGATACAAGGATTTAAAAGTTTTTTGTGACCCTAAAATATTTAATTTTAATACTACTGATGAACTTGAACCAATTAGCACTGGTATTGGGCAAGAACGTGGTATTAAAGCTTTAGAATTTGGCTTAAATGTAGATATTAATGGATATAACGTATATGTTGAAGGTCCTTATGGTGTTGGAAAAACTGCTTATGTAAAAAATTATTTAAATGTTATTTCTAAAAAGAAAAAAGTACCTAATGATTGGTGCTATTTATATAACTTCGATAATCCAAATGAACCAGTAGCTGTATCTTTGCCAGCAGGACAAGGTAGAGAATTTAAAGACACTATGAATTCTTTTATAAATGATATAAAAATAGACCTAAAAAATACGTTTAACAATGAAGATTTTGAAAAAGAAAGAAATTTAATTAAACAAGAATATGAAACAAAAAGAAATTTACTTATGGAAAAACTAAATAAAAAATCTGTTCAATACGGTTTTATGGTTAAATCTGCACAAAACGGCATTTATATGATGCCTATTGTAAATGGTAAAACCATTGCAGAAGAAGAGTTCAATAAACTAGACGAAGCTACAAAAAAAGAATTTGAAGATAAATCTACAATAGTTCAACAACATATTATGGACGCCATTGGAGAAATTAAATCGATTGAAAGAGAATCTGACAGACGTATACAAGAATGGCAATCAAACGTAGCACTTTTAACAATTAATGCACATTTGAACTTAATAAAGGCAAAATACAAAAGGAACAAAAAAATAAATGATTTTTTAGATGCTGTAAAAAAAGATATCTTAAAGCATATAAACTTATTTACGGCTGACGAAAAAGCATTAGAAGGAAAATTGCAAGGACCTCAAGCTGCTCACCCAGAAGTATTTAAACCTTGGCTAAATTACAGAGTAAATTTATTTATTGACAATAGCAATACAGAAGGAGCTCCTGTTGTAGCCGACACAAACTATTCTTATCACAATATTTTCGGAAAGCTCGAATACGAAAACTATTATGGAACTTTAAAAACAGATTACACAATGTTAAAGCCTGGTCTTTTGCACATTGCTAATGGTGGATATTTAGTATTCCAAGCAAATGATTTACTTACTAACAATTTATGCTATGACGCACTAAAAAAAGTATTAAGAAGCAAAACTTTAGGAATAGAAAATGCTGCTGACCCACGTTCTTCTATGGTTATGGTTTCATTAAAACCTGAACCAATTCCTTTGGATTTAAAAGTAATTTTAATTGGAGACGAAAATATTTATCAAACATTGCTTGCAATGGACCCAGACTTTAGAAAATTATTCAAAATAAAAGTTGAATTTGCAGATGATGCACCTTTAAATAAAGAGAATGCTGTAAAATTGGCAAGATTTGTAAAAGGTTATTGTGACCACGAAAATCTACCAGGATTAGATGCTGGCGCTATGGCAAAAATGATAGAATATGCATCAAAACTAGCAGATAATAAAGAAAAATTATCTACACGTTTTACAGACTTGTCAGTTATCGTTGGCGAAGCTTCTACTTGGGCAAAACTTGCTAGGTCAAAAGTTATTACTGAAGAATTTATTACAAAAGCTTTACACGAAAAAATTGACAGAATAAAAAAATACGATGACAAGTATATGGAAATGATAAAAGACCAAACTCTACTAATAGATACTTCTGGAGCAAAAATTGGACAAATTAATGGACTAACTATTATGAATGTTGGAGATTACACATTTGGAAAACCTGTAAAAATAACAGCCAACACATATACTGGGAAAAATGGAATTGTGAATATAGAACGTGAGGTTGAACTCTCTGGTTCTTCTCACTCTAAAGGAATACTAATTTTAAGTGGATATTTAGGAGAAATGTTTGCACAAGATATGCCACTTTCCCTTACTGCAAGTATTTGTTTTGAGCAATTGTATAGTGGTGTTGATGGAGATAGTGCATCAAGTACAGAGTTATATGCATTGCTTTCTAGCTTGGCAGACATACCAATTAATCAAGCATTTGCTGTTACAGGTTCTGTAAACCAAAAAGGTGAAATTCAGCCAATCGGCGGAGTAAATGATAAAATAGAAGGCTTTTTCCAAGTTTGCAAAGCACGTGGGCTAGACGGTTCACATAGTGTAATAATTCCAAAACAAAACGTTAGAAATTTAAACTTATCAAATGAAGTAGTCGATGCTGTAAAAAACGGATTATTCCATATTTATGCTATAACAACAATTGATGAAGGAATTGAACTTTTAACAGGTGTACCTGCCGGAAGTAAAGACGAAAACGACAACTTCCCTGCCGGAACAATCAATTACTTGGTTTATAATAAGCTTAAAAAATATGCTAAAGTTAGTAAGGATAAATAGGGCTAGATTTTTAAGAAAAATTCGAAAATAAATTTGACATATTACAAATTATAGAGTATAATATATATAACTTATAAGTTTGACTATGTCAAAACTGTTCAATATGTATTAGATATGTGCTGGCTACACATATCTATTTTTTTAATGAGTGGCTGGCTAGACCACTCACAAGGAATTAGTTTTGCACTAATCCTTTTGACTAGATTGGCTATTTTCTTCATTTTCATTAGCTGATTTTTCTTCTAGCAATTTTTGAATCAATATCCAAATCAAATCAAAACTGTTCATATATGTATCTCCCCCCTTTCACAAGGTGGTACCTAAATATTATACATAAATTATATTGTTTTGTCTATATAGTAAACATTAATTTATAAGAAAATACAATAAAAAATGAGTTTTGACATTTTATGTAAATAATGATATAATTTATGTATCCACTAGTTTGGTGGAAATATATATAGGGAGTGTTCAGTTTATGTTATTAGGCAAACTGAAACAGCGGTTAACAAGCAAATATTCGAATGTCAAGTTTTTCTTTCCTAAAGCAAAATCTGTTGCAGATTGGGAAGATGCTCCATATCGCGAAGTTCCTCGCATCAAGCTTTCGTTTGATGTGAGCCTGGAAAACTACGGTATGGCTGCTTCTGTTCAATTTGAGCCAGAAACTTTGGGTTGCACTTCAGTCACTGCTCTGTCTGTGAAGGATAGAGAAGAAATTGCGCAGGCAATTCGAGTTTTGCTGGACTTGCCAATTTACTCCAATCCAATTAGTCTCGATTGAGACTTTCCCCTACCTATTTTCAAAATAGGTAGGGGATTTCATATATTCTTACTACAATATATTTATCCATATACCATTTTTTGTTATTACAAAAATGGATAGTCTTAATAGAAAAGACTATCCATTTTAATCAATTTATTTTTCCTCTTTTTTTGCTGGTTCTTCTTTAACAGTTTCTACATTTTCTTCTTTAACTGTATCAACAACTTCTTGAACAACTGGTGTTTCTGTTTCAACTGCTGGTGCCTCTTCTGGAGCAGCCTCTACTGGTGCTTCTTCTACTTTGTCTTCCTTAATTGTAATTTCTCTATTTTCTATTCTAGCACCTGTATTTTCCTTTGTCTTAGCAGCTTTACCTACTCTGTCTCTTAAGTAATATAGTTTAGCACGTCTTGCTTTACCTACTCTTACTAATTCAACTTTTTCTACCATTGGAGAATGTACTAAAAATGTTTTTTCAACACCAACACCGTAAGCTATTTTTCTTACAGTAAATGTTGCATTTACTCCTCCACCTTGTTTTTTTATTATAATTCCTTCAAATACTTGGATTCTTTCTCTGTTTCCTTCTTTAATTCTTTGATGTACTTTTACAGTATCACCAACTTTAAGTTCTGGAATCTTATTTTTCAATTGTTCGTGTTCGATTGATTTTATGATATCCATTTGATATCCTCCTTCCTTTCAATTTTATTAAAACTTTTTAATTTATTAAATCCGGTCTCTTATTTTTTGTGACCTCTAGCGATTTTTCTTCTCGCCACTCTTTTATATTTTTATGATGTCCAGAAATCAATACTTCTGGAACCTTTTTACCTCTAAATTCTTCTGGTCTTGTATACTGAGGATATTCTAACAATTTATTACTAAATGACTCTTCTTTTGTAGAATCTTCATTTAGCACTCCATTTACATATCTACTAACTGAATCTATAAGTACCATTGCTGGTAACTCTCCTCCTGTTAGCACATAATCGCCAATTGAAATTTCCTCGTCTACTATCTCGTCTAAAACTCTTTGGTCAATTCCTTCATAATGTCCGCAAAGTAATATTAAATGTTCTTCGGTTGATAGTTCTTTGACTTTGTTTTGATTTAAAACTTGCCCTTGTGGAGATAAGTATATAACCTTTGCTTTTTTATCTTGTATAGATTGATAAGCATCATATACTACATCCGGTCTGATAACCATTCCAGCTCCTCCACCGTAAGGAGTATCGTCAACTTTTTTGTGTTTATCTCTTGAAAAATCTCTAATATTTATTAAATTAATTTGTATTAGGTCTTTCTCCATTGCTCTCCCAATTATGCTTTCTTGTAAACATTCAAACATCTCTGGAAAAAGCGTAAGCACATCAAATTTCATTTTTCCTCCTTACTTTAATCCTTTATATGTTTAAAAAAGTAATCGGCATTGCTATGTGAACAAATAAAAAAATTATGAATTTCAAGCAACACAAGCCGAAGTTTTTTAAACTAAGCCGTCTATTAAATGAACTATAATCTTTTCTTCCTCAATATCAATTTGCTTTATTACATCTTTTATTGCTGGTAACAATATTTGTTTTCCTAGGTCATCTTTTACTACATAAACATCATTGGCTCTATTATTGTAAATATCATTTACTTTTCCCAACAACTTTCCATCCTCAGTATACACATTTAATCCTATTAAATCAGCTATAAAGTATGTATCCTTTGGAAGTTTTTTTGCATCTTTTCTTAATATTTTTATATAGCAACCTTTGTATTTTTCTGCCATATTAATATCAAGAATTTCCTTAAATTTAATTAATACCACATTTTTTTGATATTTAATTTCTTCGATTTGCATTTCTATTAGTTGTTTGTTTTTTTCTACTAGCACACTTTTTAGTTTTTCAAACCTGTGCACGTCGTCAGTAAATGGATTTACTTTAACAAAACCTTTAATACCAAATGTATTTACTATTTGACCTATTTCAAAATATTCTTGTTTCATTTTAGCTCCTATTATATATTTGCTATTTTATATTTTTTACTAATCTTTAAATTCAATTGTTACCCTTTTCTTGTCTTTTGCTCCTAAAGCTTTCATAAAAGTACGGATAGAATTTGCAACTTTACCTTGTCTGCCAATTACTCTTCCCATATCTTTTTCTGCAACTTTAACCTCATAAATAACCTTGCCTTCTTCTGCTATTTCATTAATTGAAACAGCATCTTGATCTTCTACAATGTTTTTTATAATTGTTTCTAAAACTTGTTTCATAACAAATTCCTTTCTTTGTGTTATGCGCTTTTGGATTTTAAAAGAAACGAGTATTGCTAGGCGAACGAATAAAAATTTTTGAGATAGTACGACTTGTACATCGAAAAAATTTTTATGAAGTTCAACAACGCAAAACGAAGTTTATTTTAAAATCTAGTTAGCTTTTTCAATAAGTTGCTTAACTGTATCTGTTGGCTTAGCGCCATTCTTAATCCATTTTTCAACTTTTTCCTTATCTATAACAATTGTAGATGGTTCTGTCATAGGATTGTATGTACCTATTTTTTCTATTATTTTTCCATCTCTTGGGCTTCTTGAATCAGCAACAACTATGTGATAGAATGGAGCTTTTTTTGCACCTTGTCTTTGTAATCTTATTTTTACCATTATATTCACCTCCTGAAAATTTTTAAGAATTATTACTAATGGTTTGAATAATAATTCGTTTATATTTTTTAAAATTTAAAATCTAACTCATATTATAGTTTGTAAAGAATTGGTGTTTTGGCTAGGCAAACGAGCGAGAAAACCGGAAGCGTACGTATGGTACGTTGAGGATTTTCGAAGTGAAGTTTAACAACGCCAAAACCCAATTATTTGCGAACTATTTCAGCATATTTTTTAAATCTGCTGGATTAATACCCTTCATTAATTTTTTCATATTTTTGCTGTCTTTCATTTGTCGCATCATTTTTTGTGTCATTTCAAAAGACTTCATAAATTTATTTATTTCTTGAACTGAAGTTCCACTTCCTCTTGCAATTCTAGCTCTTCTGTTTCCATTAAGAAGTTTTGGATTTTGCCTTTCCTCTTTAGTCATAGAAGAAATCATTGCTTCAATCCTTACGAATTCTTTGTCGTCCACTTTTACATCCTTTAACTGATTCATTCCAGGTATCATTTTCAAAAGTGCTGAGAAAGAACCCATTTTTTTGATTTGTCTTAGTTGAGTCAAATAATCGTCTAGGTCCAAATCTTTTTTCTTTTTAAGCTGTTTTTCTAATTTTTCAGCTTCTTCTATGTCAATTGCCTCTTCTGCTTTTTCTATAATTGAAAGTACATCACCCATTCCAAGTATTCTTGATGCCATTCTTTCTGGATAAAACACTTCTATATCGCTTAATTTTTCACCAGTTGCAGCAAACTTTATAGGTCTACCTGTAATTTTCTTAACAGATATAGCTGCACCACCACGAGTATCACCATCTAATTTAGTTAGTACTACTCCGTCAATTCCGAGTGCATCATTAAATGATTTTGCAACATTTACAGCATCTTGGCCTGTCATTGCATCTACTACAAGTAGTATCTCGTGTGGCTTTACACTAGCCTTTACATTTTTTAATTCATTCATAAGCTCTTCGTCTATGTGTAAACGTCCTGCTGTATCTAAAATTACTACATCATTTAATTTACTTATTGCAACATCTATTGCCTGTCTTGCTATTTTTACAACGTCCTTTGTATTTTCATTTGCATATACGGGTATGTTTAATTGTCCCCCAACTACTTGAAGTTGTTTTATAGCGGCTGGTCTGTATACATCACAAGCAACTAGCAATGGCTTTTTACCTTGCTTTCTAAGAAGGTTTGCCAATTTTCCTGCTGTTGTTGTTTTACCAGAACCTTGAAGACCAACTAGCATTATAATTGTTGGTGGGTTTGGAGTAAAGTTTATTTTACTTTCTGTCCCTCCAAGAAGTTCTACTAACTCGTCTTTAACTATTTTGATTACTTGCTGTCCAGGAGTTAATGATTTTAGAACATCTTGACCTAAAGCCTTTTCTTGTATGGTATTTATAAATTCTTTGACTATTGCATAGTTAACATCTGCCTCTAATAATGCAAGCTTTACCTCCCTTAACATTTCTTTTAAGTCAGATTCTGTAATTCTTGCTTTTCCTCTTAATTTTCTTGTTACTTCTTGTAACTTTGCAGATAGTCCTTCAAATGCCATGCTCTTTTCCTCCCTTTGTTTAAAATTAGTGTATTACTAAGTAAGCTTAGTTTAAGCAAACTAATTCTTTCATAACATTACTCAATATTTTTTCTACTTTTTTGTCTGATGAAGTATCTTTTATTTTATTTAGTTCGTCTATTATTTCTTGTATTTGTTTCTCTTGTTTTAGCATTTTTTTCATAATTAAAAGCTTTTCTTCATACTCGAAAAGTTTGTTTTCCCCCTTTTTTATTATGTCTCTTACTGCTTGTCTTGTTATATTATTATTTTCTGCAATTTCTGAAAGTGATAAATCATTGTTGTAATAATCGTCAATGAATTCAAATTGTTTTTCAGTTAAAAGTTTACCATATATTTGGCAAAGCATACTTACTTCAACCTTTTTTTCCATAAGTTCACTTCCTACTTTAGACAAAAATATATTAGCATTATTTTGTAATGCTAATATACTTTACACTATTTTTGCTCATTTGTCAAGTGTTTTGGGCAAATTTGTAATAAACTTTCATAATTAAAATTATCAAAAGCTATTTTACTATTGCATATCCATCTCCTTGTTTCTCTAATTTTACGCTAGACTTTAAGCATACAATTGGACGGAATCCACATCCCCAGTTACCGCTTGCAATAGCTGCCCCAATCTCCCACACTGAACCATCATAATAAATCTCAAAGCAAGAGTTTGGACCTCCTGTATGTGTTGTAGAAGCAATCCACATTCCAGTAACTTTATTATAATCTGATTTTACATATATACTGTTGAAATCATCTTGAGGCATTCCCTGAAGAGTATGTCTATCCTCACTATATGACGAATCTGTGTTCCATTTTACACTATACCCATCTTCGTCTATTACCTTATATTGTATATACTTATTCGGATGGGTATCTTGGTATGATGCACAAAATAGTTCTATGGTTGGTGCTCCTATTGCATATTCTGCATAGCTTCCTGCATATGTACTCCATACATTTGTATCTAACATATACGCTACCGCCATTGTGCCCACGCCTGTACTTGAACTATATGAATTTAGGTATTGACTTAACCAGTTCTTTGCTTTACTATTTGTTCTTATCCAACTTGCTCCTGGATAATCGTCATTACGTATTATATCGCCAAAAGACAGATTATACTCATTACCAAGCTGTTCAATAGGGCTTCCCCCTCTTCCATTTGGTACGTTTTCCTTCGAGATATAATCATCAGCTATTAAATAAATATTATTACTATCTGCATAATAGATTCTCCAAGTACTTACTGCGCTACTTGAACAAGTGTATCCTGTTACTTTTTCTCCATAGAAGCCTATTGGGTTTGCATTTATGTCACTAGCTCCTACTTCTGGTATTGCTATTGTACTTGCAGTTATGCTTTTTTCTCCCTTACGACCAGCTTTATCAAATACCTCTACTTTTATATTATAACTTGTTTCTGGTTGCAATCCTGAAAATGTATAGCTGTTATTTGTACTTGTTATTGCTGAACCATTATTTAAATAATATTTATATGTACCACTTGTTGCTAGTCCGCTCTCGCCATCTGATGCTGTTACTGTAACTGTTATACTGTCACTTGTAATATTGCTAGAGCTAATATTGCTTATTACTGGATCATTTGTATCTCTTATTTCTACACTCGCTGATGCTCCTGCGTTTTTTCCATCCCATAAACGTGCATATACTGTATCATTATGGTTTAATCCTGTTACTTGTCCTCCGCTACTTATTGTTGTCCAAGTTCCTGTTATTCCGCCTTTTTGATACTGTATTTGCAATCCTGTGTCTGTTGTTAATGTTATACTTGCTTGTCCATTACTCCAACTTGGCGCTGTTGCTATTATACTTCCTTCTCTTAGTCCTTCACTTGCTCCTGCTACTTCTTTTGTTTGTTGATTTAATAATGTGTCTTCTCCTTTATTTCCTGCTCTATCTCCATTTACTTCTACTTTGATATCGTAATTTGTATTTTGTTTCAACTCTGTAAATGTATAACTTGTATCTGTTACATCTGTTGCTTTTGCTACATACTCTGTATCTGCTTGACTGCTTTCTTTTATATAATATGTGTATGTTGTACCTTCCTTCATTCCGCTTTCTGCATCTGTTGCTGTTACGCTTACTGCTATGCTATTACTTGTTGCCTCTCCTGTTTTTGTTACACTTACTATTGGGTTTTTATTATCTGATATTTTTCTATATGCATCATCTAATGTATTTGTTCCGTCTGTTACTCTTGCATAAACTTCGTCATTTAATTTTAATGTTATTTCGTCTCCACTTTCTATTTTTGTCCAAGTATCTCCATCTGCTCCCACTTTATATTCTATGTAGCATCCTGGTTCTGTTATATCTGTTGTTACTGTTACTTTTGCTGTTCCATCCCCTTGCCATACTATGTCTCCTATTGTTATTGAACCTTCTTTTATCTCTCCTGTGATTTCGCTTATTTGGTCCTCGTCTTCTCCTCTTTTTGTTGTTACTACTACTTTTATGTCATACACTACTCCTGTTTCTAGTCCACTTATTGTACAAGTATTACTCTCGCTTGTTTCAAATTCTATCCAAGCGTCTTCTCCTTCTTCACTACTCTTTTTGTATGAATATGTATATTCTGCTCCTTCTAAATTTCTTCCTTCTACTTCTACACTTATACTATTTGTTGTTTTTCCTGTTGATGTAAAACTTGTTATTCTTGGTCCTGTTACATCTCCTTTTCCTACATAATCTATTTCTATGTCCTCTGGGTTTTCTGCACTTGGTATTAATGTTATTTCAAATATATATCCTTCATTTGTTGTTACATCGTAAGTGCCATCTTCATTGTCTACCACGTCTTCATCTTTGTCATTTATTATTTCTTCTTCCTCTATTATATCAAAGTAATGGTCTGGGTCTATACTTCCTTTTCCATCTGCAAACGCTGACCCTTTCGCCATTTCCAATTTTTCTCGCACTTGCTCTATCTCGTATTGTTCCTTAGCCAATTGCGATTTTGTTATTAATCCATTATCTCCAAATGCAAAATTGATTGTTATCGTTGCCAGTATAATTAAAATTATTATTGTTAGTACCAATGCTATTAACGTTATGCCGTTTGTTTTTATTTTTGCACATTTTTTCTTTCCTCCTTTGATTTTTTTAATTTTACTTAGAAGCTTCTATTGTAAAATCTTTTGCATTTGCTACATCTGCTGATGTTCCTGCATTTAGCTCTATTGTCTCTCCTGGTTCTATTCTTCCTAGGCTTGGATGTAATTCGTCTAGTACCTCTCCATTTTCTCCTAGTATTTTTATTGTTACTATCTCCTCTTCGTGTGTACTTTCTCCCTTATTTGTTACATCTGCTAACAATACTGTCATTCCATTTTTATTTGTAAATTGTATGTTTGTTATTTCTAAGTCTCCATATGTTTTTGTTTTGTTAAAATCCTCAGATGTATTTATTTTTGTTCCGTCACCTAACTCTGCTGTGTATTGCTCTTCGTCTTGCACATTTTGGCTTGTCCCTCCATCGTTTGGATTTTCTAGATTTTCATTGTCCTTTCCATTTGCATTAACTAGTGCTACTATTAGTACCACCGCTATTAGTACTACTGCTATTAATAGCACTATCCATCTTTTTTCATTACTGTTCATTTGTTTTTCCTCCCTTTAATTAAGAAATTTTATCTTTTATTTTGTACTTTTAGTACATTTCTTGTATATACTATTCGCTATGTTTACTCAATATCCTTTCGATTTTTTTATTATATTTTATAACTCACGCATATTTATCCTTTTCTTCTATCTGATTAAATATTTGTTTATAAAAAAGGGCGCAAAAAGAACAGACTATTGAGCCATATCTATCTTCTTTTCTCATTGCTACATAGTCTATTCTTTCTTTATCTACATATATTATTTTATTTGTTCTTTCACATTTTACGTTAAATTTTTTTGTACTACCAATAATATCAACTTTATTTAGTAGC
>CAKNRV010000018.1 GCA_930991035.1 uncultured Clostridium sp. | reverse complement strand
TCTCTCTCTCTCTCTCTCTCTCTTTTACAGCGCCAACGGTTTTAGTTATTTTTCTCATTTGTCCTCCTATGTTTTTTCACTTTTATGTTACTATAATATCAGTACATCTATTCTTTGTCAATGGTCTTTTTCATATTTTATATAATTTTTGTCAAAGATAATGGTTCTTAGTTTTTTATCAAATGACTGCTTCTTCTCATTTGTTTCGAATTATATTTAATTTTAGTTAAATGTAAAAGTAAATTCCTTTTTTTAAAAATTTACTTTTACGCTTAACCTTTATTTTAATTTGCTACTTCCTCTCGTACGTTATAAATTCATAATCATATGGATTCTTTTCATCCTTGCTTCTTTGCTCTTTTTCAACTACTTTCCATTCGTCTTCATTTATTTTTGGAAAATATGCATCTCCATCAAAATTCTCCTTAACTTTTGTTACATAAAGCTTATTTGCTTTTTTCATAAGTTGGTTATATATTATAGCTCCACCTATAACAAAATTTTCATTTTCGTCATTTACATATTTATCAATTTGGCTTATGTCGTTTACAATCTCTACATTTTCATTGTCTACCTTGTAGTTCTCGTCCCTTGTCAAAATTATATGTTTTCTATTTGGCAACACTTTTCCTAATGACTCAAAAGTTTTTCTTCCCATTATTATAACGTGTCCCGTTGTAAGCTCCTTAAATCTTTTCATATCCTCTGGCAAATGCCAAAGCATCTTATTATCCTTTCCAATTGCGTTATTATTAGAAATCGCTACTATTATACTTAACATTTTTTCCTCCTAATTTTTTATAAGGCTAAGAATTTAAAAATTTATTCCTATATAGCCACCGGTATTTTTCCTATTTTCATATCCTTATTATAGTCATATCCCTGTATTTCAAAATCTTCTACTTTAAATTCATAAAAATTCTTTGTTGGATTATGTATAACTAATTTTGGTGTAACGTCCATAGGTTCCGCTTCTATAAGTTTTTCTATAATAGGTACGTGCCTATCATATATATGGCAGTCCCCAATATTATGTGTTAATGTTCCTACTTCTAATCCTGCAACTTGTGCAAACATACATAGCAAAGCTGCATATTGCATAGTATTCCATCCGTTTGCAGCAAGCATATCTTGTGAACGTTGATTTAATATTAAATGTAATTTTCCACCTTTCACAAGCCATTGTGTGCCGTAAGCACACGGTTCTAGCCTCATATCTTTTAAATCTTCAAAATTGAATATGTTTGTCATAATTCTACGGCTAGCTGGGTCATTTTGTAGCAGATATAGTACATAATCTACTTGATTCATTTTCTTTATTCCGTCTTTTGTTTTAAAATCATATTTTTTTCCTAATTGGTATCCATAAGCTTTTCCTATTGTGCCATTTTCGTCAATCCATTGGTCCCAAATATGAGAGTTTAAGTCTTTAACATTGTTTGACTTCTTTTGCCATATCCATAATATTTCGTCAATTGCTCTGTATATTGTTTTACTGTTATTTCTAAGTGTAATCATTGGAAATTCTTTTCCCACATCATACACATTGCTTACACCTACAATGGAAATATAGTTTGCCTCTGTTCCATCTTCCCATCTTGTTCTTACATTTGTTCCTTCTGAAGAATATCCTTCTTTAATAATTTTTTTACAAGTCTCTATAAAATGCTTATCTGCCTGTGTCATTTTTACTACCTCCTATTTTTAAACGTTTGGGACACTCCTTTTCGTTCAAGTTTTTGAACTTCTGGGACACTCCTTTTAGAATATTTATATAAATTTCTAATTAAATGCCATTAATACATTAATATCAAAGCAATATTAATCAAATACTTTTTTTCTTCGTCCTATTTGCCTCTTAAAAGTACACACAATTATTTTAATATATTTTTTACACATCCCACTTTGGTACGTATTCCTCTTCGTGTTCACCCAATTCTTGCATATAGCCTTTTTCTAACTGCAAAGTATATAAATAATTTTCTATTTCTTCATATTCTTTTTTCGTTAGTTTTCTGTTTATATCTTTATCTTCTTTTGCTTTATATGTAGGAAAATATTGTGCCATAACACTTACATAAGTGTTCTCTGGCATATTTTCTTTTATCCATTTTAGTATGTGTTTGCTATTTTGCAGGTGGTTTGGTAATACCAAGTGCCTTATTATAACACCTTTTTGTATAATTCCATCTTCGTTAAATTGTGCAGTTCCCACCTGCTTGTACATTTCTTTTATTGCGTTTGTTGCAACCTCAAAATAATTGTCTACATTTGAGTACTTTTTTGATAACAAGTTTGAGTAATATTTTAAATCTGGTAAGTATACATCAATATATCCTTCTAATGCTTTAATTGTTTCTACTCTTTCATATCCATTTGTGTTATACAATATTGGAATATTAAGTCCATTTCTTTTTGCTATTTTTATTGCTTCTATTATTTGATATGCGTACATTGTTGGCGTTACTAAGTTTATATTATTTACGCCTTTTTCTTGCTGTTTTATAAATATATCTGCCAACTCTTCAATTGTCACTACTTTTCCTTTTCCTAACTGGCTTATTTCGTAGTTTTGGCAATATATGCAGTTCAAATTACAATTAGAAAAGAACACTGTTCCAGAACCATTTTTTCCGCTTATAGAGGGCTCTTCATAGTAATGAATTGATGCCAAAGCTATTTTTATTTTGTCGTCGCATCTGCATCTTCCAATTTGTCCCGCTTCTCTGTTGACTCTGCACTTGTGAGGACAAATCTTACAACTTTCTAGTTCTTTCACTTTATGCTCCTTCTCCTTCATTTTTTAATCTAAGATAACCAAGCTCGTTCCATCTGTTATATGCTAAATTCAAATTAAATAGCAATTTTGGTTTTGCGCCTGCTCTGTTTTTATCCACAACACAAGCATAATATCTTTCGTCTGGGTCAGTATATTTTTTTAGTTCATAAAACTTTGTGTCCACTTCTTCCAATGAATATTGATACTTACTCCAGTCTTCCCTCATTATTTGTTTAATTAAGCATAATGTGTCAAGAACTTCTTTTACTGTTCTACTTACTGCCAAGTCATTTACATTTAAGTTTATTGGAAGTGTTGTGCTTTCTGTCAGTTGCAAAGTTGAGCAAATAAACATCCCAAAATTTTGCGCCAAATTAGAAAGTATTGTTGCTGTTCTTTTTATTTCTTCTCCATTACCAATATTTGCCGTATCTGTTTTTAATGTATCATAAAATACATATTCTATTTTTTCTTTGTAATAATAGTTCATTATAACTTTTTTTAGTTCGTCATTTGTATGGTCTGTTATGTTTATAAAGTAAATCATATTACTTATTTGATTGTTTACCCAGTCAGTTACTGCAATTGTTTTGTTAAACTCAGACGAAACTTTTTTTAATCTTTCTACAAAATCTGCTCTTGTTTCGTTTTCTTCTTGCAAAACAAATCCGTCTTTATCCACTTTAACCTTCGCCTTGTCGTCAGGTCTAAACTTAAATTCCAATAATTCTCCTTCTGTTTTTGATATTTTTTGTCCGTGCAATTTTTGAATTTCTGGATTATTTAATACCGTAGTTATTAAGCAAAGTTTCATTTTTTCTTCTGACATTTCGTTTGATATTATTAAAACTTTCTTTTTATGTATAAATGCAACATAAGACGCTATATCTATTGTGAACCTACTTTTTCCTGAGTTTGAAGGCATTGCAAATGCCATTGTTTCGCCTTTACGTATTCCTTTAAACACACTAGATAAAATAGGAAATGGAAGCTCTAATCCATTTGTTAGGTTGTTATCTCCTTTTTCTAAAAAATCTGTTAAATCTTCACTTAAAATTGCTTGTTTAAACTTTTGTGTAACACTAACTTGTACTACTGCTGCTTTTACTTCGTCTACTGACATTTGGTCATATAATTCATAATCGCGTATATCTATTATTTCTTTTTGAATTTCTTCTCTTGGCTCTTCTATATAGCTTTTTCTAAGAATAAATAATTTACGTAATTCTAAATAGACTTTTTCCGGATTAAATGGTATTTTTGCAATTTCATTCTTTATATCTTGCTTTTGTTTGTATGTTTCGTTATTATCTACTGAAAAGCTAAACCCATTTTTAGCAATTTCTGGTGTGAATTTTCCACCTTCTGTAAACAAAATGCTTTTATATATATTAAGCAAACTTTGGTCATCAAAATAACATTCTTCGTAAACTATATAGTATTTAGTAATAAGTTTTGGAGTATTTAAAAGTAAGCCCACATACGCTTTTTCTAAATCTTCATTTCTCAACTTCTCAGGATAGCTAGACTCTTGAGTTTTAACCTCTTCTTTATACACAATTTTTGTTTTTTCTTTACCCCAACCGTCTAAGAAATCGTCTCCATCTTCGTAATATTCTCCATCGTCTGCATCTTCGTCTGAATCCTTTTGTTCACTATCAGTTTCACTTTCTTTTCCCTCTTCGTCTGTAACATCAAAATCGCTATGCATTCCATCAGCATCAAAATAACCATTTCCGTCAAAATCAGAATATTCATTTTCTGTTGCCTCTTCTGTAGTATCCTCTTCTTCCTCTTCGTCATAGTCAACAATATCTTCTACTTTTTTCTTTACTTTTCTTCCTCTTTTTTTAGGGGGATTATTTGTTTGTGCCTTAGCACTATTTAATTTTCTAATCTGTTCTAATGCTAATGATAAATTTCCCTTTTCCACATTTCTACGTATTTTATTAATTTCTTTTTTATCTTTTCCAGCTTTTTCAAATGCATCTAATACTTTGTACAATTTTTCTGTATTACTACTTGCCATACTCTTTTGTTCCCCCTTTTCTACATTTTACGACTTTTCAATTTAAGCAAATTTTATCACATTATCTTTTATTAATCAATGGAAAAAAATGAAAATCCAGGATAAAGACATAAATAAACTTAAATTATCTTTATTATTTTAAAATTTTGTGTTAAAATAGATTGTGGCTGTTATTAAGTTTAAGAATAGATATATATAATCCGTTCCCCTTGCTGTAACTAAATAAATATATACAATTTATTATTTGAAAGAATAATAACAGTAGTTTTATTTATAGAAAGGATTTAAAAAATGATTTCAAAAAGTATAGTTAATGTTAGATATGCCGAAACAGATAAGATGGGTATTGTACATCACTCTGTATACCCAATTTGGTTTGAGCTTGCAAGGACTGATTTATCTAAGCTTGCAGGTTTTCCATATTCAAAAATGGAAGAAGTACGGACTTATGACACCATTAGTTGAACTTAATTGTAAATATTATAGTCCTGCTTATTATGATGATGAGTTGGTTGTAACTGCTACTGTTAGTAAGCTTACACCAGCTAGAGTTGTTTTTTCGTATGAGGTCTTTAGAGAAGGCCAAGATAAACCACTTTGCACAGGTTATACAGTTCATGCACTTGTAAATAAAGAAATGAGACCAACTAATACTAAAAAGTATTTTCCAGAAATATATACCGCAATGGAAAAAATGATGGAGAATAATTAAGATTATGCATTTTATATATAAGGTTCTTTATGTATAAACAATGTTTAGATTCTTAAATATATAAGAAAGGAAGAATTCGAAATGATTTTTGAACATAAAGCTAGAGTAGACATTGGTAAAGTAAATGGAAACTCTTTTATAACAAATAAAGGTATGCTTTCTCTTTTAGAAAATGTTGCTTGTATGCATTCAGATGAAGCAGGCTACGGTATTAGAGAAATTCCCATTACTCATTTATCTTGGGTTCAATTAAATTGGAGAGTAAAAATACTTAGAAGACTTGTTTACGGTGAAGAAGTTACAATTAAAACCTGGGCAAGAGATGCTACAAAAATAACCACACTTCGTGATTTCGAGGTTATTGATAAAGACGGTAAAACTGTTTGTATAGCAACAACCAAATGGACTTTAACCAATATTGATACTAAAGGTATTACAAAAATTACAGAGGATATGATTTCAAAATATAATCCTGATACGAAAATAATTATGCCTGATTTTGAATTTAAAAAGTTAAAAGAGCCAGAAAACTTTACAAACGAATATGTATATACAACTCAAAGAAGAGATATTGATGTAAATAAGCACGTACATAATTTAAATTACCTGGATTTTGCTTATGAAGCTTTACCTGAAGAGATTTATGAAGAAACTCTTTCAAATGATTTTAACAATATAGAAATAATGTATAAGAATGCTGTCAGATTTGGAGATACATCAAAATGCTTGTACTCTTTTTCTGATGGAATACACACTGTTGTAATAAAAAATGCTAATAACAATACTTTAAATGCAATTGTTAAGTTGTGGTAGGTTGTTGCTAGTTATTGCATTATTTTATAGCAAGAAATGTAACTGTTGTTAGAATTTATTACAAAAATTCGACATTTTTGTTTACTTAAAGACTTTTTAGTGTTATACTATATTTGAATTTTTAACGAAAGGATACGATTTATGGTAATTGATGAAAAAGAATTAATTACTGAAAATCAAAATAAACAAGAAGTTAAAAGCCAAATATTAAATACTAAAGAGTCTTTAAAAAACGAAGATTTTGATTTAACCAGTAGAAAATATAATAAATATAGCGAAAATACTAGTCAATATGAAACTTCTGATGTCAATTTTAGTAGTATGCCTGCTGATATTACAGAAGAATGTAATAAATCTCCTATTTATAAAGAGGAACATTATGACTATATGCTAGACTCAAATGCTGACCAGCAACGTTTAGAAGAAAGCAATAATCAGGAGCAAAATGATACTTTGGACGTTGAAAGTTCTACAAGCGAAGTAAGTACAGCATCTGATACAACGGCAGAAAAAGAAACAGTCGAAACTAATTGCTTAGCATTGACTGTACGTAAAGATTATAACTTATCAATAGTAAAAAATAGTATTTTAACAACTTTTCGTATATCTTGGAAAGTTGCATTATCTACATTTATTTTAAATGTTTTAAAATTATTTTTTTAATCTTTTACTTTAAAGTTTAAGAAGTAAGAGATTATTTTATTCTCTTTATATTTCCATAATTTATTAAGATACACTACAATTGTGATAATATTTTTCTAAAAAATCTTCCCAATTTATTGTTATATTTTGATAACGTATTTTTTCCTTTATCTTTACTTATTTTCATAAGTCGTTTATCAAATTTTTTCATAATTTCGTCTTTGTACTGTTCGTAAAAATCAATTGATGTATAATTTTCTCTTTTTATCAAACCAATCAATTTTTTATAGTTTAAAAATTTCTCTATATAAAAATCTATTTCTTCTATTTCAGTAAGCCTTCCTACAATGTTGTCAAAATACTTTCTTATCATAATTTCTTGTGTAGATATATATATATTAGCTATTTCTTCTTCTGGATTCATTCTCTCTTCTTCACCATTCATACTTGCTAATACATTTTTTAAATCTAATATTCTATCAAAATTTTTAATTATTTGGTTTCCCTTTTCCTCAAAGGTATTATAAAATTGTTCTTCGAATTCATTTTCCACAGCGACGGCAATGGTTTCCTCAACTATTACTTTTTCTCCCAAAAGGTATATCATTTGTTCCATCAAATTAGTCAATATTGGATATAGAGCTGGGCTTATTGTCTTTAAATTAATACCACAAGCGTTAATAGTCTGTAAGTCAGCTCCCACCATTCTAGAAGACATATATTGCACAATTGCCTCATTTAGTCCTAATCCTCTTATTGAAAAATCGCCAAAATTACACAAACCCATTTTTTTGATTTTTCCACTTTTATTTCTCACTACTTGTAAATAGTGTATAATCTCATGAAAAAGCTGTTCATTTGGTTCGAATATATTTACATTTTCGTCTATATAAATAGCATTTTCTTCAATAATATAGTTGCAAGAACTAATATTCTCCTCTATTTTAGCATAATACATTTTACAGCATAATATTTTCGATAAAATTTCGTTATATTTATCTCCTAAAAAAGGAAAAGTTTTTGTCATTAGATTCGCTACATAATGAGAAATATAATTTATATCTTTATAATTTAACTCTTCTACTTTTTCGATTCCTAATTTTGATAGTTTTTTTTGTATATTCACTTTTTCCTCCAAGATTTTTTCTACATTATATTACACATATTTTATTTTATCAAGAGTAGTTTATCATATTGTAGATATTATTTTAGACAAATTCGGTATAGTGTTCCAAATTTGTCTAACTTTGTAAATATTTGTTTTATCTATTATTGCTTATTGCTCATAACTAACATTTATAATTATTTCCGTATTTGAAATTATAATATTTAGCCTACCAGATTCTTCTGTTATTCTATCCTTATATTTCTCGAAGTCTTGTTTAACATCTTCTTCTAAATTATCTGATATAGAAGATTTTTTCACTAAGTCTTCATCTTCTATTTCTTTATAATCTGTTATGCTTTTGGATGCTATATCAACTTCCACCAAATAAATTTTTGAATTCTCAAGTTTATAATAGACTTGCGCAGTTCCTTCTTCTAGTGTTTTCAGCTTGTAATGTACTCTTACTACATCTGCATCCTCTATTTTTTCTGCTAATTTACTCCTTATATCACTGTCTAAAACTTTTGGCACTAATACATCTGCATCTAAAGATATATCATCTTCGCTGTCATTATCCTTAGATTGGTCTGTCTCTTTTTGCTCATTATCTTCATTTTTTATTTCATTATCATTGTTAGTTACTTGCTCTGTTGTTACTACATCATTTTGCATAGTCTGTTCATCATTTTTATTTATAAATAATGTATAAATACAATAAACTATTACCAATATTAGAACTATACAAATTAAGCATAGAAGGAATTTTTTGTTCTTCTTTTTCTTTTTATATCGTTTTGCCACAATTATCCTCCTTATATATAAAAGGTAGAAGTATTATTTCTACCTTTTATACCTTATATCATAGATTAGCATTTACATCAAAGTTTGCTGCTTCTTCAACAGTATCGAAATGAATGTCTTCAGTTTCGTCTAGTGTAATTTCTGGATCTGTGTTGTCTACAAATGTTAATAATCTATGAGCTTCTCCTCTATTTCCTGCTGCATCTTCTATCCAGTATTCAATGTAGTATGTTGTTCCTGGCTCTACTACTCCTTTTAAGTTTGTATCCCAAGGGAAGTTTTCAGAATATGCAACTTCTCCTTTTCCACCTTCTGGTGTAGCATAATACCATACTATATTTACATCTTCTGCTGGCATATTTCCGTCACGATTATCTGTTACAGTTATATCTTCTGGATAATCATATGTATCAACACCTACTTCAAATGTGTCATCTTCTAGTAAAGTAATAACTGGTGCTGTTCTATCAATTCCGTCAACTTCAAATATTACTACTGCAAAGTTACCTGCCAAGTCTTCTATTGTTACATCATATTCACCATTTTCTTCGAATTCTTTTGTAAATGTTCCGTCTTCGTTTTTTGTCCAATCTTCTAAGTCTTTAATTTCCTCTTTTGGAGATAGTGTGACTGTTACATTTCCTTTTGTTGGATTTGTTGTATCATTTGAATATGATATCTCTGCTGAAGGAGCTGTTTTGTCATAAACAACTTTTTTATAAGAATCGCTGTTTATATCAGAATTATCTAATTTTTCTGATTCGTTTCCAGCAACATCTTCATATCCGTAAACTTCAAATGTTATTTCATCTTCTGGCAAATCCATATCTTCTTCTATAACAAAATCTGCCATATAATAGAATACTGTATCACTTGAACTATCTTCTCTGAATGTCATATCATATACTAATTCATCATTACCATTGATTTTAACTTTTGGTTCTACTGTTAATTTCTCATTAAAGCTAATTAAAACTCTAACTTCATCTCCAGTAGTTGCACAAGTCAAATCTTCACTTGCGCCTTCTTTATCATTTTGTCTGTAATGTGTAACATTAAGTATTCCTAAAGTATCATACACTGCTGGTGTATTGTCATATGTTACTTGATCATATATGTCTTTATATGGTGTAACATCATCATTATCAAATGTTGCAGTATTTCCTGCTTTGTCAACTACATTTGTAATTGTAAATGGTACTATTGTTCCGTCTTCTAATTTTAATATAGAATTGTCTAATTTAATATCCCATACATATACATAGTTTCCACTTGCTTCTGAATAGTTGCTAGATTTAAGTGGAGCAACTTGTGTGTTTTCTCCAGAACCAATTGTTAATACTGGTTCTTCTGCTAACTCTTCACTAAAGTTTGCTTCTACTCTTAAGTATTCGCCATTTGCTATATATTTACGGTTTTCTGCGTCATCTCTATTTAATATATATAATGGATGCCCTTCTCCTAACATTGGAGGTGTTGTATCAAAATATACTATATGTCCATTTGTTGGTTTTGTTTCATCTGCTATTTTGTTTCCATACATATCTTCTAAGTCTGTAACTCTTAAAGTAATTTCTCCGTCAACAAATGTTGTGTCTTCTTCTATTTTGTATAAAATTTGATATACATATTTTCCGTCTTTGTTTGGTTCTTGTGCTGTTACTAAAGATTCATCCATTGTATATTCTTTTCCGTCATTTATTAATATAAATGTTGGATTATGAGCTAATTTTTCATTAAATGAAACATATGCTTGGATTGTATCTCCTATTGTAGCATAGAATACTTTGTTTTCATTGATATCACCTAGCACTAAAATATTTGTAGCACTTTTTACTGCAGGAGTTTTATCAATACTAACTGTTTTTTCTGTTCTATTTCCTGCTTTATCTATTGCTACTATTACAAATGTTCCTTCGTGTGTTAGTTTGTCTTGGAACTCTGTTCCTTCAAATTCTTGTTCTACTCCATTTATTGTGACAATATCTAAAGTTGCATCTGTTATAGTAACTATTTCATTTTTAGTTACATACTCGCCATCGTCTAGCCCACTTATCACAGGTGCTTGAGTATCTACTATTTCAACTACTCTAGTAGCTTTAGATGTATTTCCCATACTATCTGTTACAGTATAAGTAATTTTATATGTTCCAAGTCTACTTGTGTCTAATTCTGTTGGATCTGGATTTTCCCAAGTTGGAGCATCTTTTGCTTGGAATCTATATGATAATTCAACTTTATCAGTTATGTCTCCGTCTTCTTTGTCTATTGCAGAATATCCTTTTTCTACATATTCTGTTCCAACTTCCATTTGATATTTGTTTTGAGCTACTACGTCCATAACTGGTGCTTCATCGACTACATTTGTAACAGTATTTGTATCTTTTCCATTTACTGTTGCTACAAATGATATGTCTCCACTAGTTGCTGTTACATTTACTTTAAAAGAAACAACTTTTTCTGTATCAATGTCTACTTTCCAATATATTTTACCGTCTGTAACTACTCCATCATCAGATATACTATTTTCAACCAATTCTGTTCCTTCTGGGATATTAGCTGAAACGTTTATACCACTTAATGTTTCTGGACTTGTTAATTGTACATTGTATGTGATTTTCATTCCATTTATAACATAATTGCTTTCTACTGATGTTACAGCTTCTGCAACTGAATTTAAATCTGGAATTTCTGCATTTACTCCAATACCAGTATAATCAATACTAGCTGTGCTAAATCCTACTAATCTTTGTGTTCTTTCAACAGTTTCTGTTGTAGTAATTGTTTGAGTTTGTGTTTGTAGGTTTTGTTGATTATTTGTATTGTTATTATTATTTGTGTTGTTTGCATTGTTATTATTTTCTGCTATTGTTACAGTTTCATCTTCGTCGTTATCATTGTCTGTAGCATTATTGTCATCATTATTTTCTACTGTTTCATTATCATTGTCTGTACTTTCTTCTTCATTGTTATGGTTTTCTTGATTATTATTTTCACTTTGATTATCATTATTATCTTGAGCAACTTGATAATCTTCTCCTGCTCTATCTTCAGATGTACCATTTACTTCTGACATAGCTTGTGTTTCGCTATTACCTTTCATAAATAAATAAGTACCAATTGAAGCAAGAACTACAAGTATTGCAATAATTACTATTATAGTAATATTTCTTTTTGCCTTATAATTCAATTGACTCTTCATAATTTACCCCCTACTTTTTTAGATAACTCTTTTATCATTATCTTATATTTCTCTTGCTTTAATAATTAGTCTATTTTTATTGCCGTTTGTACACGAAATTAAAGTTATTTCTCGTTTACCTTTCTCTCTAGCATCTAAAACACTTACATCATTTGGATCAGTAACATATATATCAAATATACTATAAGTGATTTCTTTTTTATGTAAGTCTAATATTTTAATTTCGTCACCTTTTTCAAGTTTATCAATTTTTCCAAACATTGAGCCATCAATATAATTATGTCCTGCCATAGTTAAATTTCCTATCTCATTTACTTCTCCATTTCCAACTCTTGTAATAGACTTTTCAAGAGATGTTTCATTGCTTTCTGCCAATATTGGATATTCAATATTTATTTTTGGTATTTTTATTGTTCCAATTACTTGATAACCTTCATACTCAATGTATGGTATTGATTCTTCCTTATCTGTTTCAGGTATACTTTCTACTTCAGCTATAACAGCTTTAACTGCTTCGTTATTTTTACTGCGCTCATTAAATTTAGCACAAATAAAAACTATTAAAACTATTGCAGCTATTATTAAAACAAGAAGAAGTATACTAGAAATTTTTATTTTTTTACTTTTGCTATGTTTCATATTTTTATTTCCTGTTTTTCTTATTCATAGTTTTGTAAGCTAATACAGCTATTATTGCAACTATAACAGTTCCTAAAGCAATAAATAAAACTGTTGTATTATCATAAGTGACAGGTAAAGCTGTTACTATTTCTTCTGTCTTTTCTTGTTCTTCTATCACTGTTATTTCTTTTTCATAAGCTGTTAAAATTTGAACATCAGTATTTCCATCGCTATCTTTTAGCCATAAAATAAATTGTTCTCCTTCTTTAGCTCCATAAGGCTTTGTAATTTCTAGATTTTTTGCTTCTGTCCAGTTCTCTTCACTTAAACCTGCAACGAGACTATTATATAGTTCATTTAATTCATTATATTTTTGTAATTTTGCATATACATTTATATTTGTGTCAAAATTATTAATTTCTTCTATCAAATCTAATAATTTGTTGTATTCTTCTGAATTTCCTGCTACAAAAAATTTATAAAAATATGTTTTTCCTGCTTCTCCATTTATTTTGATTTTTTCATTTTCTGCACTAGCTTCAATTGTTATATTTTTTGTTATATTGTCTAATTTATTTAGTTGTTCTATTGTTTTAGCGTCATTGATTGTAACTTTTTGTCCGTCTATTACAGTTTTTCCTTCTGTATTTCTGACCCAAATGTAAGTATTCTCAGAATTAAAGAATTTTCCTTTTAGCACTACATCTACATAAGCAATAGAATTTCCGTCACTATCTTTTACTGATGCAATATAATTTAGGTCATTAGCATTTTCTGTATTTGAAAATGCGAATTCAAAATCCTCGTTTAACAATCCATCCACATATATTAAATATTGTTCTTCATTTTCTTTTACTACAAACATATTGGAATTGGTTGCTAAACTTTTTATTGGTAAAATACTAAATAGTATAACTACCATAAATGTTAATACAATGAGTATTTTTGTTTTACTTGTTTTCACTTACATATCCTCCTTTTATTATTATTTATGTCTATAATGTTCTTATTTACTTATGCACTTATGTACTAAAAGTGCATTGTAAGGCAATTAATCTTTAGTTTTCAGCAACATCTCCCATTTAATTTCTTTATTTTCCCTCCTTTTTCTAAAAGTAAGAATAATAACTCAAACAATGCAAAAAGACATAAAACATAGTTATAAATAACTACATTTTATGTCTTTTTTATTATTTTCTGTAAGGCTAAAAGCCTTGCTATAATTAATAATAGCAAGTAAGATAAAACTAATGTGTGTGTGTGTGTGTGTGTACTGCCACAAGGCTTTCAGCGTTTTTCATATTATTTCCTACTTTCTTTGTCGATTTTTACGCTATTATTATATCAAACTTTTTTCCATTTGTTAATACTTTTACCAAAATTTATAAGTAAATTTGTTCCGTAGGCTTTTGTTACAATTTACAACTTATTATAGAAGCGAAGTAAAGCATATTTTGCTTGCTTTACTCAAATATTTTTCTATTTTCCATTTGATCTATTGGATTATCTCTTTGTGCCTCTCTAATTTTTTTCATAAAAGGTAAATAGTATGAATCGTCATTGTCTACATAGTCCTCTTCCGTAATTCCAAAATGATTTATCATAATATTTTCTCTTTCTCCAAAACTCATATCTATTCCGTTTGCAATTTCGTCGTCATAAAGTAATTTTATATAGTGCATTGCACTATTATGATTATGTAATTTATCCATTGCTGATGCATAATAATAAACTGCTTTTACAAATATTTTTTCAATTGAATCTGGTAATAAATTGTCTGCTAAAAATGTTAAATTTTCTAGCATCTTAGCTGCTTTTCCATAATCTCCATTCATAATATAGCAAATAGCTAAAAAATATTTTGCACCTGCACCTATACTTTCACAAGGTAGCATTCCCATATCTTTTAGTCCTATAATAAGTGACATCTTATCATAGCCTAATTTATTTACTATTGTTTCCATATTATCCACTACCTGTCTAATATTTGTTAGGTTTATCTTGCTAAAATCCTTCATAATTTCTTGCATTGTTGCTATAACTGTAAAGTACGTTCCTTTTGGGTCAAATGTAACTTCACTCATACCTGGTATTGCTATGCTAAATGCTGGAAATCCTAAGAATGATACATTTCTTATTAAAATATCATATCCATCATTTAAAATACCTGCAACTAATCTTTTTAAAATTTCTTTATTATCTAATTCTGACACATCTGGCATTTCTGTAAAATTATAGGCCGTTTTTTCTCCAAGAATTTGGTATGGAACGGCTGACAAATCTGCAAAAATAAATTCTGTTAAACTTCTGTTTCCAACATCTTCTCCCTCGTAAAAGTCAAATATACAACTTTCTGCGTATTCTTCTATTTTTCTACCCTGTGCCGCTTCTGTAAAGCATCTTTCCATTGCTATTCCATAGTCTGGATGTGCACCTAGTTTAAATCCAAATTTTCCTGTATTTTTTTCTATTATATATAAACCTGCTACTGGATATTTTCCTCCAAAAGAGCAATCTACTAATCTAAAATATAACTCTTGGTTTTCTTTTAATTTTTCTACCATTGCCTTTACTTTTGGAAATTTTTCTAAATATTCTTCTGGTATTTTTGGTAAACATACTCTTTCTTTGAATATTTTTAGTCCAACATATCTTTCTAAAATTTCAGAAAATCCTTCTATTAAAGCTTCTTCATTTGAATTTCCAGCACACATTCCATTTGTATCAAAAAGATAACTAAATAGTTTATCTGGAATATATTCAATATTTTTATTTTTTACACTATAATATGGAATGTAGTTGTATTCTTTCTTTAGCATTGGTTTTAAATATTCTATTTTTTCTTCTTTTGTGGCATTTTCTTTTCCATTTTGCTTTAATATATTTCGTATAAGAATATTTTGTATTTCTCCACTATTTTTAAAATTTGTTCCAAGCACTTCTTCTATTTGCAAATGCTTTTCGTCCGGTACATTGGCAAAAGGTAATTCTTTAGTTGGTTTTTCCATTCTAAACCTTAGCATTCCATTTTGCATTCTTTCAAAAAACTCTGCATATCCACTTGCCATAGCAAATTCTCTAGTCATTCCTTTTCCATTTTGTCCTATATCAGTACCTTTAATGCAAATTCTTAGCGAGAATGTACCTACACTACTTTCCTTTGACCATTTTTCTTCTACATCAATTCCTAATTCTTTCAATAAATTCTTTAATTTTTTTACTGTTTCCGCTGGTTCTGCATCTTTGTATCTTCTCTGTCTAAGTTCACTCATTCTTATTCACATTCCTTGTATAATATATTTAGGTTTTTTAATAAAGGATTTACCTATAAACCTATTGCCTTATATAAGATATTTAGTAGGATTTTTTAAGGTTGAAAACAATTATTGTTTTGCCAAAGCAAATGAACGAGAAAATTTTATATTACTTATTTTGGGATTTTTATTTAATAAGTTTGCTTTTTTAGCCAAACTTAATCATTTTCAACCTTAATGGAAATTTTAAAAATCCTCTTTTTTCGACACTATTTTATCATTTAATACAAATTTTTTATATTTTTTTATACGAAAAAGCCTTTTTCTTATACGAAAAAGACTTTTTTCATTTTTATATAATATTTTGGCACTTTTGTATAATTTTTTCTTACTTAATCATACCTATAATTTCAGATTTATCTTGTACTCCAATGCTTCTTCCTACTTCTTTGCCTCCTTTTATTACTACAAATGTAGGAATACTCATCACATTATATTTAACAGCTAAATTTTGTTGCTCATCAATATTGATCTTGCATACTTTAACGTCATCTTTCATTTCTTCTGCAATTGAATCTATTACAGGTGACATCATTCTGCAAGGTCCACACCAGCTAGCCCAAAAATCTATTAACACTGTTTTTTCAGATTTTAATACCTCTTCTTCAAAATTGTTTTCATTTAAATTAATTACTGACATAATCCTCTCTCCTTTAAACCTAATTTATTTTTTTATGATATCCACTGCCGCCTTTGCTCCTTCGTAAATTGCTTTAGAAATTTGGAGCAGTCCTCCTGTACAATCTCCACAAGCGTATAATCCAGGCACTGTTGTTTCCATATTTTCATTTACAACAATGTTGTTATTTTTTATCACTGCACCGACTTTTCGTGCTAAGTCCGTACTAGATGCAGTTCCTATTGCTACAAATACCCCATCTATCTTTTCTGTGCTATCATCTTCAAACTGTACTTCTTCTACACTATTTGTTCCTCTAAATTCTCTTATAGGTTCTTCATTAACTTCAAAATCTTCGCTTGCTCTATTATGTATCATTTCTTTGCCATTTGTAAGTATTGTAACAGATTTTGCAACAGGCTTTAATTGCTTTGCTTCGTGTATTGCATAGTTTCCATTACCTATTACAACCACATCTTTATTTCTAAAGAAGAATGCATCGCAAATTGCACAATAGCTTACACCTTTTCCTTCAAATTCTTTTATTCCTTTTATATTAGGTGTTTGCCTATTAGTTCCAGTAGCAAGAATTACATATTTGCTTTCATATTCTCTATTTGCTGTTGATACTATAAAATGACCTTCATACGCAATATTTGTTACTTCATCTTCTTCTATTTGTATTCCAAGATTCTTTGCTTGTTTTATTCCATTATTATATAAATCTGTTCCAGAAATGCTCTCTATTCCATAATAATTTTCTATGCTCTTAGCTTTTTTTAGCGCACTATCATCTTTAGAAATTATTAAAATATTTTTCTTTGCTCTTTTTAGATATATTCCGGCTGAAATTCCTGCTGGTCCACTTCCTATTACTATAACATCGTACATTGCCACGCGCTCCTTGCATTTTTTATTTAGTTTTTTAGGCAAAACCTATAACCTTTAATTTATATGTTTTTACAATATTTATAAGTCATAGATATTCTTAAATGCATAGCCTTCACTTTGCAAATATTCTATTACATCGTCTAAGCTATCAGCAGTAATTTTTTTGTCTGCTGCATCGTGCATTAAAATTACTACATTATTCCATCCATTTATTGTTTCTTTTAGATTGCAAAGTATTTCGTCTGTAGTATCTGCTCCAGCTGCATCATAAGTTAAAGCACTCCAATCTAAATATGCAATACCCTCACTTTTTAATTTTTTTCTCGCTTCTTTTTTTATTTCTTCATATGGTCCGCCTTTAGAACCACCTGGAAATCTAAACAAGTTGCTAGAATAATCCGAAACACCAATTGCATCTCTTATTAACTGTTCTGTTTGGTTGTATTCTTCCAAAACAGTATCTACGCTTTTATATATTTTACTATATTTATGCGAATATCCGTGATTTGCTATATAATGCCCTTCTTCATATTCTCTTTTTACTAGCTCTGGATATTTTTTTGCATTAGTTCCAAGCACAAAAAACGTAGCTTTTACATTATATTTATTTAATGTATCTAATATGCTTGGTGTAACCGCATTTGTTGGTCCATCGTCAAATGTCAAAAATACTCTTTTTCCTTCTTCTCCATTATATATATTACTGATTTTATCTATAAATTCTTTTTGCTCTTCTGTAACTTTTGGTGTGTCTTGATTTTTCTCTGCATTGGTATTATCTGATGTTGTATTTTCTTGGTTTTCACCCTCTGAAGAATCTTGCTCACTCTTTGACGAACCTTCTTCAGACCCATTTTCTGCTGTCTCGCCATTTGCCTTGTTAGCTTCTTCAATTATATTTGCATCCGCTACTACTTCCATAGTGTTATAT
This sequence comes from uncultured Clostridium sp., assembly GCA_930991035.1. Taxonomy (GTDB): domain Bacteria; phylum Bacillota; class Clostridia; order TANB77; family CAG-508; genus CALXVA01. Next base: position 13,236 of record CAKNRV010000018.1, on the reverse strand, counting down.
TTATTATAGAATATAATGCCCAAACAAACAAAAATACTAATAATAGCTAAGATTATGATTGTAATTACAATTTTTAGGTCTCTATTTTTTCTCATTCCTATTATTTCTATTTGATGCATACAAATGTTACTCCTATTTTTATTTCTAAAACTATTTCCAATTTATTATAACAGTAAATTTGTTAAATTACAACCGTATCAAACTAATTCAAAATAATTATTTGTTAAAATTCACACCCGTATATATTTTAAACCTCATCTTTAGAAGTATTTATTTTTAATAGTTTAAAGATTTCTACTATTACAATTGGTAATAATACTAATCCAACAATTTCTAAGACATTGCCTAATGGTAATACAGGTATACTAAATATGTGTCTTAATCCTGGTATTAGTAAAATAATTAACATTAATGCTGCTGAAAGTCCTATTGCACCAAGTAATACTTTGTTGTTAAATGGATGTGTTTTAAATATAGATTTTTTGTTGTTTCTTATGTTAAACACGTGGACTAATTCAGAAAATGCTAATACTACAAATGCCATTGTTTGACCTATTTCTACTTTTACTTCTTGCTTTTCTACCATTTCTGCTCCATTTGCCAATGCTTCTTCTACATTTTCAACTTCTTCTACACTGTACAAAGTTCCATCTATTTTTATCATTTCTGGTAATTGGTCATCTGGTGTAGCTAAACCTATAATAAATGCTACTAATGTTAAAAGTCCAATCATTATACCTTGGTAAATTACTCTCCAGCTCATTCCTTTTGTAAATATACCTTTTTGCTTTTTAGGTTTTCTTTTCATTACATCATCTTCTGCCGGGTCAACAGCAAGTGCTAATGCTGGTAATGAATCTGTAACTAAGTTAATCCACAAAATGTGTATTGGAAGTAACACTTCAATTAAATTAATATCTATGCCAAATGTGCTACCAAGCCAAGGTGTAATTAATATAGCAATAAACAATGCCACTATCTCGCCTACATTACTTGAAAGTAAAAATTGTATTGCCTTTAAAATATTATCATAAATACGTCTACCTTCTTCAACTGATGATACAATTGTAGCAAAGTTGTCATCTGTTAAAATTACATCTGCCGCTTCTTTTGATACATCTGTACCTACAATTCCCATAGCGCAGCCAATATCAGCTGTTTTTAGTGCTGGTGCATCATTTACACCGTCACCTGTCATTGCAACTATTTCTCCATTTGCCTGCCAAGCTTTTACAATACGTACCTTATGTTCTGGAGAAACCCTTGCATAAACAGAATATTGTCTAATATTCTTAGTTAAATCTTCTTGAGACATTTCTTCTAATTCTGCACCTGTTATAGCTTCTTTTTCGTCCTCTAATATTCCCAATGATTTAGCAATTGCAACAGCTGTAATTTTGTGGTCACCTGTAATCATAACTGTTTTTATTCCTGCTGTTTTACATTTTTCAACAGCTACTTTTACTTCTTCCCTTGGCGGATCAATCATCCCAACCATTCCAACAAATATTAAGTCGCTTTCTATTGTCTTCATTTCCTCGTCTGTTGGTTCGTGGTCTAGCATCTTATATGCCATTGCCAAAACTCTTAAAGCTTCTTTTGCCATTTCTTCATTGTATTTATTTATTGTTGGTCTAAACTCATTTAAGTTGTCTTTTATTTCGCCATTCATTTCGTATTTATTACATCTTGCAAGTAATTCGTCAATCCCTCCTTTTGTATTGACAATATACTTGTCTCCCATTTTGTTTACTGTTGTCATTAACTTTCTATCAGAATCAAATGGAACTTCTTTAACTCTTTGTAATTTAAACACTTCTTCCTGTATTTTTAGATTAACTTTAAATCCCAAATCTATTAATGCTGTTTCTGTTGGGTCTCCAGTCAAAGTATTATTCTCACCAATTTTTGTGTCATTGCAAAGAGTACTGATATACATCAATTTTTCAAAATCACCTGTTGGATTTGTAAGTTCTTCTACATCTTGAACTTTACCATCAACAAATACTTTTTGAACTGTCATTTTGTTTTGTGTTAATGTTCCTGTTTTATCTGAACAAATTACAGTAGCACTACCAAGTGTCTCAACGGCTGGAAGCTTTTTAATAATAGCATTCTTTTTAACCATTCTTTGAACACCAATTGCTAGAACGATAGTAGATACAGCTGCTAATCCTTCAGGTATTGCAGCAACAGCCAAGCTTACAGCTGTCATAAACATATCTATTACATCTTTTCCATAAGCTATACCTATTATAAATATAACTACGCAGATTAATAAAGCTGCTATTCCAAGAGTTTTGCCCAATTTATTTAACTTAATTTGAAGTGGTGTCTCTGTTCCAATTGTATCATTTATTATTGTAGCAATTTTACCAACCTCTGTATTCATACCGGTTTCTACTACAATACCTTTACCTCTACCATAAGTAATAAGAGAGGATGAAAATAGCATATTTGTTCTGTCGCCAATACCAACCTTCTCGTCTTCAATAATATCAGTATTTTTATCAACTGGCACTGATTCTCCTGTAAGAGAAGCCTCTTGAGATTTTAAATTAGCACTTTCTATAATTCTTAAATCTGCTGGTACATAATCTCCTGTGTCTAATACCACAACATCTCCAGGTACTAGCTCTCTAGATTGCACAACTTCTACTTTGCCATTACGAACTACTTTAGCAACGTGTGAGCTCAACTTTTGAAGAGCCTCTAAAGATTTTTCTGCCTTGTTTTCTTGCACAACACCAATAATTGCATTTACAATAACAACTATTAAAATAATAATTGAATCAGTAATTCCTTCTCCTTCCATATAGCCTACAATTCCAGAAATTACTGCTGCAACAATAAGTACAATAATCATAAAATCCTTAAACTGCTCTAAAAATTTTACAAATAAGCTCTTCTTCTTTTTAGCTTTTAACTCGTTGTAACCATATTTCTGTCTTTTTTCTTCAACTTGTTCCTTCGTCAAACCACTTTCAATATTAGTGTTCAACTCCTTTTCAATTTCATTTGCTGTTTTTCCAAACCATTTTTCTTCCAAAGTACCTCTTCTCCTTCTTTAATATTATTTCATTGTTAGCTTAAACATCTGGGACACTCCTTTTTGTTCAAGAACTTGAACGTTTGGGACACTCCTTTCTGTTCGCATTTTGCATTATACTTTAGCCACACATTTTCTCAGCCTCTTAATTTTTTGAATATTTCCTTTAACATTATAACCCATTTTTTGGAACTTATATACAAAATTTGCTTTTTTCTCATTTATATATAATAGTTTTGTGCTTCGTGTTTATTTTCTTGACATAGTATAATTCTTCAGCCACTTTTTTACATTTTAGGAAATGCAATTTCCTAGAACGTAAAAGAGCAATTTGTATAAAAGCAAAAATGCCACATTAAAAGAAAAAACTTTTTAAAATTTATATTAAAAACTGGATAAAGTTCATATAAATTTTAAAAAGTCTTGCTTACCTAAAAGGTTATTAACCATAATGTGCTGTTGGCTAATAGTTTTTAAGCTACTCCCTTTTCAAACTGTATTAGTTATATTACAAAAAATGTTTTTTGTCAATGGATTTTTTGCGTTTTTTGTACTACAAATAAAAGCTCTTTTACTTAATACCTCTCTCTCTCGCTCTCTCTCTCTCTCTTACAGCGCCAACGGTTTTATATGTTTTTTTGTTTTTTTCTTTCATTTGTTGCTCTTCCCTTCTTTTTTACTTCAAGTTTTCTCTTATAAATAAATTTATTTTTATGCTAACATTTTTTTAACAACTTCATTTATTGTTTTTCCGTCAGAAGCAGCACCAATTTTTTCTTTGGCAGTTTTCATAACTTTTCCCATATCTTTTATTGAAGTTGCTCCTTGTTCTGCAATTACTTCTTTTACAATATTTTCAACTTCTTCTATTGATAATTGCTTTGGTAAATACTCTGCTAAGATTTGAATTTCTTCTTTTATTTCATTTATTAAATCTTCTCTACCACTTTTTTCATAATCTCCTAATGCATCTTTTCTTTTTTTAGATTCCTTTGCAATTATATCAATTATTTGTTCATCATTTAATTCAATTTGTTTATCTTTTTCTACTTGTAAAATTGCAGCTCTTACCATTTGTATTACATTTTTTCTTACAGTATTTTTTTCTTTCATACTATTTTTTAAATCTTTTAATAATTTTTCTTTTAACATATTTGCTACTAGTAAAAGATTTACTAGCTTGCCTCCCTTCCAATTTTTATATATACTATCATATTTATTATAGAATTTCCATATTTAATTTAAAATTTTTTTAATTTTTTTTACAAATTCTATTGACAAATCTCATTACAGTATGTATAATATTAATTGTTCCGCAAATGAGATGCAGGTGTAGTTCAATGGTAGAATTCCAGCCTTCCAAGCTGGCTATGCGGGTTCGATTCCCGCTACCTGCTCCATTTTTTACCTAAATATTTTTATAATACATTAAATTTAAACCAGCTTCAAGCAGTTGGTTTTTTTTATATATAATCTTGAAAGAATTATTCTTTTATGTTATGCTTTATATGATTTTAACTTTTACGCGGGTATAATTTAGTGGTAGAATGTCATGCTTCCGACCTGATCGCGCGAGTTCGATTCTCGCTACCCGCTCCAAATTAAAACAACTTACGAACTATAAGGTTTGTAGGTTGTTTTTTCGTATAAAACTAATATGTTCTCTTGACTAGAAAGGAGGACATTTTTAATGCTTGAATTTAATAAAACCTAATGAGGAATTAAAGGATGTGAATTTATGGAAGAAAACAAATTACCAATTCAAAATGAAATATCTAATGAAGAAATAAAAAATTTAATATATACCATAAGAGGAAAACAAGTAATGCTAGATAGTGATGTAGCAATGCTGTATCATTATCCTACTAAAAGAATAAATGAAACCGTAAATAGAAATAAACAAAGATTTCCTGAAAATTTTTGCTTTCAATTAACAGATGAAGAATATGAAGTTTTAAGGTGCAAAGATATCACCTTAAACAAAGATAGTATACAAGAAAATTTTGATAATTCTTTAAGGTCGCAATTTGCGACCTTAAACGAAAACGTAGGAAGAGGGAAACATCGTAAATATTTGCCTTATGTTTTTACAGAACAAGGTATAGCAATGTTATCAGGTTTATTAAAAAACGATATAGCAATTCAAGTTAGTATAAATATTATGAACGCTTTTGTTGAAATGAGAAAATTTTTAATGCTAAATGGACAAGTCTTTGAAAGATTAACAAGTATGGAATATAAATTATTAGAACATGATAAAAAATTTGATGAAGTTTTTAATCAATTACAATTTGAAGAAAATATTAAACAGAGGATATTTTTTGATGGTCAAATCTATGATGCCTATAGTATTATTATTGATATTATAAAAAAAGCAAATAAAAAAATACTAATTATAGACAATTATATTGATGACAGTGTATTAAAAATGCTCACTAAAAAGAAGAATAATGTAAAAGTAGTTATTTTAACATCTAACAAAAGTAATATTCAAAATATAGATATTCAAAAATTTAATAAAGAATATCCTATTCTAAAAATTGCCAAAACAAATAAATTTCATGATAGATTTATTGTTTTAGATAATGAAGAAATGTATCATTTAGGTGCTTCCATAAAAGATTTGGGCAAAAAATGTTTTGGAATTAATAAAATAGAAGATAAAGAAATTATAGAAAAAATCATTAATTTATAAAAACAGTTAATCAATTCTATATTTTAGTAAACTACTCTTTTTGTATCCATTTTGCAAATTCAAACTAGAATAAAGTAAAGAAAATAATAAAGGATATGGTGAAAACGAAGAAATTTATGAAAAATTTTTCATTCTTACCTATTGCATTTGCTTAAATTTTGTGCTAATATATAAAAGTAATTCACATAGGGGTATAGTGTCAATGGTTAGCACGATGGTCTCCAAAACCACAAGTCTGAGTTCGAGTCTTAGTACCCCTGCCAAACCATTGATGTACAATTTTTTAATTGTACATTTTAATTTTATTAGTCAAATTTGATTATATATAAATTAGTATGCTCTTTAATGTTTAAATTATCTTAATTCATATTTTAGCAATTATAAATACATCAAAATATATAACTATGAATTAGTATAAAACACTTTTATTTCTACGTTTGTTTGGAGAAAGGAATTGAATTAATAATGGAAAAATCAAATGAAGCAAAAAAAAACAAAAAATTTATACAAAAAATTTTAGCAAATAAATTTGTAAAGAAATTTTTAGCAAATAAATTTGTAAAGAAATTTTTAGCAAATAAATTTGTAAAAAAGGTTTTCACTAGAGAAATCATATTATATGCTATATTTGGTATAGTTACAACAATAATTAATATTGGTTCATTTTATATAATGACCGAATTCTTTAATATCGATGAAAATTTAGCAAACAATATTGCAATTGTTATTGCAGTTTTAATTGCTTATTTTACTAATAAAGATATGGTTTTTCATTCTCAAGCACGAGGATTTAAAGAAAAAATAATTGAGTTTTTCAGATTTATTTTAGGAAGATTATTTACTATGGTTGTTGAGTCTGTTGGCGGTTCTCTATTGTTTGAATTTGTTCCTATTCCAGCAATTATAAGTAAATGTTTAATTACAGTTGTTGTTATTATTTTGAACTTTTTTATTAGTAAGTTCTTTGCTTTTAAAAAGCCACAAGATTCTACTTCAAATGTATAAATACTACTGTTTCTATTAATATATTAAATACTTTTTACTTATTATGTATTTAATTATACTTTTTATATAATTATTTATTAAATTTAATTAATTTTGTATTTACAAAACTAATTAAATTTAATACTGATTTCGGGGGCTATTAGATTTAAGGAGGTATTATGTCTAATAGTTTTTTTATGCCTGCTAAGGCATTTGTATCATTTTTAATTTTTATTATAATATTTATTTCTTTGTTTTTTATTCCATTCTTTTCGGAATCATACTTTGAATATTCTCAAAGTAGTAATATTATAATAGATATAAGTTCTTCTGGATATGCATGGCCATCTCCAGGATATACAACTATTAATTCATATTTTGGTTATAGGTATTCTCCTACTGCAGGGGCATCTTCGTATCATTCTGGTTTAGATATAGGTGCTCCAGAAGGAGCTCAACTTATTGCAACCACTTCTGGCGAAATTACTTTTACTGGTTTTCTTGGTGGTGGAGGTTACACAATTACATTAACCTCTGGAAATATAAAGTTTACATATTGCCACGTTTCTCCCTACTATATAGTAAAAAAAGGAGATTATGTAACGCGTGGACAAGTAATTGGCTATGTTGGTCCTAAATATGTTTATGGAGTAAAAGGAAATCAATATTCAGATGAAAATGGGCGACCTACCAATGGTGCTACAACTGGCCCTCACCTTCACTTTGGCGTTAGAGTAAATGGTGATTATGTAGATCCACTAAGTCTTTTTAATTAATTTGACGAGAAGTTACTTATTAAATTCAGAAAAAAGTTGACAGAACGGAGCATTCCTCCTGTCAACTTTTCTTTTTACGCATCTTCAGAACCTTCATCAATTATTTGTTTAATTTTTTCATATTGTTCTTTTACATTTTCAATGCAATGTATGTATATACCATTTCTACCTCTCATACCATTATGATTTCTTCCGTTATAAACTCCACTGGTAGCATTTGTAAAAATTCTTATTGTTCCTATTTTAAATATTCTTTCAAATATTCCCTGAGACATTGTAACTTCTCTTACATATTTATATTTTAGCTCTTTTTCTTCTTTATTTAAAAATCCATCTTTATATTCCACTTTTGTATTATAGAAATTATATTCTAAATCGTTATATTGGAATTTTTCAAATACTAATTTTATTAATACATATAACGCCATAACTGCAATAACTAAAAATATCATATTCCATTTGAAATTAAACACTTCTATAAGTTCATAAAATAACCACCATAAAATAACAGCATATATTATTGCTTGACCTATGTTGCATAAAAGTTTATAAGGAACATTAAATACTGGCCTTAATTCATATTTAATTTGATTGTCTTCTACAATTTCTTTTTTTAATGCTACTTCTTCTGCTCCAGCTCTAGCAGTTCCACATTTTGGGCAAAATGTTGCGTTATCGCTCATTTCTGCACCACAATTTCTACAAAACATATTATTTTCCCCTCTCACTCAATATTTTAAACTACTTTTTATAAGTAGTATTTAATTTATTACTCTTCATTCTTCAGTATACTTACATAAAGTAAACTTTTCAGTTTGTTTTATGTCTTTGATTAAATACATAACTATATTAACTTTATACATCAATAATTGATTTTATGTTTTTATACACAGTTTGAACATCTTCAACACAGTTTATAAATATTCCATTACCAAATCCTGTTTCTGCATTTGTAAATAAAATGATACTACCTATATTAAACCATCTTTGTATAAATGTTTGACGCATTGTAACTTCTCTTATATACTTATATTTTACTTCTTTTTCAGATAGGTTTAGGAAGCTATCTCTAAAAGTCACTTTTGTTTTATAGAAATTATAAGTATAATTATCAAATTGTTTTTTCTTAATCCAAGTTTGTATTGCTAAAATAATTGCAAAAACTAAAAGCATTGCTATCATAATAATGAAACCTGCCATAGGTTCTTCAGTTGCAAAAAAAGGTACACTTATCATTAATGTTATAATTATGTAGCAAATAAGTGAAGGCAATAATATGTAACCAAATTTAAATGTAGGTTTAACATTTAATTGAACCTCTGTATCAGGCATTTTTTCTTCTACTTTTTCTGTTGTTTTTGCTCCCTTCGCAGTGCTGGCTCCACATTTCGTACAAAAAGCTGCATCATCTGGTAATTGAGTTCCACATTTTTCACAAAACATAAACTTTCCCCTTTCATTTTTATTTGATTTTGTAAAATCTAAAAATATTATACAATTAATCGACTTTTTTTGCAATACGCTTTTACAAAAAAGTTGACAAAAGACTTTACGTTACACTTCATAGTTGTATTTTTTTCTAAGTAATATATGTTTTAAATTTTATGTTACCTATTCAACTTAAACACTTCAGCATAAAATTTAAAACATACATTTCTTCTATTTTTATAATACGCTATGAGTAATAACTATATTACAATCTCTTGTCAACTTTTTACTACATATCTTCATCGTCGTTATTATCTTCTTCTATATCTTGATTATTTGGCTTTTTTTGATTTTTCTGAGTATTTTGAGTATTTTCTTCATAGTCATTATCATACTCTTCTTCCTCTTCTGCTACTTCTTCTCCATAGCAGTGTGAGCAATTGCCGTCACAAGCTCCCTCTTCTGAATTCCAATCTAGTTCAATTATGTTATTACAGTTAGGGCATTTTATTTCCTCTTTTTCTTCGTCTTCTATATCTGTTGTAAATTCATAATTACAATATGGGCAAACTATTTCAAATTCGTAGTTTCCATCGTCTTCGTAGATATCTCCTTCTATTTCGTCTACTAATGATTGTACACTACTTATTTTGTTTTCTATTTCACCTTGTTTTTCTTCTATTTCTTTAATTCTTGCTTCTGTAAGTATTGTCAACCTGTCTATAATATCCATAAAAAGCATAGATACTTCCATAAACTTTTCTTTTGCATAAATTAAGTCTTCTGGATCTTTTATGTTATTTTCTAAATCTTCCAAGATTTTTTTATATTTACCCTTTATATCAGACATCAAATTTTCATTCCTTCCTATACTCTTTCCATATATTCGCCTGTTCTTGTGTCTATTCTTACAACATCACCTATGTTAACAAATAGTGGTACAGTAAGTTTATAGCCATTTTCAAGTGTAGCTGGCTTTCCAGATGTTGTTGTTGTGTTTCCTGCAAATCCAGGTTCTGTATATGTAACTTCTAATTCCACAAACATTGGTGGTTCTACTGAAAAAACATTTCCTTTAAAAGATAATATTTTTACATTCATATTTTCTTTTAAGAATTTTAATCCATCACCAATTTGATCTGCATTAAGTGGAATTTGCTCATAAGTTTCGTTATCCATAAAATAATATAATCCACCATCATTATACAAATATTGCATTTCTCTTTTTTCTATTTCTGCTCCTGGGAATTTTTCTGATGGGTTAAATGTTTTTTCTAAAACTGCTCCTGTTATTACATTTTTTAACTTTGTTCTAACAAAAGCTGCTCCCTTTCCTGGTTTTACGTGTTGGAACTCAACTACTTTAAATACGTTACCATCCATTTCGAATGTAGTTCCATTTCTAAAATCTCCTGCCATATATACTTCTGCCATAAGTATTACTCCTTTCAATTTACATAAATTTAACATATTTTATTTTATCACATATCTTATCTTAAATCAAGTATAAAATGCTATTTTTAACTACTTATCCACTATAATATAATTTTTGTCTGATTTGGTCAAATTTATACTTCCATTTTTTGTTATTAACACTGTATCTTCTATTCTAACTCCAAAGTTTCCTGGTATATAAATTCCTGGCTCATTTGTTACTATCATATTTGCTTTTAAAACATTATCATTTTTGCCATTTATAAATGGTATTTCGTGAATTTCTAATCCAACTCCGTGTCCAAGACTGTGCAATAAATCATAACCATTTAATTTAAAATCATTCTCAACCATTCTGCTAACTACTCTGATGCTTGCTCCTTCTTTGTATTCTTTTAGGGTTTGAAGTTCATTTTTTAAAACTAAATCATAAACTTTTTCTATTTGAACTGGAACATATCCTGCAAATATTGTTCTTGTCATATCTGAACAATATCCTTTATATTTGCATCCCATATCAATTGTTATGGCATCTCCAGCTTCTATTCTTTTATCTGTTGGCACTGCGTGAGGCTTAGACGAATTTTTACCAGAAGCCACTATTGTCTCAAAAGCTAAATCTTCTGCTCCATTTGTTTTAAAAAACTTCTCTATCTCAAAAGCAATTTCTTTTTCTGTCATTCCTATTTTTATATAGTCACAAATATGTTTAAAGCACATATCTGTTATATAACAAGCTTTTTCTACATAGCTTATTTCGTCATCGTCTTTAATCATACGTTGCTTTTCTATAAAATTTTCCGTTTCTTCAAAATTATTTATCTTATATTTTGCAATATAATTTTTATATGTCGCATAAGTTATATAATTTTCCTCAAAACCAACATTTTCGCAAAACAAGAAAAAGTTTTCGTAATCGTCTCTAGTAATATTTGCTATATCATTTAAAATAATGCCATCGTTTATTGTAAGCGTTGACTTAACTTCTTCTATATACCTACTGTCCGTTAAATAAAAATTTTCCTTTCTGGTTATTAGCAGTACTCCTTCTGCTTGTATTCCTGTTAAATATCTAATATTTACTGGATTGGAAATAATCATTCCTTGCATATTTTCCATATTTATTCTATCTCTTAGCCATTTTATTTTAGGATTCATAAAATTGCCCCCTTTTATGATTCTGCGTTTTTTACTTCATTTATGGTTATTTATAATTTAGTGCATTCATTAATATTCCCTCTTTGGTATCTACTTTTTTGTCTTCTAGAAACACTAGATTATAATTTTTCGTTTATTATTATGAATATCTTCTATTTTTTAATACGTTCCCAGTGAAAATATTTCTAAAAGAATTAATAGCAAATCTGCTGTACTTACATACATTGGAATAATAGATGCAACTACAATAAAAGGTCCAAATGGTATATATTCACTAAACTTTTTCTTTCTGCTTATTAATATTACAATACTTACTATTGCTGCAAACAAGAATGACATTACAGATATTAAAATCATATTACGCCATCCAAAAAATAATCCCAAAGCTCCCATTAGCTTTACATCGCCAAATCCCATAGCTTCTTTTCCAGCAATGGCACCACCTATTAAAGTTATTATTAAGAAAATTCCTCCTCCAACAAGCATTCCCAAAATGCTATCTATAAATAGATCTATTCCACCATTTATGTTTAGCAAAGTAGTCAAAAATGTAAAAACTAATCCTACTTCAAATATTGTTAGAGTTAATCTGTTCGGTATTATTTGTAGCTTTAAATCTATTACAAATGCACTTATAAGCATTGGTATTAATATTATGTATTTTATAGTATCTATATTAATGCCTTTAAAATACAATAATGATACATATGCTACCGCGATAATTATCATTAAAATATATTTTGGTCTGCAATTTTTTAAATATTCAGAAAAAAATTCTTTTGAAAATACTTTTTTATACTCTGGCAGGCGCAAATTACACCAATCAATAAATTGCCCTACTATTAATCCTAAAATTCCTACTGCTAAATATGCTAATATGTGTAAATCGTTTATATACATTTTCTTCCTCCGTTTCTAAAACGAGTGAAAATTACTAATTATTCGTTTTGTTCGTTTCAGATTATGTTTTCATTATTATTATTTGTTTTATAATATTTATATTCTTTTTGTTTTTTACTTTATATTTCTGTTTTTTATTATATAGTTTTCCAATCTACTTTAAGCTAGATTTTAGCTTTTTCTTTTGATAAGCTTTTATTATCATTTTTTCTAATGGGCGTTTTATTTTTGTTATTAAATAATCCTTTTCTTCAATTGGCTTAACTAGAATAGAAAACATTTTACATCTATTTGCTCCGATTACATCTGTAAAAATTTGGTCTCCCACAACTGCAATATTTTCAGTTTTTAATTTTAAAATATTTTGAGCTCTTAAAAAGCCAGATTTTAATGGCTTCTTCCCGAAAAAAATATATGGTGATTCTATTAACTTTGCAACAGCTTCTACCTTATCAATTTTATTACTGTTTGACAAAATACAAATTTTAATTCCATTTGCTTTTATGTTTTTTACCCATTCTACAATGCCTGCTGGCATCTTTTTATCTAAGCTAATTAGAGTGTTGTCAACATCTAATATTAAACCTTTTATATTATTTTTATTTAATAATTCTATACTTATATCTTTTACGCTGTTTAGATATTCTTTTGGATATATCATTTTTCCTCCCATTTTTTCAACCACTATATTATCAGTATAATGAGCATTTGTCAAGGGTTAGGAGATATTTTGTAGCAAAAGACAAAAAGCAGGAAAAGCTATTACACTTTCCTACTTTTTTTACTTACCTAATGTTATTTTTCTTTTGCAA